>NZ_JBHSPB010000030.1:0-61043 GCF_042656465.1 Streptomyces gamaensis
ATACCCAGGCACTTCTCCGCCTGGCCCGGCAACGCATCAACGTGCTGTTCGCGATGCTCCGCGACGGCACCTTCTACGAACCCCGAACGCCTCGCTTCGCTTGACGAAGGACATAGAGGCACCCCCCGGTGCGTCCGGACAGGCATCGACATCCCGTGGGGTACGCCGGGGGGACCGATCTGGCGTCCGGTGGCCAACCGGCCAGGATTCACAGGCCTTTGAGTGACCTTCTGGACGATGGGATCGAGGCTCAGCTGCCGCCGCCGATGCCGCACTTCTGCAGGATTTCCTTGCTCTTGGGGTCGGGGCTCCCGCTGAAGTACTTCGCCATCCCCTCCGAGGTGAAGAGCGCCGTGTTGTCTTCAGTCGGCTCGTGGAGATCGCTGAGGCCGGCTTTGCTGAGGCACTCGTACTTCTTCTTGGCCTCGGCCAGTTCCTTTCCCTTGTCCCCGTCGTCCTCGACCTGCGGGGCAGGGACCTCCTTCTTGCACGGATCCACCACCTGGGTGTACCACTTCTTGCCGAGCTCACTGCCCTCGATCACATGGTTGGCCTTGAACGTGACGGGCCCCATGTCTTCCTTCGGCGCTATGCTGCCTTTGTCCTTGCCCTCGGTGAGGACGCGCGTCTCGATGCCGAGCTTCTGGGCGGTACGGGTCACGCAGGTGTTGAATGCCTGTCCAAAGGCGTCCTGAGCCTTTTTCAGTTCGGGGCTGCCTTCCTTGTACTTCTTGGCGGCGGAGGGCGCGGCGCTGCCCGGTGCATCCCCCTTCTGGAGCGAGGGGACCTGGTCGGATGCCTTGGTGTCGCCGCTGTCCTTTTCACCGCACCCGGTCAACGCCGTACCCAGGGCAGCGGTCGCGAGCAAGACGGCGGTGAGGTGACGGCGGCGTGTGCGAGGGGTGGTGGGCAACATCGACAGCTCCTGTCGGTTCGTTATTCGTGCGGGTTGGGCGGGTCGGGCTCGTATGCGCTGAGGTACTGGACGGACGGCCGAGGGCGAGAGGGGGTGGCCGTCGGTTTGTGGCGCGGGTCTCAGGCGTTCGCCAGCGCCTCGGTGGGGGTGAGGCGGGAGGCCCGTACGGCCGGGTAGAGGCCGGCGACAGCGCCGGTCAGGACCGCCGAGCCCAGTCCGCCGAAGACCGCCGGCAGCGGGAGTACGGCGGGCCAGGACTGGGAGAGTGCCCAGCCCGCTACCCCGGCGGTGCCGAGGAGGACCCCGGCGCCACCGCCCAGCAGGCAGAGCACGACGGACTCGGTGAGGAACTGGATGCGGATCTGGCCGCGTCCGGCGCCCAGGGCGCGGCGCAGTCCGATCTCGGTGCGGCGCTCCAGCACAGAAATGATCATGGTGTTGGCGACGCCCACTCCACCGACGAGCAGGGCGACGGCGGCGAGGCCGAGGAAGAGCGAGGAGAACGTGGTCTCGGTCATCTGCTTGGCGGCCAGGGCGTCGGAGGGCCGGGAGACGGTGACCGCCTCGGGCCGTTGTGGGTTGACCGTGGCCGGTGCCACTGCGCGTACGTCGTCGAGCGCGGACTCCCGGGCGCGCAGGTAGACCGTGTCGGGGTGGCCGCCGAAGCCGAGTTGGTCCTTGGCGGCCTGCCAGCCGACGATGGCTGCCGAGTCCAGCTCGGGCAGCAGCGGTATCGAGCGCAGGATCCCGGTGACCGTGAACCACTTGTCACCGATGAGGAGTTGAGGACCGATGCCGTTGTGCGGGGCGAGGCTGGTGATACCCAGATTGTGGGCGGCGGTGGGGCCGAGCACCACGGACGGCAGCTTTCCCGCGCCCTGTTCCGGCAGTGTGCCCGCCCATGCCTCGGCCTCGAAGGTGTGCTTGAGATCGCCGCGTGCGGCGACGACGGAGACGCCGGAGGTATCGCCCTGATCCACTTTCTCGTTGCGGCGGATGGAGACTTCGGTCATCTTGCCGATCTCGGCGGCCGAGGTGACCGGACCGACGCGTGCCATCATGGCGTCGGCCTGTTCAGGCAGCGGGGTCGGACTGGTTTTGTCCCCGGCGGCCTTGATCTTGAGCATGTTGGTGCCGAGCCGGCTCAACTGCTCGGCGAGGGCCGCCTTGCTGGACGCGGGAATGCCGACCACCACGATCATGGTGGCTACGCCGATGGAGATGCCGAGTGCGGAGAGCGCCGCCCGCATCGGGCGGACGCGCAACCGCAGCACACCGAGGGCGAGGACGTCGCGGGCGGAGAGCCGGGCGGGTACGTACCGCTGCGTCTGTCGGCCGGCCGGCCGTCGGCGGAGCCGCAGGAGACGTTTGCGCAAGAGGGAAACGAGGATCACAGACCGTCCTTGTTCTCGGTCGGGTGCCTGGTGTCACGACGGACACGGCCGTCGAGGATCTCCACCTGCCGGGGCAGCACGGCCGCCAGTTCCCGGTCATGGGTGATGATCGCGATGGTGGTGCCCTGCGCGTGCAGCCCACGCATCAGCTCCATCACGGCGTCCCCGGTACGGCTGTCGAGCGCGCCGGTCGGCTCGTCGGCAAGGACGAGCGCAGGTTGGGTGACCAGGGCACGGGCTATGGCCACACGCTGCTTCTGGCCGCCGGACAATTGGTGCGGCAGATGGTCCGCCCGGTCGGCCAGCCCCACCCGGTCCAGCGCTTCAAGAGCCATGGAACGGCGTTGCCGCTTGGCAACTCCCGCATAGAGGAGCCCGGTCGACACGTTGTCCGTGGCGCTCATGCCGTCGACGAGGTGGAACTGCTGGAAGACGAAGCCGAGGGTCCGCCCCCGCAACGCGGACAGCTCGCGGTCGGTGAGCGAGGCGATGTCCTGGCCGTCGATGCGGACCCGCCCCTCGGTAGGACGGTCCAGCATGCCCATGATGTGCAGCAGAGTGGACTTGCCCGATCCGGACGGGCCGACGATACCGAGCAGTTCTCCCCGGGCAATGGAGAGTGAGATGCCACGCAGGGCGTGCACGCCACCGGGGTAGCTCTTCCAGACCGTGTCGAGTTCGAGGACGGGGAGCGGAGCCAGGGCCGGTGCCTGGGCTCCGGCGATACCGGCAGGACGGTGAATCCCGGTGGTGCGGGCAGTAGTTGCTCGGGGTGCGGGTGTTTCCGGTCTCATGTGGTGGTCACCACCTTCATGCCCTCCTTGATGTCCGCCCCGGAGACCTCCACCAGTCCCTTGGCGAACATGCCGGTCGTCACGGGCACCAGCTGCGGCTTCGCACCGGCGGCCGCCGGGAGTTGCAGGGCGTACCCGCCCTCGCGCAGGGCCACCAGAGCCCCGACCGGAACGGCCAGTACGCCCTTGTGGACTTCACTGGCGAACTCGACCGTGACCTGGGCGCCGTCCAGTCTGGCCGCTTCCGGGGAATCGTCGAGCGTGACGGTCACCGGAACCTTGGCCTCCTGCGTGGCACCGTCCTGAGAGGCCTTGCCGTCGCCGGGGCCGCCCTGGCCTCCGGCCGCCCCGCCGGCGACCGTGCCGACCGAGGCCACCTCGCCCTTGGCCGTCGTACCGCCCGGGAGCGTGATGCTGACCTTGCTGCCGTCGCCTGCGAGGCTCAGGTCGCTGACGGACATCGGCACGGTCACCACCCGGTCGGTGCCTGTGACCACCATCAGGTCCGACGCCGCGCTGTCACCCAGGTGCGCCTTGACATCACCGACCCGCACCTTGCCCGGCAGTACCTGCACATCGCCCGGAGCGACCCGGCCGGTCTGTTGCACGCCCATGTGCTTTTGCCAGCGCTTGATGGCGGTGACGGTGGCGTCGGTGAGGGTGTCGTCGGGACGGCCGAAGTCGTGGTAGCCGAGAGCGTAGAGATTCTCTTCCAGAAGCTTGACGTCCGCGCCCTTGGTGCCGGGGCCGGCAACCTGGTCGCTCGTGGTGTCTCCGCCCGTCGGGGCGGAGCCGGTCGTGCCCGGTGCGGTACCGGTACCGCCCGGCGAGCCTTTGCCGGTCGGGTTCGCGGCCTGATGCGCCCCGGGCTTCGTGGTGCCGCCGGGAGAACTGCCCGGAGAAGCGCTCGGCGTGCTGGGGCCGCTGCCCCCGTCGCCGGCCTGCGGTGCCGGAGCGCCGAGCGTCCGGTACAGAGGCATGCTTCCTCGGAAGACAGTCACCGGCTGGTCGTTGACCCGGGCCAGCTGGCCGCCTCGGTCCAGGGTGTCGCCCGGCTTCGGCAGCCAGGTGACCGTGCCCGAAGCACGGCCCTTGACGGTTTCCGGGGCGCCGAACCCGAGGGTGCCGGACATCGACTTCTGCTGGCTCAGGTCCGTCCGCTCGACTGCGATGGTCTGTCCGCCGCTGGGACCCGTGGCTGCGGGGCCGCCGGAGTCCGCATGCACCCAGGTGTAGGCGATGCCGCCCGCGGTGATCGCGAGTCCTCCCACCACCACCGCGCCGATCAGCCACTTCCTCCGGGAAACCGGGCGCGGCCCGTGCCCGTCACCCGCCCCCTCGCCGGGCACCGGCGTTGCCGGTTCGCCGTCCGCCTCCACGGTGGGGAGCACCTCAGTCCGTTCGTCCGCGCTCACGGACCCTCCTCGTTCTCCGGCCAGTTCATGAGTCGGCCGGTTCATGAATCACCAGCATTTCGGCCGATGCCCGCACGTTAGGGAGGAGAGCCCCAAAGAGACCTTAAGGATCTTGAATCCGCTTCAAGGGCCTTAAGCGCGCTTAAGGTCCTGGATCGAGACCCCGTTCGATTCTGCGATCCTGGAACACATGGACATCCTGGTCATCGAGGACGACATGCAGATCGGCAGTGCCCTGCGGGACGGACTGCGACGCGAGGGCTATACGGTCGAGCACGTTACCGACGGGCTGACCGGCCTGCAGCTCGCACAGCAGAACCCGTACCAGGTGATCGTCCTCGACGTGATGCTGCCCGGCGTGCACGGCTACCGGGTCTGCGCCGAACTGCGCAAGAGCGGGGTGACCACACCCGTCCTGATGCTCACCGCCAAGGACGGCGAATACGACGAGGCCGAGGGCCTCGACACCGGCGCCGACGACTACCTCACCAAGCCCTTCTCCTACGTCGTGCTCCTCGCCCGGCTACGCGCCCTGATCCGCCGCCGCGGCGAGAACACCACCGCCGGCAGCCTGCTACGCACCGGCGACCTCTGGCTGGACACCAGCACCCACCGCTGCGGCCGCGGCGAACAGGAGATCGCCTTGACCGCCCGTGAGCTGAAGGTCCTCGCCTGCCTCGCCCGCAATCACGGCCAGGTCATCTCCAAACAGGACATCCTCGACGAAGTCTGGGACCACGCCTACGACGGCGGCACCTCCATCATCGAGGTGTACATCAGCACCCTGCGCCGCAAAATCGACGCGCCCTTCGACCGGCACAGCATCGAAACAGTGCACAGGGCCGGCTACCGCCTCACCGACGACAGCTCCACGCATGCTTGACCGCCTCCCCGCCCGCAGCCGCACCGCGCTGCTCGCGGGCCTGGTCGCCCTGCTGCTCTGCTCGGCCGGCGCCTGGTGGCTGCGCGGCCACCTCTACGCCACGACCTACGCCGGCACCGTGGACAAAGCCCGGGTCCAGGCCCGCACGGTCGCCCACGACATGATTCTCCGCTCGGTGGACAAGCCGCCGACCAACCTGGACTGGCCCTACGTCGTCATCACCGGGGACGGCCACATCGGTACGAGCGGGTACGGCAGCGAAGGGCTCGACATCCCCGAACGCGAAGTGCCCCCAGCGCCGCGCGACGCTTCCAACAGCTGGAACGCCACGGTCACGGTCCACACCGGCACAGCGAAGCCCGATCCGAACGGAAACCCGCCGTCAGCCGCATCCGTCCGGCTGGCGCACCGCACCTTGACAGCGGTGGGAGCCGCGGTCACCGTCGGCCCCCACGACCGCACCATGTTCGCCCGCGGGCCGCAGACCCTGACCGTCTACGTCCTCGTCCTGCCCGATACCGCACAAGCCGCCGTCGACCGGCTCGACGGGCCACTGCTCGCCGGAGTACCACTGATCGCCCTGCTCGTAGCGGCCACCGCCTACGTCGCGATCCGCCACGCCCTGCGTCCCGTCGACGCCATCCGCAGCGAACTCGCCGAGATCAGCGAACACCAGCTCACCCGGCGCGTACCCGTGCCACCCGCCAAGGACGAGATCCAACGACTCGCCATCACCACCAACACCACCCTCGACCGCCTGGAGCACTCCACAGAACAGCAGCGCCGCTTCGTCGCCGATGCCGCCCACGAACTGCGCTCACCGCTCACCGCCCTCCGGACCCGGCTCGAAATCTCCCTCGCCCACCCCGAGCACACCGACTGGCCCCGGACCACCAGCGAATCCCTCACCGCCACCCGCCGGCTCCACGCGCTCACCGAAGACCTGCTCTTCCTCACCCGCCCCCACGCCCACCAGCCACCCGCCGCCCTGGTCGACCTCGCCGGAACAGCCCGCGAACTCACCGATGAACTGCGCCTGCGCCACCCCTACGGCCCCTACCTCATCCCTCACCTCCCGCCCACCGCACCCGTCCGCGGCAACCCGCTTCAACTCCACCGCCTGCTCCGCAACCTCCTCGACAACGCACTCCGCCACGCCCGCACCACCGTCACCGTCACCGTCACCGTCGACCAGACCGGCACCACCACCTGCCTCCGGGTCCACAACGACGGCTCCCCCATCCCACCCGCGGACCGCGAACGCATCTTCCAACGCTTCACCCGCCTCGACGAAGCCCGCGACCGCGACACCGGCGGATCAGGGCTCGGCCTGGCCATCGCCCGCGACATCGCCACCCGCCACCACGGCACCCTCGAAACGCTCGCCCCCGGCCCCCAAGGCGGCGCCACCTTCCTCCTCCGCCTGCCACAGGGCCTGCCCGGATGATCGTGCAGGCCCGTGGTCCGAGTGGCAGGGGTATGTGACCGCGCCCCCGGAAGGCGCGATCGCATGGCCGAGACGCCCCGCATGCCGTCGCTGTCGCCACGGCGCCGGCCGACGACCGCGACCGCTGGCGCGCCGAGGCCGTCACCCCGGCCGCCCTGACCGCCGTCGTCACGCCGACGGAGCTCCGTTCCTCCGGGCACGGGCCGCACGGCAGAGGGCGGGCGGCCCGTGAAGGCTGGTGAGCCTATGCGGTGATGGTCTCGTCGGGCTTGGCTTCGTCCTCGTCCTGCGCGGGGATGCCAATGCGGAGGTTCTCGGGCACTGGGTCCCCGTTGACGTCCAGTTCTTCGTAGCGGACCTCAACACCGGTTTCGGAGGCGGGCGGGTACTGGCCGGTGTGGTAGTAGACGGTGCGGAAGGGCAGCTTGGCGGTCGGGCTGAGCAGGTCGCCGTTGGCCCGGATGGGCAGCAGCTCATGGCGTTCCATCCACAGCGCGCCGCTGCTGCGCGGTGGGGTCACCAGCGTGCGTGTGACGGTCCTCTCTTCCATGGTGGTGATGTCGTAGCGCCGTTCGTAGCCCACCTCCAGGGTGGTGCTGACCGATGTCTGGACCGTGGTGGTGGTTCCACTACCGAAGAGCTTCGCGCTGGCCTCGACGCCCACGGTGACACCGACGGTGATGCCCGTGGTCCGGCTGAAGCTCTCCCCCTGTGTGCGGGAGACACCGGTGGTGACCGCCTCGCTGTCGGGCTGCGGTTCGGATCCGTCGCGGTTGTTGCGCCACAGGATGAGCTCGTAGTGGCGGTTACGCTGGATCTTGTAGAACGGCAAGTTGCTGATCTTCCACAGTTCGTCCACGCCGTCGTCCTTGACCATGGAGTACGGAACGGTCACCCTGCGGTCGGTGACCATCGTGGTCGTCGGAGGCGGCTCGTCGTGGGAGGTCAGCCGGGGCAGTTCCGGGTCCGGGCCCTTCTCGACAGCCGCGGGCAGGTCCAGGATCCACGACACGTCCGTCTCGACCGGCCTGTCCATGCCACGGGCGACCGTGAACAGGCCCGCCGGCACGTAGAGGTGCTCGTTGGTGTCACCACTGGGGTAAAGCGGCACCTCCACACCCCACGCGCACATGATGCCGAACCAGGCGTCGTTCATGCCCCGCAGGCTCTCGCGGCCGGTCACGGCACGGCGTACGTAGTCGTGTCCCCGGTGAGTCTTCTTCACGCAGGTCACCGCCGTCAGTTCCGGCTTGCCGCTACCCAGTTGGAAGAAGTCGCCCAGGGCCACACAGCCCTCGGGCGGACGGGGGCGCCAGATCGTGTAGGCCCCTTGATACGCACTCGTCCACACCCGCTCGTAGTCCACCGGTGGCCGCAGGAGGTCGGAGCCGGACACGTCCTTGAGCACCAGCGCGCCCAGCCGCTGACGCGGATCCGTACCCAGCTCGCTCCAGAGCGTGCCCAACACCTTCCACCCCGTTGGCGGGGTCGGGAGCCAGAAGTCTGCCCAGGGAGGCTGCGTCCCCCCTGGGGCCTGGACTGCCATGAGTAGGAGGTGGTGAACCCTAACTCCAGGTCTCCGTACCGCTGCGTGATCACGAAGAAGCCCCTCCCTGCCGGATACGCCGGAAGCCCCCTGCCCCCGCCCGCATCCCGGCCGGGCAGACCGTACTCTCGGCCACCGAGCATCGGCAGAGCACGAACCAGCCGCCCACAACGGGCGCCTCCGCCCGCCAACATCGCAAACAGGCACTCACCCCACCAGCACGCGATGGACCGCGACACGGCGCGGGAGGCAGTGCCTGGTGGATCGCAACCGTCTTCCCCTGCCCGGGATCGCCGTATACGCACAGCACGCCCTGTGCGGCCAGAGTGTGTGCGAGAGCCAGTCACATCCGCGAGTTGGCGGGTCGAGACGACATGCGCGCCCGGCACGTACAGGCGCACGCCGTCGGCGATGAGTGACGCGGTGCCGGCGAAGGAAGCCGTCCCTGAAGCGGCGCGGTGTCACCGGCTTCCTCCAACTCGCGGTGGAGCGCAGCAACGTTCCCGCCCAGTCCCTCCCATCGGGACCACAACACGTCATCGAACGTGAAGCCTCTACGCCGATAGGCTGAGGTGATCTGGCCATTGCGGGCCTGGGCCAGCCACCACCACACCGTGCGCTGTGAGACACCGGCCGCCTGGCTGGTGCACTACGGGTCCGCAGCGATGCGACTGCACGTGATGCTGCTTGACCGCGACCCGCGCGTCAGCGGCCTCGCCGCCCGGCCGCTGGAACTGCGATGGCATACGCCGAGCGGGGTGCGGGCGCATGCTGCTCAGCTGATGCTCCGGCTGGCCGACGGCCAGGGAGTACCCGCCGGCTGCACAGGGAGGGCAGAGCTGTCTCGGCGTCAGAGGTCTCTTGCTGCGGCGGTTGGAGAGATCTGTAGGGCGGCGGGCTGGCGGTACTGGGTGCTCGGGCCTGTCGACCCGGTCTAGCGGCGCAATGTGTCCTGGCCGGCCGGATACCGGCATCCGCGGTACCACGGTGGTCAGTTGCCGGCTGCCGCGCTGCGGGAGGCGTTCGCCGAGCCCGCGCCGCTGTGGGAGGGCGTACGCAGGACCGGGGATCCGACGCTGGTGCTTCCCGCGCTGTTCCATGCCCGAGGCCTGCCGGTGCGGTCTGCCGCAGCACCCGCCCGCAGGGCGCCTCCGGGCACAGGGCCACCCTTCCGCGGCGGCCCCGACCAGCCCCCATCGCGTCCGCGATCGGCTCACCAAAGCGCGTAGAAGCGGCGTCTCGACCGTTGTACGGCCGGGCCCCGGCGCTGCGGGGTGCTGCGCCGGGGCCCGCTGTCTGCCCGCTGTGCCGGGTATTACCCGCTTTCCTTGAGCCGCCACATCTGACTGCGGTCATCGCTCTTGCACGGTGTGACGCTGACCTGGTTGCCGTGACCGGTATTGGTCAGGCATCCGTCGCCCATGCCGTTATGGATGCGGACAGTGCCGTCCCCGGTGTCCTCGAAGGTCCATTCCTGGTTGGCGCTCCCGCCGAACTCGTACTGCGCGACCTGGCTCCCGGAACGGTTCTTGTCGAGTACGAGGACCGAGTTGATGTTGCGGAACATGAACCGGTTCTCCGTGGTGCGCCGGTACATTCTCCACTTCTGGTTCTCCTGCCCGTTGGAGTTCCAGGTGACGATCTTGGCGGCCTCGCCCTTGGAACCCTGGTAGACGTCCAGGACCTCGCCGTTGACAACGCTCTCGATGTTCAAGCTGTTGCTTTCCATGTGCCAGTCTTCCCAGACGGGCTTGCCGAGATCGGGTCCGCGGTGGACGTCGTCGAGCCTCCAGACCTGATTGCGGTCACCGTCCCGGCAGGGTTCGGTGTTGACCTGCTTGCCGCGCCCCTTGTTCGTCAGGCATCCGTCATTGGCACCGTTCTTGATCTGTACTTCGCCCTCGGCGCCTCCGGAAGCGTTGGCGAAGATCCAGTCCTGGTTGTTGGCATCGGTGAAGTCCCACTGGAGCACACCGGTTCCGTTGCCGTCCTTGTCGAGGACGAGCTGGGAGCCGAGATTGCGGTACATGAAGTCGTTGTCCCAGGCGTGCCGGAGCAGGGCCCACCGCTGGTTGTCGCCGTCGTTGTAGTCCCAGGTGACGACCTTGGCGCCCTTGTCGCGGGACCCGTGCTCCACGTCGAGGACCGTGTTGTCCGCGGTGCTGCGGATGGCGACGGCCGGGGCCTCGGGCCGCCAGGTGCGCCAACCCTTGCCGGTGGTAGGCGAATTGGACTCCGGCGGGTTGGCTCCGCCCAGGTCGCTGATCTTCACGTAGTCCACGAGCATCTTCGTGGGGAAGTCGCCCGGAGTGACGGTGCCCCCGAGGTCACCGCCGACGGCGAGGTTGAGGATCGGGTAGAAGGGGTGGTCGAAGACCCAACTGTAGCCGCGCAGGTCCTCCTTGCCGACGCTCAGGTAGGGCTTGCCGTCGAAGTACCACGTAAGGCGGTCCGGGCCCCAGTCCACACGGTAGGTGTGGAAGTCGTCAGCGAGCGGCTTGTCGCTTATCAACTCGCCGCCGATGCCGCCGGACGCGTTGTAGCCGGGACCGTGGACGGTGCCCATGAGCCGTTTGGGCTGGTTGCCGATGTTCTCCATGATGTCGATCTCACCGGCCTTCGGCCATCCGTCGGTGGGCATGTTGTCGCCCAGCATCCAGAACGCCGGCCAGGCCCCCTTGGCGCCCGTCACTTTGACTCTCGCTTCGACGCGACCGTACTTCGTGGTGACCTTGCCCGCTCCGACGAGCCGGGCCGAGGTCACCTCGCACGGGCCGTAGTGGCACTGCAGACCCTTGGTGTTGTCCTTACGGGCCTCGATGACCAGATGGCCCTCACCGTCGAGGTGGGCGTTGTCCGCGCTGTCGGTGTAGTACTGGCGTTCCTTGTTGCCCCACCCATGGCCGCCAATCTCATAGCCCCAGTTCTTCGGGTCGGGTTGGGAACCGGCCGGACCATTGAAGTCGTCCGTGAACACATCCTTCTTGACGACGGCGTCCCGTCCGCTACGGCCGTTCGTCACGAAGAATCCGGCGTCCACCAGGGAAGGCCACTCCTGCGCCGTGGTCTTGGGACCGATGACGATGCGGTCGCCCTTGGAGTCCGGGGTGGCCTTGATACGCACGTACTGGCTACCGGAGAAGAAGTACGCGTCGTCGGGGTGATCGGGGACGGGCATGGCGCCGGTCAGCTGCTGGGTGAAGTCGGCGTAGTGGTCCTTGCCGCCCGCCTCTTGCGCAGCCCGGGTCAGCGACGGCCAGTTGCCCGCGATCGGCAGCGGGCCGATCTTGACGGTGTCGCGCCTGCTGCCCACGGCGAGTTCGACGCGTACGTACCGGTCCCCCTGGAAGAACCATGCCTCCTTACCGCTGCTGCCGGGGACGGGCAGGACGGCGTCGACCCCGGAGTCGAAACCGGCCTTGGTCAGGGACGGCCAGTTGTCCTTGATCGGCAGCGGACCGACGACGATCTTGTCGTCCGTCTTGTGCGGGGTGTACCTGATACGCGCGTACTGGTCACCGGCGAACACCCATGCCTCATCGCCCTTCGCGCCGGGGACCGGGAGCGCCGCATCGATCCCGGAGGAGAAGCCTGCCTTGTCCAGGGAGGGCCAGTTTCCGGCGATCGGGCGGGGCCCGCCGACCACGCGGTCGTCGTGGGTACCCGGCGCGGGGTCGATCTCCGCGTACTTGTCGCCACTGAAGAAGTACACATGCGAATTGCGCGTGTTGGTCAGCGGCGTCAGGCTGGTATTTCCCAGACCAAAGCATTCTGCGGCTGATCGGCTGGTCCTGGGCCTCGTGGAGGTGCCAGACCGATCGGCGCACTGAACCATCAGACCGACAGCCACCATGCGGGCAAGCTGGGTGAGGCGAACCATGACGGTTCCCACGCGCATCTGCTCGTCGGCAGGTTCTCCTCTGGCCTCCCAGTCGTAGATTCTGTTGGAGATCGGCTGCCAGTCATTAATAAGGGTGGCGAGGCCCTCCAACGCCCTCTCTCCGAACCAATTTCGCCGAATTGCTTCGGATATTGCATTGAATCGCGCACTCTCGGAGAGCGTGACGATCACGGTCTGGAGCGCTCGCGCTACGGCCCATCTGCCGGTGACGGGATCTTCCCTGTCGAGCACCTGTACCGCGCCGGCAATCGATCCTCGCGTTATCGGCACGTTTGGCATGGACCGCCTCCCGTCCTCAGGACCAGTGGCACGCACCAGTTGCGTGTACTGACCGGAAAAGGGAAGAGTCACGGGGCGGACGCCGTCGAGCTGACGATCCCGCATTCCGTCTTCATCGAACGCGTAGTAATCTCCGCCGGACGAATAGCCGATGACATAGACATCGGACGCCCGGATGAAGACCCGTACCTCGGAATTGTCGGTGGTCAGGGTCACAGGGAACACTTCGTCGGCGTTGCTGCGACCGGTCCACAGCACATTCGAATGAGCCGGATTCGGGCTCTTCCCTGTGCCGACCTTTTCCCGGATGGCTTCGATGAACTTCTTATAGGCGTCATCGTCCGCATTGTCCAGGTCAAGATTTATGTCGTTATCGGCCGCGTTATCGGCCGCATGTGCTGCAGGCCCTGCCGCCCCCAGTAGCCCAGTGGTGATCGAGAGCGCCATCAGGAGGGAGACCAGCATCTTGCCCGGTAAATATCCTCTGAGTATTCCAGATTTCATCAGGATGGTTCCTTTTCTTCGTGCGGCCGGCTCTGGCATACGGCACGGAACCCGTCGGTGATCTTCATTGGCTCAGGCGCCAGAGCCAGCGGGCAGAAAGAGGGCGGTGCCCCTTCAGCGGCGGCGGATCTCCCACTTCTGGTTGAGGCCCCCGTGGCAGTCCCACAGCTGCACACGGGTTCCGTTGTTGAGATTCCCGTTCGGGGAGTCAACGCACCGCGTGGCGTCGCCGATGCTGTTGTTCAGGCGGTCGACGAAGCCCAGGGCGTAGCCCCAAAACTGCTGGGCCGTGCTGTAGTTGCAGGGCGCGACCTGAAGCTGGGCGCCGTTGTAGCTGTTCGCCCACGGAACATCGAGGCACTTGCCCCAGTTCTTCAGGACGAAGTGGCTGGAGTCCGAGTTGAGCGACTGCAGCATCCACGTCTGGGCGGAGGTCCCGTTGCAGTCGTAGATCGTGGCCGGGGCCCCGTCGTAGGCGTTCGCGCCCGGCACGTCAAGGCACTTGTTGGTGTCGGCCAGCCGTACCTCCACCGGGAAGTCGGCGGGCGGCGGCGCGGCGGAGGCCGTCGCGCTCAGGCCGATGGTGGTCAGGACCACGGATGCCGCGGCGGCGCCGAACTGAGCCGCGAGAGAAGTGAGCTTCACCGGATTCTCCACTGCTGGTTCGCGTTGTTGTTGTCGCAGTCCCAGACCTGGATCGGGTTTCCGTTCCAGCTCTGGCCGTCGGTCTTGTCCGCGCACCGCCAGCTACCCACCATGCTTCTGTTCGCGACGGTGTAGTCGTTCTCCGCGCCCGGTCTACCGAACTGGGCGAGAGTGGTTCGCCAGTACTGGTTTCCGCCCCCGTTGCAGTCCCAGATCTCCAACTTCGAGCCGTTGTAGCTCTTCCACTGCGGCAGATCGAGGCACTTGTTGGTGCCGGAGAGGCGCACCTGGCCCTCGGGGAAGTCGACATCCCACTTCTGGTTCCAGCCGCCGTGGCAGTCGAACAGCTCCACAGACGTACCGTTGCTCAGGTCGCCGCCGCGCACGTCCAGGCACTTGCCGGGCGAAGCGACGGCCTCGATGGTCTTGCCGTAGCCGGTGTCGGCCGAGGCGTTCGGGGCCACAACGAGTGTGCCAGCGACGGCTGCCACCGCAACCGCGGCCACCCTGCCCGCGCGTATGTGTGTCTTCACAGCTTTCCTTTACAAGATCGCGAACTCGGCACGACAGGAGTTTAGGACGCGTGTCGGCACATGCTGCTCACGGGTATGCCGGTGTCGTGCGGCAGCGTGCCGGTGCGGGCGGCGGTGTGGGTGCAAGTCCGGGCGACGCGGAGGCAATCCAGGTCGTGGCGCCTTCGCCTTCGTCGCTGATCCACTCGTGCCGCGTGATCCCTGTGCTGTCACTTGAGGCCGTCTGACTCGTTAGGCCTGGCATGAACCTCCGTCTCGCCTCTGAACAGAGGGAAGTTTTGCGGGAGTTGCTTACCTATCACTGTGTTGCGGCTGATGCGGCTCTGCGTGCGCGGATTGTGCTGTGGTCCGACGAGAGACGGCGACGGAAGGACATAGCCGAGTTGCCCGGGATCTCGGCGCGGACGGTGGACCGCTGCAAGGTCAGCTATGCGAGCGGGAGTTGGCCGGTCTGGAGGGCTGGCCCCGCCGGCGCGGACGCGAGCAGGTGCCGGCGCGGACGCGGGGCCGCGTGATCGCGCTGACAAGGATGTCGCCGCCAGCCGACAAACTCGCCGCACCCGCGGAGTTGGGCTGCGTCTGGGCGCAGAACAGTCCGGGCGCGGCTGACGTTCACCGGTGGGCCGCGCACCCCCATTTCCAGATGGTCGGGCAGCCCGAGGGAATCTCGCCCTCGGGCTACCCGACCGTTTGGTTCTGCGGTCACCGATGCCAGGTCAGCGCAGCCGTTCAGCCGCCTCCTCCAGGCCCTTCCTGATCAGCTGCCCGTACTCGTCATCGCCGAGCGCGTCGATCGTTTCCTGCGCGCGCTGGAGATGCTCACGAGCACGATCGAGATCGCCCAGCTTGCGATAGCACTCGCTCAAGTTCAGGTGCAGCGAGGGGTACAGCCCGGCCACCGGAAGCGACACCCCCGGCCTCCGCGACCCGCACACCGGTGATCCGGCCGACAGCCGCCAGCGCTCGCTGGTCCCAGACCAGCTCCTCGTGCACGTCGTCCTGCACATCAGCCATCGCATGCGCGAGCGTGCAACACTGCAGAGGATCCCCCCGCTCACCCCCGATCTCGTCCCAGATCTCCGCGAACTGGAGGCGAGCGGCCTCCCGCTCGCCGCCGTGGCTCAGCTGCACAACCCGGCCAATCCGGATGATCACCGGATCCGTGATCAATCGGGACTCCTTCCCCGCGTCATCTCACAACACCGGCCGCATCACCGTGCCCGCGACCGCACCGCTCGACCTCCTCCAACCACAACACCACCCCCGGAACCCGAGGGGAACCAACCCCCGGTCAGCAACCACGCAGGTCAACGCTCCCTACAAAAGAGTCGCACCCACAGCCCTGTGGCCCTGCGGTGGGGAGGCCCCGACCCGTGTCCGCCGCATCCGTCTCGCCCCCTGCCACGACCCACTCTGGCGCCGCCTCCGCCCCGCGGAGTCAACTCGTGCAGCGTGACGGCTTGATCACTCGTGCCCTCCCATGAGACCCCCTCCGGTTGCCCGGATCTACGTACCCTCCAAGCCGGAGGGTCCAGAGAAACGCCAACAAGTTCAGCCCAGTTCCGACGAGGTTCGCGAGAGTTTCCCGATTGACCTCCGCCAGGAGTCAACCGGGAAGCCGGCGATGAACTGCCGGAATGCGCCCCGGCACAACGGGCAGCGGTCAACGGCCTGATTACGCCGTTGAGGAGGGAGTACCTGGCTGGAAGGATCTCTGTGTCAAGGGCCGCTTCCTCGAACGGCAACTTCGGCGTCGCAGGCCGGCTGGTGTGACGCGCCCAGGCTGTCGATCTCCAGCGGTGCCGGGAAAGGTCATCGTTCATGGACGCCAGGCAGCCGAGGGCTTGCGAGTCCGCAGACCCTGCTTCCGGCCCGGGAGCGGCTGATGCCGCTACACGGTTACGCACGTTGCGGCAGCAATGCGGTGTCTCGCTGAACGAGCCGGCCCGGATGACCTTCGGCACCAAGGGGTATTTGAGCAAGGTCGAAAACGGTGAGAAGCCGCCGACAAGACAACATCTCCACTCCAGTCCGTGAAGCCGCAGGCTGGCAACTCCATGGCCCGGACACGTGATGCCTCACAGAAACAAAGCCATCCGGCTCGGCAGACCGGCGCAACTTCCCGCCGATGTAACGGATTTCACCGGACGCACAGCATTGGTAGGCGAACTGGAGGGTCGGCTGACGCAGTGCCGGAACGAGGCGCCAACGGTGCTGGCGGTCGCCGGGGCGGGAGGCACGGGCAAGACTTCCATCGCTGTTCACGTGGGGCACCGTGTCCGCCACCGCTTCCCGGACGGACAGCTGTATGCCTCACTCCAGGGGGCATGGTCCCTGCCGGCAGAACCGGGTGACGTCCTGGGCTCGTTCTTACGGGCGCTGGGGGTGGACGGACCGGCGATCCCCGAAGCCACGCAAGACCGGTCGGCTCTGTACCGCTCCCTGCTTGCCGACCGCGAGGTGCTGGTTGTCCTCGACGATGCGCGGGATGCGGCCCAGGTCCAGCCGCTGCTTCCTGCTACGGCCGGGTGCGGCGTGCTGATCACCAGCCGCAACCGGCTGTTCGACGTGCCCAACGTTCACCTTGTCGACCTCGATGTCATGACGTGCGAGGAGGCCCTGGACCTGTTCGCCGGCGTCTGCGGAGAGGAACGCGTGGAAGCCGAGCGCGACGCGGCCGCTGCCGTGGTGCAGGCATGCGGTCTGCTGCCCCTGGCCGTCCGTGTCGCCGCCTGCCGTCTGGCAGCCCGGCGCGCATGGCCCGTCTCCCTTCTGGCCCGCAAGCTCGCAGCCGAACACCGCCGTCTGGACGAACTGCACGTCGGGGACGTGGCGGTGAGAGCAGCCTTCGATCTCAGCTACGGCCGCCTGGTCCCCCAGCACGCCCGTGCTTTCCGCCTGCTGAGCCTGCCGGACGGCCCCAGCCTCTCGCTCGGCGCCGCGGCCGCCCTGCTGGACACGGGCATGGATACCGCCGAGCGTCTCCTCGACGCCCTCGTGGACGCCTCGCTGCTGGAAGCACCCGTGCCCGGCCGGTACCGATTCCACGATCTGCTGCGCCTGTACGCGCATGACCGGGCCGAGCAGGACGAGACACCACAAGAACGCCAGGCTGCCATGTCCCGGCTCCTCGACTTCTCACTCGCCACCGCCATCCGGTATCACCAGCTCCTGCGGCCCGGAGACCGGCTGACCGACCCGTCGCAGCCTCCCTTCGTACCCGGCCTGACACAGCCCGCACCGGGGTCCGGTCTGCATTTTGAGGACAGCGCCTCGGCACTCGACTGGCTCTTCACCGAAGCCCCCGGCCTGCTGGCCTGTGCCCGCCAGCTCGCCGGCGGCGACACGCTACAGCGCTCGGTAGACCTGCTGACAGCAGTCAGCGACCTGTCCGAGTCCGGGATCGAGCACGGCCTCTACCGGAACGTGGCCACCGCAGCGCTGGAAGCCTCACGCAGGGAAGGGGATATCGGAGCCGAAGCCCGCGTCCATCGCGTCCTGGCCATGAACTACGCCTCGGACCGGGAGCTGGAGCGGGCTGAAGAACACGCCCGCACCGCCATAGCCCTCGGTTCTGCTGCCGGCGACCGTCTGGTCTGCGCCAACGCGTCCAACGTCCTTGGTGTCATAACGTTCTACCGGCAGGATTTCACGCAGGCCCGCACCGCCCTGACACGTGCCCTGGAGACTTTCCGCGCCGAGAACAACGCGCTGGGCGAGGCCATCGCCAGGGCCAACCTCTCCCGCGTCGAGCTGGAGGCCGGCCACACCCGCGACGCCGTTGAACTCGCCACGGAAGCACTGACCATCGTCCGTAAAGCCGGAGCAGCCCGGTACGTGTCCGGTGGCCTGTACATACGAGGAACAGCCCTCACTGCGGCCGGACATCACGACCAGGCCGTGCAGGACCTCACCGAAGCTCTCGACCTCTACCGCACAACCCGCCAGCACTGGTGGACAAGCAGAACACACCGTCAACTCGCCCGAGCCCTCCTCGCCGCAGGACACCCGCACCAGGCCCACCACCACGCCGAACAGTCCCTGGCCACCATGCCCGCCCACAGCAGCACACACGAACGCGCCAACGCCCTGACCACCCTGGGACACACCCTCAACGAAATTGGGCAAACCGTCCAAGCCCAGGAACACTGGCGGGAAGCCCTGACCCTCTACGAAAACCTCGGCGCACAAGAAAGCGATGCCATCCGGCAGCTCCTCGCCAACCGGCCCGACACCACGTCACACTCTTGATCACAAAAGGATGCGCCGCGAACGACTCCTTCAACTGGTCTGCAGGCCGGATATTTTGGTGCTGAACGCCGCCGGGGCCCCGCGACCCACGATCCAGCAGCCCGGACGACGCGGCTGGGACAACCCATGAACAGACTCCCTGGGCCCCGCGCCCTCCACCTGTGATCTCGTAACACAGGGCACGATCTGTGCTGGAGCCGGGGTGCGGACTTGGTGGCCGTTCGTTGGCTTTCGGAGCACAACAGACCGGTACAGGCGCACCGCTCTGCCCATGCTGCCGTACTCCCACCCATACTCCGGGAGATCGTCGGACTGGGGAGGCCGGGCATGGCAAGGGGACCGATCCCAGTGGGCAGGAACGGCCCCTTCAACGGTGTCCGCAGCCTGGGGCCGGCTTGACCAGCGGACAGAGACCGCCCGCTCACGCGATCGGCTCAGACACTGTCGTCTCTCCCTCCTGGGCAAGGTCAAGCGATCTTCGAAGCTTGTGACAGCCCTGTCGCCACCCAACCGACCCGACTTGCCCGAATGAGCAGGTGCCTTCACGACTCCTGACGATCCGCGAAGCCGTGTCGACCGGATACTGACGCCGAAACTCATTGATAAACGCTGGCGCAAGAAGTGATCGAAACCAGCGTGGCCCGAACCAACAGGACGTCAGGACAACGCTCCAGCAGGCCGTCCTGAAGGCGCCGGGCGGTGGCCGCAGCAAACACGACGGCGGCCGGGGCCTGGCCGTGGTGGGTCATCGCATCCTCCAGGTGCCGGGCCGCGGACGCCACGACGACCGCGCTCCCCGACTGCTCGGCGGCCGCGACCGCGCGGTAGCCGACCACCAACGCGAGCCCAGCCTGATCGCAGCCGGACGGGGCTGCTCGGGCGGGGTGGTGGCGGTCATCGGATCCTCGGTTCTCCGGCCGGAGGCCGGTTCGGTCAGCTGGACCGGCCGCACGCCGCGGCGCACGGGTCGGCCGGGTGTCGGACCAGCATGCGAAGGTGACGGCCATGCCGAACGAGAAGCTGCCCCTGGCGGACGCGCCGACCAACGAGTGGGCCGCGGTCCTGCGCACCACCGCCGACGACGACGCATGGAAAAAGGTCCGCCGCACCATCGGGACACCGAGCAGCGACGGCTTCCTGGCGGCCGTGGAGTACTTCGAGGAACCTGGTCTCCGGGGCCTGACGCCGGAGCAGGTCCTCGCACTGATACCCGACAAGCCGCGGTGCTCGCTTCTCGTAGTGGTGGACGACGCCGCTGTCGCATCGTCCGAGATGTCCCTGCTGTGCATCGACCTGTGGGACGAGCCCGGCCGCACGGTCCGCGTCATCGCCGCCGAACTCTGGGGTATCGAGAACAACCTGTCCATCGGCAACATGGAATTCGCGGACTTCGCCGACGCGACCGACCACGACGGCGTCTTCCGCGGCTTCTGAAGCTCGCCGGTGTACACCGAAGAGCGCACCGAGATCAGGCACAGGGCACGATGCGCCACACTCCCCCCTACCCGCCCGGTGGTGCACCCCGTCCGGTGCCCCACCGGGGACGGTGCGCACGGCACGGCGCGGGGTGCGTACCGGCCGGTGCACACGCGGTGCGCACCAAGGGGTGGTCGACGGCAGCGATGGCAAGCGAGGCCGTTGACACAGAACCGCCCGTACCGGGTCTTCCTGACGCCGTGTGGGTAACCGGGCGGCGTATCAACGCCTCGCATCAGCGCCTCGTAGCCTGACCTCCTCGACACCCCGCGTGCAGAAATGATCACGCCTCAGGCACACTTCAGTGCAGATATCCCGCCAATCACGAGGACAGTGCATGATTACGCTTACCAAGGACGACGGGCCGGCGGACCTGGACGGGGTGACCCACATGTCCATCGGAGTCTCCTGGGACCCCACCGCGGGCAGCAGAGGCGGCCTGATGGGTAAATTCAAGCGGAAGACCGGCACCGACCTGGATCTGATCGCGATCGCCCTGCAGGGACAGGACCCGGTCCGCCTCGCGGGCCTCGATTCCCTGGACCCGATGGGCAACGGCTCCTTGCTGCACAGCGGCGACAACCAGACGGGGCACGGTGACGGCGACGACGAGACAGTGACCGTCGAGTTCGCCACGATTCCCCCGAACATCACCGCCATCGTCTTCGTCGCCGCCGCGTACAAGAAGGGCAGCTCCTTCCAGAACGCGCGCAACATCAGCTTCAAGGTGTACGACGCGACGGGCGGGAGCAGCCAGCAGGTCGCCGATATCTGGCCGTCTCTGCTCACCAACGACAACGGCTGTGCCGTGGCCAAGGCGATCCGGGTCGGCACGGGCTGGAAACTCCAGGTGATCAACGAGACCGGGAAGATCAGTCAGGGTGACGAGCACGCCCTCATGCGCTTCGCGATCAGCAAGTAGAGCACGGCCTCCGCCCCTTCAGGGCCGTACTTGAGATCTCTCAGGTTCGGTTTCCGGGATCCCGTCCGATCGAACCGATTGGACGGGATCTTCTGGTTTTCGGGGGCGACTTGGACACCGGCCGGGGCTGAGTGGCGGTTCCGGGGGGGGCGTGTGGGTCGGCTTCCGGGGGTGGCCGAGCCGGGATGCGCGTGGTGGGGTCTGTCGAGTCAACGACTGATCTTGGTTGTTGAGGGCGACAGCCACCGAAGAACGCTGGTCGCTGGCCGAGCCGACGCCGCACGCCCCGCCGCGTTCGTGCGGCTGCACGCGGAGACCGCCTGACGCCTGTGCACCCGCGGTGTCCGGCCGGACACCGCCCTCGCCCAAGCGCGTGTCGACGGCGACCGTCAACTGGCCGAAGCCGCCTGCCAGATCGTGTCGATCATCTACTGACCGCAGCAGCCAGGGCGAGTCGGCTTGCTGGGGACGCGAGGGGGGTATGCCTGCGGGCTCCGGCAGCATGCTGATGGGCGCGGCAGAGGGTGGAGTCCACGCTCACCAGCGACCGGCCGGTCCGCCAGCTTCGAGGAGACCGAGCACGATGCGGTGCAAGCCGACAGCCTCGTCCGCCTTGCGCAGCAGGCCGACCCTTGACAGTCCCGCTTGCGGGTGTGGCGGTCCGGTCCGCTCACCCTTGGGGCCGGCCAGGAAGACCGGGCCCTGGCTCACTGTGTCCGTCCCTTCCGGTGTCCATGCCGGGAGGCTACCGATGACCAGGCGGCGCCAGGCGGCGCGCTGTGATTCCACGTACGCGATGTCCCGCAGGTAGAGGTCCATGTGCCCCTCCTCGATGTGCCGGATGAAGTTGGGGTCGCCCTTCGCCGCCGTTTCCTGCATAAGGGTCACCAGCCACCGCAGCCGGTCCGGTACCAGCTCGACTGCGTCTGTACGTTCCCGCTCCGAGCAGCCATAGGCGTCGAGGAACAGGCGGGCCTTACGCGCCTGTTCGCCCGTGCTGCCGAAGTCGTCGCCGTTGCACCTCTCCGGTGACATAGTCAACAGGCCGTCTGACGGTCTCGCCCACCCGCACCACTGTGGCGCCTCGTCCTCATCGCGATCCGTGAACGTCTTGTTCAGGCTGCTGTGTTGGCCACCCGCGCCACTCTTACAGGGCGCGCGGCAGCAGGTAAGGAGCCTTGCCGTAGCCGTGAACGGTCTCTCGGAGATTCACGATGAGTGATGGTGGCCTGGCTCTGTTCGTTCCCTGATCCAGCCCTCGTTGGCCGCCGTGGCGATTCCGCGGTAGAAGGCACCCGCCATCTTGTGGTAGCCGTTGTCGTTGGGGTGCAGTTCGTCGCGGAGATCGCTGGTTGTGACGTTGCCCATGTCGACGTACCCGGTCTGGAATCCTGCGTTCCGGCGGTCCGTTACCAGCTTCAGCACGGCGGCGTTGAACTTCTTGATTCTGTTCTGGGTTCTGCGGTCGGCGGAGGGCACCAGGGAGGAGACGAGCACGGTCGTGCCGGGGGCAGTGTTCGTTATTTCGTCTACCAGTTGGCCGAGCCGCTCGGGTGCCTGGTCCGCCCGATAGTCGTCGTGCATGTCGTTGGTGCCGATGTGCAGCAGTACTACGTTGGGTTTCACCGCTGTGAGCCACTGGCCGGTGCGGCCGGTCAGGCCGCCGATCTTCCAGCCGTAATGGCCCTCGTGCTCCCGGACCGGGGCCTCACCGCTTCGCTGTGAGCCGACGAAGCGCACGTCCTTGCTGTGCGAGGCCAGCAGGTTCCGGAGTTCGGCGCGGTAGCCCGACCCGGTTGAGCTGCCGGTGCCATAGGTGATCGAGTCTCCCAGGGGCATCACCACCAGCTGCGGAACCCTCCATTCACTCTGCGTAGAGCGTCGTCCGTCAGCGATCACGGCGCCGACGGACGGCACACCGATGGCGACAGCGGCGGTGATCATCAGTTCTGCCGTCAGGAGCGCGGCCCAAGGACGTCGTGCGCGGGACTCCGGAAAGCGGGCGAAGTGCGAACGGCAGTGGACCGCAAGGCGTTTGCGCGACCCTGGCGAGGTGGTGTTCCTGCGGGACTGGCTCAAGATTTCTGTTCTCCATCAGGTGCTCCCGGAGCCTGGCCGTGGTGTGTCCGCGGGGCGCGCGGCGGGGGTATGGAGGTTGCCGGCTGCCGACAGCTTGGTGATCTCTTCATCGAGGACGGCCAGGGCGCGGGCTTCGACGCTCGGTTGCCGCAGTACATCGGCCCAGGTAGAGGCGAGCCTGTGGAATGTTCGGTCGACCGCTTGTCGGGCGTGCGTGGCGAGGGGGAGTCTGGCGCGGGCGTGTTCGAGGTAGGCACGGTGGTGGAGCGTGTGGAATGCGGTGAACTCGGCCGGGAGGCGTCGCTGGACGCTCACGCCGTGCCTCCGCCGGGCAGCTGCTTCTTGGCGTCGACCACGGCCCGTGTGGTGACGGCGGTCTGGCCGATGACGGTGCCGGGCTTCATCCCGTAGGCGTCCTTGAGGAGGACCATGCGCTCGCCGAGGTAGGAGTACGTCTTCTTGTCGAAGATCCATTCCGAGCGGATGCCGTCGTTGTCGAAGGCGATGGCCATGCCGGGACGGCCGTCGGCGTCGGTGGTGCTGTCGATGAGCTTGACGCCGGGTATCTGTGCGGCCGTCCTGTAGAGGGCTGCGCTGGTCTGCGGGGGCGCGATCTGTTCCCGCAGCAGGGAGCCGATCTCCTTGAACGCGGCCCAGTCCGCGTCCGGGTTGCCCTTCTGCCCGCCCTGGTAGAGCCGCTTGAGCAGGGAGTCGGGGTCGGTGGGCAGAGCCTTGAGGCTGTTGTAGGAGTGCCGGCCGCTGGTCCCGGCCTTGTCGAGGTCCTCGCCCTTGCCTTCCAGGAGGCTGTGCCCGGGCTCGTACAGGTATCCCTTCGTGCCGTCGGGCGAGGTCCACAGGCGGCGTGTGTGCAGGGGCGTGACCCAGTTCTTCTCCTTGCCGCCGGACGAGGTGCCGCGCAGGGACGACACCTGGCTCTCGATGTAGAGGAACTGGTCCTGCCTCGGCTCCAGCAGCGGCTGCCGCGCCGCCGCGAGCGCGATCTGCTCAACGGCGGCCGACAGCCCCTGCGTGGTGCCGGGCTGCAGCGTGACGGTCTGCGGTGGTGCCGCCTCCCGCGCCTGCTGAACCCCGTTGCGGTCTCCCTGCTCCCACGGGCTTGCCACCAGCACTCCGGCGGCCAGTGCCGCCGCGGCCGACAGGGCGATCCAGACCGGCCGCCGCAGGATGCGCCGGACCGCAGCCGGTCCCGGGGCCGTGGCGGGGGCGGGGGCGGGGCGCTGGATCTCGTTCATGAAGTGCTCCTGGAGCAGGGCGCGGCGAGCAGGAGGCAGTACCGGGTCGCCCGGCGCGGGCAGCAGCAGGTCGAACTCGGCGTGACGGAGCGGCTCGTCCGGCCGCCGGAACATGCGCGTCATCGTTTCCATCCCTTGGTCGTGTCCCCCGGCCCGGGCGTAACGGCCCGGACTGCGCGCGGCCGCGAGCTGCCGGCAGCGTCCTTGCACAATTCCTCTTCGGTGAGCCTGCGCAGCCGGTCGCGTGCGCGCGACAGCCTCGACCGCACCGTGCCCACCGGCACTCCCAGTGCCTGTGAGGCTTCCTCGTAGCTCAGTCCGGACCACACGCACAAAGTGACCACTTCGCGCTCGGAACGGCGCAGCTTGTCCAGCGCCGTCCTCGCCGCGGCCAGCCGCTCGGCGTCGGCCATGCGCCCGACCACCTCGCTCGCGAAGTCCGGCAGGGTGTCCTTGGCCGGGAGGCGGGCCATCGCCGCCCGATGACGCCGTGCGGCTCGCGTGGTATTCCGCAGGACGTTCACCGCGATGCCCATCACCCAGGGCCGCGCGCTCTCCCCTTCGTCGCGCAGTCTTTCCCGCAGTCGCCACGCCTCCAGAAACGTCAGCGAGACAACGTCCTCGGCCAGGGCCCGGTCACCGGTCACGCGCACCGCGTGCCGGTGCACCAGCCCACTGAATTCCTCGAACAAGCACCGAAACGCCTCCGGGTCACCGCCCCGTATACGGTCGTGCATCACATAACTCACACCCGGGAATTGTCCGCCCGACAAAGCAGGTTCCGGTGACCTGCGTCACACCCGGCTGACCTGTGCGCATCGCGTCACGCCGCCGGTACGGCCACGACCCGTCGACCGCGCGCTCAACCGTAACCGCCCCCGACGGGAACTGCCGCCGGCCGCTGGACGTCGCCCGACGACGCAAGGCGCCGGCGATACTGCCGCAGCCCAGGGCCGCCGACACCCGCCGCTACCCGGCCGGTGTCGAGCAGGAGATGTGGGCGTTGCTGACGCTCCACGCGCACTGGTGATCCGGCAAGGCAGTAAGGCAGCAGGGCGGCGCCGGGGCGCGGGGCGCCCGGCGCCGCCCTGTGGGGCGGGGTGTCAGCCGAGTGAGCGGTAGCCCTTCAGACCGCCGCCGACCGTGACCGGCTTGTCGGAGCCGTCCGGGCGGAAGTCGGCGTAGAAGAGCAGGTCGCCGTTGTCGTTCGTGGCCCAGATGTCCGGCTTGCCGTTGCCGGTGGCGTCGGGGGCGGCCGTGATCAGCGGTCGGCTGGTCGGGGTCCAGGCCCAGCCGGCCTTCGTGCGGTGTTCACCGGCGCCCAGGCCCTCACCGTTGGGGCCGGTTCCCTCGTAGACGAAGAGGTCGCCGGTGCTCTTCTGGCGGGCCATCAGGTCGACTCGCTTGTTGCCGGTGACATCGCCGGGGGCCACGAGGTCGAAGTCGCTCCAGCCGTCGTCGCCCAGCAGGACCGGTGGCTGGTCGAGGTACTCGTCCAGGTAGCCGGACGCGGAGCCGAAGTACAGCCAGAGCTGGTCGCCCTTCTTGACGAGCAGGTCGGGGTGGCCCGGCCGGTCGTCGGGGCCGATGACTCCGTCGCCGTCGAGGTCGAGGGGGCCGTCCACGTCGCCGATGGCCAGGATCTGGTCGGCGTCCTGCCAGTGGTCGTTGCCCGGGTCCCAGACGTTGAGCTCGCGCCGGTCGTCCTCGGCTCCCGCCTCGCATTCGACGCAGGCGTAGCCGAAGCCGTTGTTGGGGTTGATCCACAGGCGGCGGCGCTTCTCGGTGTCGTCGGGGCGGAGTTCGAGGAGGTCCTCGTAGCCGTCGTCGGTCCAGTCGCCGCCGTGGGTGATGAGCGAGTTCTTGTAGTAGCCGGTGACGGAGGCGGGGCGGTCGGCCTTGGTGAGCTTGCCGGTGCCGTCGCCGAAGTGGCGTTGCAGGGTGCCGTCGGCGTCCACGGCCCACAGGTCCGCGTGCCCGTCGCCGTTGATGTCGCCCGGTTTGTCCGGGGTCTTGGGGCCGTTGGCGTAGAAGAGGTAGGCGTGGGCGTCGGAGCGGTTTCCGGCGCGGTCCAGGGTGCGCGCGTAGAGGTAGTGCGGCCCGGTCCTGACGGGTGTGAGGTTGACGGTCACCGGTCCGCCCGGGCTGCCGGGCTTGAGCGTGCGTACGGTCTCGTCGAGGGTGGACCAGTACTCGTAGGCGACGATGTCCTTGGCGCCGCCGTTGGTGAGGGTGAAGGTGCCCGGGGTACGAACGGGGCTGGTGTTGACGGGCCAGCCGCCCTCACCGTCGGGGTACTCCTTGGAGGAGACCCCGGGCGGGGTGCTGGGCCGGTCCTTGTAGACCGTGAAACGGCACGGGGGGTTGGGGGTCCAGGCGGTGACGGCCTTGCCGTCCTCGGCCCGCACCTGCCAGGAGTAGGCCGTGCGGTCCTTGAACTTCGACTTGGGGACGGTCACCCGGGCGATGCTGCCGCTGCTGACCGCGACGGTCTCGTCGAAGACCATCGAGCCGCCGCCGGTCGGCCACATGATGAAGCGGGCCCGGACGGTGCCGCCATCGGGGTCCGTGATCTTGGCGTGCAGCTGGACGTCGGTGTTGCCGACGGCCGAGTAGGGGGCTTCGGCGGCGCACTGGGTGGCGGGGCTGGTGCCGTAGCCGGTGGGCGCACTCGGCGGGGTGTTGTACTCGGTGGAGACGACGGCGGTCTTGGCGTCGAACTTCTTCCAGCCGTAGACGTCGGACTCGCTGGCGCGCAGGCCCAGCGTCATCGTCTTCCACTTCTTCTTCGCCGCCTCCTGGGCGTTGGCGGTGTTGTCGAACTCCAGGTTGCCCGCGGGGCAGGAACCCGCCCAGCCCTTGGCGTCGGTGACGGTCGAAAGCTTCTTGCTCCACGAGGGCTGCTTGTTCCAGGTCGTGGTGGAGTTGATGGTGCCGGTGTCCCACAGCTCGACCGGCTTCTTGGTGCACGACCAGGAGTGCGTGTTCTTGATGCGGAACGTGGACTTCACGATCTGCTTGTCGGTGCTCCACAGATTGCGGGCGTCCATGCTGAAGAACGACCGCCACGTGCCACCGGTCTCGGACTCGTAGCCGGTCCGGGCGATGTTGTCGCTCTTGTTCCAGAAGGACGTGCCCGGGTAGTTCTTGGCGACGGTCGTCCAGTTCTGCCGGGCCCCGGAGACGTGCGGGTCGATATAGACCGGGAAGGTGGTCTCCGGGGAGGTCAGCAGGTCCTTGTCCGGTGTGAGGCGCAGGGAGCCGTCCCCGACGGCCACGTCCATGGGGGCTTCCTTGGCCCCCAGCGCGGGTACGAACCCGCCTTCCTCGGCGGCCGTTTCCGCCGGAGCCGCGGCTCGTGAGGCTCTGGAGTCCGCGGAGCGGGCGACGCGCACGGGCGCGCCCGCGCGGACGCCTGAGCTGTCCCACATCGTGGGGGTGGGGGCCGTGAACACCTCCTGGCCCGCCGGGTTGACGGCCTTCAGGTTCCCGTCCCTGTCGGCACGGACCTGGACGCCCTGTGCGTCGAGCGCGAAGCGCAGCGTGCGGAGTTCGGAACTCTCGGCCGCCTTGCGGGACTTGACGACCAGCAGCTGCTGGAAGCCGGTGACCGCGGCCCGCAGCTTGAGGTCGACGTCGGGCAGCACCTCGGCATACGTGGCGGTGTCGCCGTCCAGGCTGGGCTCGGGCAGTTCGCCCTTCCACGACAGCGCCATGCTGCGGCCGTCGCGGGTGATGGTCGTCATCGGCCCCTTGCCGCCGCCGGAGAACTCCAGGCCGACGGAGGCGGCTTTCGGCCGCACGGTGCCGTCGCCGCCGCGGACGAGGGTGGGATCGGCCTCGACCAGCGCGCCGTTCTTGCGTACCCGGATCGGCACCACATGTTCCTCGGTGGTGAACGTGCCGGAGGGGTTGGCGTACACGGTGGTGTGTTCCGTACGCCGCGACACGACCTCCACCGGCTCGCCGGTGTCCGCCGCCCGCTGAGCGGCCGTCCGCTCCTCGCCGCGAGGAACTGAGGGGCCGTCACCTTCCTGTGCTGCTGTGGCGGTTCCGGCGAGTGCCGTCGCGAGGAGCCCCCCGACGGCAGCACAGGAAACCACCTTGCGCCAACCGAAATAATCTCTGCGCCTTGACGGCACGACGGACATTACCAGTCCTTCCAGTTCTGGCCGGGAAAGAGCCCCGCCGAGGAAATCACTCGCCCAAAGAGCGCGTCAAGTAAGCGTAAACACATGATGACCAACGACGCCCCACCGGGGGTCGACAACTCCACGACGCAGCACATAACGAGCAACTCCGGGACCATGGACCTGTCCGTTTCGGGACTTTGGTCACATCAAGAGACTTTAAAGAGTCAGTAATGTTCCGGGGTCACGTAATTCGAGATGGGGGGAGCAGCGTGCTGCGTTCCTTGAGGGGCTCCGGAAGAAGCGGCGCCCATTCGTCACCACCGAGATCCCGCCGCAATCGCAGACGCCTGTTCGGGCGTACGGTGGCGGCCTCGGTGGTACTGTCCGTCGGCGGTGGCATGCTCAGCGCCGAGGCGGCGACCGCCCTGAGTAAACTGTCCCTGCCCGGACTTGAGAAGACCTCGCCCGTCCCCGTGTCAGCCGTCAAGGGCGCACCGGCGGACGGCAAACGCGACGACGCGGCCGCCGACGCGCTGCGGTCCGCCCCGAAGGTGAGCTGGCCCGAGGCCGGCAGCGAGAAAGTGAAGGCCCCCGGCGGCGCGGACGTCCAGGTGCTGGACCGGTCCGCGGCCGAACGGCTCGGCGTCGACGGCGTGTTGCTGGCGGTCCGCGGGAAGCCCGGTGCCGCCGACGGCTCGGCCCAGGTCCGGCTGGACTACTCGGACTTCGCCCACGCGTACGGCGGTGACTGGGCCTCCCGCCTGACGCTCGTGCAGCTGCCCGGCTGTGCGCTGGAGTCGCCCGGCAAGGACGGCTGCGACAAGGGCACCCCGCTGCCCACGAAGAACGACACCGGGGCGGAGACCCTGACCGCCGACGTCCCGCTCGACGGCAAGGCGGGCGCGGGCGAGGAGGGCGCGGGCGAGGAGGGCGCCGACAGCAAGCCCGTCACCAGGGCGCCCCGGAAGGCACGTTCGGTGACCGGCCTGTCGGCCGCCCCCGGTACGGTCCTCCTCGCGGCCACCGCCGCGCCGGCCGGCGGGGGCGGCGACTTCCGGGCCACCCCGCTCTCGCCGTCGGGCAAGTGGGCGGCGGGCGGCTCCGCCGGCGGCTTCGCCTGGACCTACGAGCTCCAGACGCCGGAGGTCCCGGGCGGTCTGGAGCCCGACCTGGACCTCGGCTATTCCTCGCAGTCGCTCGACGGGCGCACCGCGGCCACCAACAACCAGGCCAACTGGGTCGGTGACGGCTGGTCCCTGTCGGAGAACTACGTCGAGCGCCGCTACAAGCCGTGCGTCGACGACATGAAGGACGGCAACAACAAGGCCAAGAACGGCGAGTTGTGCTGGGGCGGCGAGAACGCCACCCTCTCCCTCAACGGCAAGTCCCACGTCCTGGTCAAGGACGACAAGAGCGGTGCCTGGAAGTTCAAGGACGACGACGGCACCAGGGTCGAGCTGCTGAAGGACACCGGCCGCGGCAACGGCGACGACGACGGCGAGCACTGGCGGATCACCACGCCCGACGGCGTCCAGTACTACTTCGGCTACAACCGGCTGCCCGGCTGGGACAGTGGCAGGACGGAGACCAACTCCACGTGGAACGTGCCGGTCTACGGCAACCACAAGGGTGAGCCCTGCCACAAGGACTCCTTCGCCGGCTCCTCCTGCAACCAGGCGTGGCGCTGGAACCTCGACTACGTCGTCGACACCAACGACAACGCCATGGCGTACTACTACGCCGCCGAGGCCAACCACTACGCCCGTAACGCGGACCTGATCACGGGCAAGGGAACACCCACCGCGTACGCCCGGGGCGGTCACCTCGTCCGTATCGAGTACGGCCTGCGCGCCGGCGAGGCGTACAAGGCCAACGGGGCCGCGGCGAAGGTGGAGTTCACCACCGCCGAGCGCTGCCTCGCGGACTCCTCCTTCGACTGCGCCCCGTCGAAGATGACCATGGCCAATGCCCGGCACTGGCCCGACGTTCCCGTGGACCAGAACTGCAAGGCGGGCGAGGACTGCAAGAGCAAGCCCGCGCCCACCTTCTGGACCACCAAGCGCCTGACCAAGGTCACCACCAAGGTTCTCCAGGGCGACGGCTACCGGACCGTGGACACCTGGGACCTGCGCCACCAGTTCCCCGACCCGGGCGACGGCAGCACCCCGGCCCTCTGGCTGGCGGGCATCACCCGTACCGGGGACACCGGCGACAAGCCGCAGGCCCTGCCCGAGGTCACCTTCAACGGCCAGCAGTTGGCCAACCGTGTGGACACCACCGGTGACGGCATCCCGCCGCTCGTCCGCTACCGCGTGTACGGCATCACCACGGAGACCGGCGGCACCATCGGCGTCACCTACTCCGCGCCGGACTGCAAGCCCGGTGACCTGCCGGACGAGACGTCCAACTCCCGCCGCTGCTACCCGGTGTACTGGACCTCGCCCGACGCGCCCGGCGCCGACCACAAGCCGGTGAAGGACTGGTTCCACAAGTACGTCGTCACCCAGGTCCTGGAGCACGACAACGTCGGCGGCGCCCCCGCCAAGCAGACCGACTACTCCTACCTGGGCGGCGCCGCCTGGGCCAGGAGCGAGGACGAGTTCACCAAGCCCGAGCACCGCACCCACAGCGAGTTCCGCGGCTACGCGGAGGTGCGCACCCAGGTGGGCAACGGCAGCGACGGCCGCAGGCTGGACAGCCGCGCGCGCTACTTCCGCGGCCTGGAGGGCGCCCAAGTCGCCGACTACGAGGGCGGGAAGACCACCGACCACCCCGCCTTCGCCGGCATGACCCGGGCCGAGATCAGCTACGACGGCGACACCGTCGTCGAGTCCTCCGCGCGGACGCCCTGGCTCTCCGACGTCACCGCCTCGCACGCCCGGCCCGGCCTGCCCGCGCTGACCGCCCGGATGACCGGCGTGCGCGAGGAGACCGGCCGGTCCCCCGCCAAGGACGGCGAGGGCGGCTGGCACCGGACCAGGACCGAGCGTGCCTTCGACGACCACGGCATGGTCGTCTCGGAGACCGACCACGGCGACATCGCCAAGAGCGGCGACGAGACCTGCACCACCACGACGTACGCCCGTAACCCCGCGAAGAACATCCTCGGCGAGGTGGCCTCGCGGAAGACCGTCGCGGCGGCCTGCGGTGCCGGCGGCGACCTGATCTCCGAGAAGCGCACGTACTACGACGGCTCGGACACCCTCGGTGCCGCCCCGGCCAAGGGCAACGCGACCCGCGAGGACGAGAACGACGGCAAGGGCACCGGCTTCGTCACCGTCGTCAGGACCGCGTACGACCCGTACGGGCGGCCGGTCAGTGTGACCGACGCCGAGAACCGCACGGTCACCACGGCGTACACCCCCGCCGCCGGTGCCGCGCCGACCAGGACCGTCGCCACCAATCCGCTCGGCCACACCCTCACCACCGAGCTGGACCCGGGCCGTGGCCTGCCCACCGCGGAGACCGACGCCAACGGCAAGCGCACGGACGCCGTCTACGACAGCCTGGGCCGCCTGGTCCAGGTGTGGGAGCCGGGGCGCGACAAGGGCAAGTACCCCGACGCGCCCAGCGCGTCCTACACCTACGCGATCTCACGGACCGCGCCGCCCACGATCTCCACGACCCGGCTGCGGGGCTACGGCTCGGCGGAGACCAGCCACGCGATCTACGACGGCCTGCTGCGCGAACGCCAGTCCCAGGAGCCGTCGAGCACCGGAACCGGCCGCGTCATCACCGAGAAGCAGTACGACTCGCGCGGACTGGAGTGGAAGACCTACGACAGCTACTACGCCACCGGGGACCCCGAGCCCAAGCTTGTCGCGGGCGACGACACCAAGGTCCCGGCCGCCGTACGCACCGAGTTCGACGGTGCGGGCCGTCCGACGGCCTCCATCTCCCTGAAGTACGGGGACGAGACCAAGCGGGTCACCACCGCGTACGAGGGGAACCGCACCACGGTCGTCCCCCCGAAGGGCGGCACCGCGACCACCACCGTCACCGACGCGCTCGGCCGGACCGTCGAGAAGGTCGAGTACACCAACGCCGACCGCACCACGTCGCAGAGCGTCACGTACGCCTACGACCGGCGCGGCAACCTGACCGAGGTCACCGACGCCGCGGGCAACGTCCGTTCCTTCGGCTACGACATGCGCGGCCGTCCGGTCCGTTCCGAGGACCCCGACCAGGGAACGGTCACCACCGCGTACGACGCCCTGGACCGGCCGGTCAGCACGACCGACGCCCGGGGCACCACCCTGTCCACCGGCTACGACCCGCTCGGCCGCAAGGTCTCGCTCAAGCAGGGCGACAACCTGCTCGCCGACTGGACGTACGACACCGTCGCCAAGGGCGAACTGGCCCAGTCCCGAAGGGTGGTCGACGGCAACTCCTACACCCAGAAGATCACCGGCTACACCGACGACTACCAGCCCACGGGGGTGGAGGTCACCGTCCCCGCGAGCGAGGGCGCCCTGGCCGGCTCCTACCGCTGGGAGTACACCTACAACAACCACACCGGACTGCCGACCTCCGTCATCCAGCCGGCGATCGGCGATCTGCCCGCCGAGCGCGTGGTGACACGCTACGACCGGCACGACGAGGAGCAGGGGCTGACCGCCGGCGGGCGCGTCCTGGTCAACTCCACCACGTACGACCCGTTCGGACGGGCCCTGCGCACCGAGTACAACTCCAAGAACAACCGCCTCTACCGCAGTTGGGCCTACGACGAGCACACGGGCCAGCTGAGCCGCGTCACCACCGACCGCAGCGCCGCCCCGCAGCGCGTGGACGACACCCACTACAGCTACGACCCGGCCGGCAACGTCACCGGCATCAGGACCGAGACCGGACAGGACAAGGAGAAGCAGACCGACACCCAGTGCTTCACCACCGACGCCCTCCAGCGCCTCACCCACGCCTGGACCGCGAAGGAAGGCTGCACCGGGGCCCCCTCCAGGAGCACGGTCGGCGGCCCGTCCCCGTACTGGCTGTCCTACAGCTACGACGCCCTGGGCAACCGCACCAAGGAGGTGCGCCACGACGTCACCGGCGTCACCGGCGACACCGCGCGTGACGTCACCCGCACCTACCACTACGCCAAGCCCGGCGGCGCCAAGCCCCACGCCCTGACCTCCGTCGAGACGCGGACCGGTGACGGCAAGCCGCAGACCACGGACACCTTCGGCTACGACCCGAGCGGCAACACCACCGCCCGGGACACCGGCGGCGTCCAGCAGAAGCTGACGTGGGATCCCGAGGGCGAACTCGCCTCCGTGGAGGAGAAGGACGGCACCACCACCCGCTACACCTACGACGCCGACGGCGAGCGCCTGCTGCGCAAGGACGCGAGCGGCACCACCCTCTACCTGCCCGGCGACAACGAGCTCCGGCTCGCCCCGGACGGCAAGGCCAAGACGGGCACCCGCTATTACCGCCTCGGCGGCGAAACGGTGGCGGCCCGCGCCGACGGCAAGGTGCAGTTCCTCTTCGACGACCACCACGGCACCGCCACCACCGCGATCGACGGCGCCACCCAGGAGATCCTGCACCGGACGATGCTGCCGTTCGGTGAAGAACGCGGCGGCACCGCGACCGCGGCCTCCTGGCCCGGCGAGCGGGGCTTCGTCGGCGGTACGAGGGACGGCACCGGACTGACCCAGCTGGGCGCCCGCGCCTACGACCCCAAACTCGGCCGGTTCCTCAGCGTGGACCCGATGACCGACTTCGGTGAGTCGCAGCGCATGAACGCGTACGCGTACGCCAACAACAACCCGGTCTCCTTCTCCGACCCGGACGGTCTGTTCTTCGGCAAGCTCTGGAACAAGGCCAAGAAGACAGCCAAGAAGGCCGTCAAGAAGGTCACGAAGGTCGCCAAGAAGGTCGTCAAGACGGTCAAGAGGGTCGTCAAGAAGACCGTCCGGACCGTGAAGAAGGCCGCGCGGTACGTGGCCAAACAGGCGAAGAAGATCATCCGCAAGACCATCTCGTCCACGAAGAAATTCGTGAGGAAGGCGGTCAACTACACGAAGAAGGCGTACCGGTACGTCAAGAAGAAGACGAGTTACGCGGTCTCCTCGGCCAAGCGCTATGGAAAGTCCGTCGGCAAGTCCATTCGCTCCGGGACCGCCTCGGCCGTGTCCGGAATAAAGAAGGGCGCCTCCGCCGTGGCGAAGGCGGCCACCTCGTACCGGACCGCCGACATCCTCGGCAAGATCAGCACCCTCGCGGGAGCGGCGGCGATGGTACCCACTCCCTTCACCCCCTTCCTGGCGGCCGTTTCCCTCGGCACCGGCGTCGCCAGCGCGGCCATTCACCTGAAGCGTGAAGGGCTCGGTGGCGAGAACTTCCAGAACGCCGCGGTCGGCCTCGGACTCGGCCTCATCGGCGGCGGCGCCGGAAGGCTGGCCGGTAAAGCCGCCGCGAGAATGGGAGCACGCGGAGTCCGCTTCATCGAAGGCGGACTGAAGGCGGCGTTGCCGGAGAAGGGAGCCGTCGGCGGATACATGCGCTTCAAGTACGATGCGATGCCGGTGACCGTCGGCGCCTCCACCACCGACTGGCGTCAGTGGTAGCAGCAGATATCCACCTACCGTGGCCCGGCCGCCGTGGGCGGCGGCCGGGCCACCCGTTCTGTCCCTCCCGGAGCACACCATGCGCCTCGACGCCATTCCCGTGGCCGTCCTCTACGCGACGACTGCCGCAGCCGTGGCCATTCACTGCCTGGCATGGGTGGCCCCCATACCCACCCGAAAGCTGAAGATCGAGGCGGGCCTCTGGTTCATCCCGGCTCTCGCCCTCCTGCTGGTTGTCGGCTCGCTCCGCGGCTACTCCCAGCAAGTGACCCTGGCCCTGGGCACCGTGGGCTTTCTCGCGCTCGGCCTCACCGGCCTGATCCACCGGAAGGAAGTGGCCGAGAAGAGCAAGAGTTGGCGCAGCGCCAAGGACATCACGGAGACTTCGATGTCCAAGTGGGCCATCCTCACCCTCGTACTGCTGATGGGCGGGGGCTTCGCGTTCCTGCTCCTGTTCTTCGAGGACTTCTGAGCACCCGGACGGCAAAAGTAGGATCGCGGTGCTGAGCCCGCTGTCCGGGCTTCCGAGGGGAGCGATGTGGACGACCAGGCATCCTTGAGCAGCGTCGGGCTGGCTTCTCCGGCTCAGCTCGCCTTCCGCGTTCCGCATCCCCGGCTGGCCGGCTCCGTGGTCTCGTACACGGGGTGGGACTGGACGCTCGCGCGGCCGCTGCGGCGGCGGGTCACGGCGCTGGACAGCGTGCTCGTCGCCATCGACTTCGAGCCGTCGGCCCGCAGTCGCGCCGTCAACGCCCGGGGACCGGAACTGCGTCCAGTGCTCTCCCCGGTGATAGGGCTGAGGGGCCGGCCGATGGAGATCGAGCGAGTGGGGCGGGTGTACGGCGTGACGATGCAGCTGACCGCGCCGGGCGCTCGTGCGCTGTTCGGCCTCCCGCTGCAGGAACTCACCGATCTCTGCGTCAGCCTGACCGACCTCCTGGGTGCCGGCGCCCGACGGCTGGCCGAGCAGCTCGCCGAGGCCCCGGACTGGTCCGCACGGTTCCGGCTGCTGGACAGCTATCTGATCACTCGCATCAGCGCCGGGCCGGAACTGCCGCTCCCGCTCCGGCGGGCCTGGCAACGGCTGACCGCTCTGTCGGGCGACGTACGGATCGGCACACTCGCGGACGAAGTGGGCTGGTCGCGCCAGCACTTGAACGCCCGGTTCCGTCAGGAGATCGGCTCGTCCCCCAAGACAGTGGCCCGCATCGCCCGGATGCAGAGAGCCGTCTGTCTCTCGTGCACCACCGGCTGGTCCTCATGGGCCGACGTCGCCGCCGCTTCCGGCTATGCCGACCAGCCACACCTCAACCGCGACTTCCGGACACTGGCCGGCCTCACCCCGACCGCCTACCACGCCCTCGCGACCGAGTGGCGCGGCGTATTGACGGGCAGTCCCCTCATCGTCAGCCGGCAGCTCCGCGCGAACCTGCCGGCCGCCGGCCCGTTGGTTGCCAACAGCCTCGTGGTACTCCCCGGAGGCAGCCACATTGCCCCAGCCATCGCCCACTCCCGACCGTGGACCGACGAGATGTCCGAGGCAGTATCAAGCGACGGGACCAGCGACGAGGCTGTGCCCTTGACAGAGGGTTACGCCTCGGTTCCGGCACCTTCGAGGCGATCCAACCTTTAGCCCGTTTCTGGTTGATTCGCACCTTATAGTACGCCCTGCCGGCCAGTCTGTTCACGGGCATGGTCACGATGCGGCGCGAAACACTGCTGTCCGACATCCCGCTGGCCGTCGCGGTCGTCGTACCGATGCTGGCCGGCTATCTCCTGGTGTTCGGGGTGGCCCGCCTGGTGTTCCGCCGTGACACGGCACATTCCGCGATCGTGGCGCTGACCGTCGGATTCCCGAGCACGGTGTTCATGGGCACGGTCGTGCTGGGGTACCTGTACGGGACGCAGCACAAGAGCGTTGACGGTCTGTGAGCCCGGGCAGGCCCGCCTGGGCGAACCGGCCACGCCAGCGGCACACGGTGTCCACATGCAGCCCCGTCTCCCGGGCAATGCATGCGCTGGAGCGTCCATGTACGGCGTGCAGCACAACCTGTGCACGCACCCGCAGCCGGTGCTCGGTCCTGTGGCAGGCCGCCTTCTTCAACCGCACGCGTTCGGGGCTGTCGGACGGGGGGGCGCGGATGGGCATTCCCTCGCAATGGCCGGTGCAAGAGGGCCACTTGAACAGAGAAAACGCAACTTCGACACGGCCCGCAGAAGCAGCTACCTTCACCTGGTCTTCGGCGACCGCCCACGGTCGCACACCCAACCAGGGAGAGACGAATGCCCCGTCTTGCGCTGTACACATTCGGCGTCCTGAAGTCACCTCTCGCCGATCCCTCACCTCTCACGCGCGAGTTCTACGACATGGGTGAGGCCGTCTACCGGAAGATCGGCCAGCACCCCGGATTCCTCGCGCATGCCGAAGCGGCATACGGCGGCCGGGGCTCACACTTCGAGGCGGACTGGGGTGCGTGGGGAGAGTTCGCCGTACCGGCTTGGTACGGCAAGGGCCGTACGGTGGAAACCACCGCCCTGGCCGCGACCCTCTCGCTCTGGACCGGCCTGCGCCCCGCCTTCGACGCCATCTACGCCGGTCTGCACCGTGAGGCGCTGAACAGGCGTTACGACTGGTTCGAGAGGACGGAACACCCGGGTTACGTGTTCTGGTGGGTCTCCGACGACGTGATACCCACCTGGCAGGAAGGGGTTTCCAGGCTGGAACACCTCCACGACCACGGCTCCACGCCGCACGCCTTCACCTTCCACCGCTCGTTCGCCCCGGACGGAACTCCGACCAGGATCAAAGGCGTCTGCGCTACGGCGGGCCCGCCAGTACCCGGGGCTTCGCCCTCCTGGGCTTAGCCGCATCCTCGCCGCTCGTTCACTTCTCCGCACGCCGCACCGGCACCCTGGGGCCCCGCGCCGTCCGCGACACGGCGGCGGCCGGGGAAACATGTCCATTCGCTGTGGGGTCGCTGGAGGCGGAGCGAGCGGTGGCCGCCCATGCACCCGACCGGGCGATGGCGGTGCGCGCCGTTCGTGCCTGGGGCGACGTGGTCCGACCGGCACGGTCGGACCACGGTGCGGATGCAGCCCGTCGGCACCTGTCGTTTACTGGGCGGAGCGGGCCGGCGGCATCGGAACGTTCGACGAACACGCCGGACGCCTCGCGGTGAACACCATCGGTGGTGCCGTGATGTCGTCCGGATCACGGGCAGCCGGGCTCCGGGCGGTGGCGCCGGACGCCGGTAGGGACTCCTGCCGCCCCGGTCGCCCTGAGCGCCCTGGACCGAGTCAGGCCGTAGCAGCCTGACCGTCCCGCACAACGGAAAGCGAACCCATGCCGACCACCACCCCGCTGCGCGAGCGTCCAGCATGGCAGGAGCTCCAGAGGCACCACGCGGAGATCGTGCAGACCGATCTGCGGACGCTGTTCGCCGACGACCCCGGCCGGGGCGAGAGGCTGCGTGCCCGGGCCGCCGGGCTCTACCTCGACTACTCCAAGCACCTCGTGACCGACGAGACCATGCGGCTGCTGCTCCGGCTCGCCGGTGAGTGCCACCTCGAAGAACACCGGGACGCGATGTTCCGCGGTGAGCGGATCAATGTCTCCGAGGACCGGCCCGTGCTCCACGTCGCTCTGCGCATGCCCAGGGACACCTCCCTGACCGTCGACGGGGTGGATGTGGTCCGCCAGGTCCACGAAGTACTGGACCGGATGGCCGAGTTCGCCCGCAGCGTACGCTCCGGCGAGTGGCTGGGACACACCGGCAAGCCCGTCCGGAACGTTGTCAATATCGGCATCGGCGGCTCCGACCTGGGCCCGGTCATGGCGTACGAGGCGCTGCGTCACTACAGCTGGCGGGACATCGCCTTCCGGTTCGTCTCCAACGTGGACTCCACCGATCTCGTGGAAGCTCTGGGCGACTTGTCGGCCGAGGAGACACTGTTCATCGTCTCCTCCAAGACCTTCGGCACGCTGGAGACCCTCACCAACGCCCGCTCGGCCCGTGACTGGCTGGTCGGCGGGCTGGGCAGCGAGGACGCGGTCGCCCGGCATTTCGTCGCCGTCTCCACCAACGCCGAGCGGGTCGCGGAGTTCGGCATCGACACGGCCAACATGTTCGGCTTCTGGGACTGGGTCGGCGGCCGCTACTCCATGGACTCCGCCATCGGCCTGTCCACAATGATCGCCATCGGGCCGGAACAGTTCCATCAAATGCTGGCGGGTTTCCACGACATCGACGAGCACTTCCGGACCGCACCGCTCACCGAGAACCTACCGGTGCTCATGGGCCTGCTCGCCATCTGGTACGCGGACTTCTTCGGTGCCCAGACGGTCGGCGTCCTGCCCTACGAGCAGTATCTGCACCGCTTTCCCGCCTACCTGCAGCAACTGACCATGGAGTCCAACGGCAAGCGCGTGACCCTGGGCGGAGACCGGGTCGACTACGACACCGGGCCGGTCTACTGGGGCGAGCCGGGAACCAACGGCCAGCACAGCTTCTACCAGCTCCTCCACCAGGGCACCCGGCTGATCCCTGTCGACTTCATCGGCTTCGGCAGGGCGCTCAACCCGCTCGGCGACCACCACGACCTCCTCACCGCCAACGTTTTCGCCCAGGCCCAGGCCCTCGCCTTCGGCCGTACCGAGGAGGATGTGCGCGCGGAGGGCACCCCGCCGGAGGTCGTGCCCCACCGGGTGATGCCCGGCAACCGGCCCTCCAGCGTGCTGCTGGCCGAGCAGCTCTCACCCCGTGTCCTGGGCCGTCTCGTCGCGCTCTACGAGCACAACGTCTTCACCCAGGGCGCCGTGTGGGGCATCGATTCCTTCGACCAGTGGGGTGTCGAGCTGGGCAAGGTTCTTGCCACCCGGATCGCCCCGGCCCTCACCGCCGCAGACGAACCATCGCTGGAGCACGACTCGTCGACGAACGCCCTCATTCACCACTACCGCACACTCAAGGACAGCGGACAACAGCGGGAAGGACCGTGATGGCCACCGGCATACCCCTGCAGATCGGCATGATCGGTCTCGGCCGTATGGGCGCCGATCCGGCACGTCGTCTCATGCGCGATGGCCACCGCTGCGTCGTCAACGACCTGGACCGCGACGCCGTACGCGCGTTGGAGCAGGAGGGAGCGACGCCCGCCCTCTCGCTCCAGGAATGCGTGGACAAGCTCGAACCGCCGCGGAACGTCTGGCTGATGCTGCCTGCCGGGGCAGTGCAGCCCATGCTCGACCAGCTGGTCACATTGCTGGACGCCGATGACACCGTCATCGACGGCGGCAACTCCTACTACCGTGACGACATCGTCCCCGCGCGCCAACTAGCCCGGCACGGCATCCACTTCGTCGACTGTGGCACGTCCGGCGGGGTCTGGGGCCTGGAACGCGGCTACTGCCTCATGATCGGCGGCGACGACAAGGCCGTACAGCGCCTCGACCCGGTCTTCCGCACCATCGCCCCCGGCACCGGCACCGCCGAACCCACCCCCAGTCGTACCCGCACCGAAGACGCCGGCCTGCGCGCACGCACCGTCGATGCCGAGACCGCCCCGCTGCGCGACCCCGACGCCTACCAGTACGAGATCGACGTCGCCGAAGTCGCCGAGGTCTGGCGACGCGGCTCGGTCGTCAGCTCCTGGCTGGTCGACCTCGTCGCCGACGCCTTCGCCCGTTCGCCCGCGCTCGACGACTTCGCCGGACGGGTCTCCGACTCCGGGGAAGGCCGCTGGACCGTGCACGCGGCCATCGACGAGAGCGTCCCCGCACCGGTCATCAGCGCTGCCCTCGGCCAGCGCTACGAATCCCGGGACCTCGGCACGTTCACAGCCAAGGCACTCTCCGCGATGCGCAGCGAATTCGGCGGCCACGCCGAGAAGAAGGAGTGACCGTGTCCAGTCCCGCCCGCACTGCCGGCAGACGCGGTCCACGCCCCGACGACCACGTCATCGTCCTCTTCGGCGCCACCGGCGACCTCGCCAAGCGCAAACTCCTCCCCGGCCTCTACCACCTCGCCCGTGCCGGGCTGCTGCCCTCCCGCTACCGCGTCATCGGCTCCGCACCCGCAGCGGACGCACTCGGCACCGAACAGTTCCGCGAACAGGCGCGGGAAGCGGTCGCGGAGTTCGGCAGAACGAAGCCCGAGGGCCCCGTGTGGCAGGAGTTCGAGAGCGCGCTCTCCTTCGGCGCCGCCGACCCCGGCGCCTACGGGCCGCTCCTCACGGCCGTGCGCGAAGCCGAAGAAGCCGTCGGCAACAGTCCCCGGCGGCTGTTCCACCTGGCCGTACCGCCCAAGGCGTTCCCCTCCGTGGTACAGGAGCTCGGTTCGACCGGCCTCGCGGAAGGCGGCCGCCTCATTGTGGAGAAGCCCTTCGGCACCGACCTGCCCTCCGCACGGGCACTCGACGAAACCATCCACGCCGTCTTCGACGAGTCCCGGATCTTCCGCATCGACCACTTCCTCGGCAAGGAGTCCGTCGACAACATCCTGGCCCTGCGGTTCGCCAACGGCCTCTTCGAACCCGTCTGGAACCGGGACCACATCAGCCACGTGCAGATCGACGTCCCCGAGCAACTCACCATCGAGGGCCGCGCCGGGTTCTTCGAAGGCACCGGCACCTTCCGCGACATGATCGTCACGCACCCGTTCCAGATCCTCGCGTTCATCGCGATGGAGCCGCCCGCCGCCCTCACCGCGGACTCCCTGCGAACCGAGAAGGACAAGGTCTTCCAGGCCCTGCGCCCCCTGGACCCGGCCTGCACCGTCCGGGGCCAGTACGAGGGCTACCGCAGCGAACCCGGTGTCGACCGCCACTCCGACACCGAGACCTTCACCGCCCTGCGCGTCGAACTCGACAACTGGCGCTGGGCCGGCGTTCCGTTCTTCCTGCGCTCCGGCAAGGCCCTGGCCCAGGGGCGGCACGTGGTGACCCTCGGCTTCCGCGAACCTCCTCTGCGCATGTTCCCCCTCGCCGCGCAGGACACCGCAGGCGGCCGCCACGACGAGCTGGTCATCGACTTCGCCGACCCCGGCCGCATCACCGCCCGTTTCCTCGCCAAGGAACCCGGCCCCGACATGCGCCTCGGCGAAGCCGAGATGGTCTTCGCCTACACCGACTGCTTCAACACCGCCCACGCCCTGGAGGGTTATGAACGCCTCATCCTCGATGCCATGCTCGGCGACCAGTCCCTCTTCACCAGCTCCCACGGCATCGAACGCCTCTGGGAAGCTTCCGCCCCGCTCCTGGAGAATCCGCCTCCTGTGGAGCCGTACGCCCGGGACTCCTGGGGTCCGGAGAGCATCCGCCGACTCATCCAGCCCTACCGCTGGTATCTCCCGGAAAGCCGGTAAATCCGTGACGTGACGGGCGCTCCGGGCGCCCGGCGCGATGACGCGGGCCGACGAGCGGCCGGGACCGGAGACGACGTGGCATCCAGCGGAGCCGGAAGAGGCGCGATGTCAGGAACACGATGTGAGGTGCGTTCCGGGTGGCGATCCGCCCTGGCGCGGACCGTACGCGAAGGGCTCGGGGTCAGGCTGGCAGTGTCCTCTGCCTGGCCGGTGCTGCGCGGGGTCGTCAGCGTCCTGCTCGCTGTCATGACCGGGCTGCTGTTCGACTCCGTGGCCGCGGCCGTGCTGCTGGCCGTCGGGGCGTTCATCGTCACCATGCAGACCCTGGGGGAGAAATTGCACCACCCGGCTGTCGTCGCGCTCGGCGTTTCGGTGTCCTTGGCCTTCTGCGCGGCGCTCGGGGGGCTGGTGGGGACGCACGACGCGCTCCATCTGGCCACGCTGGCTGTCGTGGGGTTCGTGGCAGGGCTGGCCTGGTCCGGCGGGGCATCTGCCGGGATGGTGGCCGCGGCGTCGGTGATCGGTTTCCTGGTGGTCGGTGACCTGGCCTCCGGGCCGGTTGTCGGGCTGGAAATGGCCGGTCTGCTGTTGTCCGGTGGCCTGCTCCAGGTCGTCACCCAGCTGCTGCCCCCGTGGCGGGGCCGTTTCGCCGCCCAGCGCACCGCGCTGGGCACCGTGTACGGAGCCCTCGCCGACCACGCCTCGGCCCTCGTCGGGAATCCGGGCCACTTCTCGTCCGATTCTCCTTTCTACCAGGCGCACCGTGCGCTGCGTGTGTTGCGGGGCAGGCGCAGACAACAGGCGGCGGCGCTGTACGGATTGCTGGCCCAGGCCGAGCAGTTCCGTTTCGATCTGGGCTCCATCGCCCAGGCACCACCGACCGGTGACGGAGCAGCACGCGCCGCTGTCCTGCGTATCGTGCACGACGGGCTACGGGCCATCGGCCACGCTGTCGAGTACGACCAGCCCTACGAACTCCCCGAGTTCATCCCCCGGATCCTTGAGGCCGAGGCCGAGCGCAACCCGCCGCTGGCGGCCGTCGGCAGCACAGCGGGCAGTTTCCGTGTCGCTGCCCGCCTCACCCAGCCCCAGGCGGGGCAGAGAGCCCTCCCCGACATGGCAGCCGCGCTCGGGCGCCCGCCGGTCCGTGCACTGCTGCAGTGGGAACTGGGCCGGTACTCACCCGTCCTCCGGCACGCCCTGCGCCTCGCTGCTGCTCTCACCCTCGCCGAGCTCACCGGCCGCTGGGCCGGCAACTGGGGCGGTCACGGCATCCTGGACCACGGCTTCTGGGTGTCGCTGACCACGGTGCTGGTACTGCGCCCGCAGTTCGCCACCACGCTTCAACAAGGCTGGGCCCGCGGCCTGGGGGCAGTGGTGGGTGCTCTGGGGGCCAGCGGCCTGTACCTTCTGGCGGCCCCGGGCCCCGAGGCCGCTCTGGCGGTCATGGAAGTCTGTGCCGTATCCGCCTTCCTGACCCGCGCAAGCGGCACTGCGCTGATGAGCCTGTGGATTACCGCGTTCGTCGTTCTCGCGATCACTGCCCTGGGGTATGCGGAGCCGGAGGCGGCGTGGAGCCGGGCGGTCGCCACGGTCGTCGGCTGCGGGATCGCCATGCTTTCCTACCTGCTCTGGCCCACTTGGCACCGGGACGTCTACCCCCGTCTCCTCGCCCGGTGGACAGCCGCCCAGCAGACCCAACTGGCCTTGCTGTGCCGGGCCTGGGCCAACCCGGGCACCCTGGACCGGGCCGCTCTGGCCAAGGCGCGACTGGAGGTCCTTGCCGCGTTCGTGCTCCTGGAGTCCGCCGCGTCGTACATCGCTGACGAACCCGCCCGACACGGACACTGGACCCCCAGGACGGTCACCGAGATCGTGGCATGCACACACCACATCGCCCACCAGGTCGACACACTCGAAGCTCGGCTGCCCGGCCCGGAAGAGCCCGGCACCGAGGAGGCGGCCACCCTCGGTACTGCTCTGCACACCGCCCTGAGCCTGGCCCCGACCGGCCGGTTGGGCCTGTTCAACGGCGAACGGCTCGATGCAGCCTGTCGACAAGTGACCCACGCGGCCACGTCACAAGGACCAGAAGCCACTGAGCGGGCGGAGACAGCGGCCCGCATCGCCTCCGCCGTCGTCGAGCTGCGCACTCTGGTGGCCCGCGAGCTCTCGACGGGGCCATCGTGAGGCGATGGGTGAACCGCCGCCCCCTCGACGTCACTTGAGAGTTCCCGGCCGTGGAACACCGTACTGCTGCGTCTCGTCCGTACGGCGGCCCCGGGCTGGGGGTCGGACCGGGATCGGCCCCGTCCGGGAAGGAGACGGCGAGTCGCTGTGGGGCGCGGAGCGGCTCTGTCGCGGGGGTCGCGCGGGCGAGCAACCCGGGCGGGAGGCCTTGCCCTACGTGGGCCCGTACCATCGAGGCATGAGCAGTGCGCAGATCGGATTCCTCAAGGGTCACGGTATCGAGAACGACTTCGTGATCGTCCCCGACCACGAGGGGCGGCTGGAGCTGTCCCCGGCGGCCGTGGCCCGGCTGTGCGACCGGCGTGCGGGTATCGGCGCCGACGGCGTGCTGCGCGTGGTGCGCTCCGCCGCTCATCCCGAGGGGTGTGCGATGGCGGGCGGGGCCGAGTGGTTCATGGACTACCGCAACGGTGACGGCAGTGTTGCCGAGATGTGCGGCAACGGCGTCCGTGTTTTCGCCCGTTACCTGCAGCGCGCCGGCCTGGCCGGTGCCGGGGATCTCGCGGTGGCCACGCGCGCGGGTATCCGCAGGGTGCACATGGCCGAGGACGGTCCCGGGGGAGCCGGGGGGATCACGGTGGACATGGGCCGGGCGCTGCTGCCCGGTGGCGAGGTGAGCGTCTGCGTGAGCGGGCGTCACTGGCCCGCTGTCCATGTGGACATGGGCAATCCGCATGCGGTCTGTTTCGTCGACGACCTGGCGGATGCCGGCAGCCTGCTCACCGCTCCTGCCGTTGTCCCGGCTGCTGCCTATCCGGAGGGCGCCAACGTCGAGTTCGTCGTGGACCGGGGGCCGCGTCATGTGGCGCTGCGGGTGCACGAGCGCGGTTCGGGGGAGACGCGTTCGTGCGGTACGGGGGCGTGTGCGGTAATGGTCGCGGCGGCCCGCCGTGACGGGTGCGACCCGGCCGTCACCGGCCTGCCCGTGACCTACACCGTGGATGTTCCCGGCGGCCGTCTGGTGATCGGTGAACGTCCCGACGGCACAGTGGAGATGACCGGGCCCGCGGTGATCGTCGCCGAGGGCGTGCTGGATGCCGCGTGGCTCGCGCCGGACGGGGCCTCCCCGGCGTCCTGACGCACCGCCAGCCCGGCTGCGGTGCTTTACCCCGGATCCGCCCGCTCACCCGGCTTTCCGTTCAAGCACCGGTCCAGAGAGAGGCCACGAACGAAGGAGCTCCCGGCCGCGGGCGCGGCCGCTCGCACCTGGCGGCGCCGCATCGTGACCCGGTGATCGGGGACACCTTCAGCTCCCGGTCACCTTCGCGCGCTCACGGGGACCCGTCGACGGCGGCAGCGGCCACCACCAGGTCCTGCCACGCCATGCCCGTGCCCTTGAACAGCTTCGGCCGCCCGGGCGGGACGGTCACGGCTCCGCGTACGAGTTCGGCCAGGTTGCCCGCGATCACCCCTGTGTCGACTTCACCGGAGCGCAGGGGGATCAGGAGGTCGCCCGCCTCGCGCAGCGCCGCGGTGCGCGCCTCGACGACGACGGTGGCGCGGGCGACGAGGGCGCCGTCCACCTCTCGGGCCGTCGGCTCATGCGCTCCCATCGCCACCACGACCGTATGGTCCGCGACGGCCTCGGCGGGGAACAGCGGGGTTCGCGCCGTCGTGCAGCAGGCGACCACGTCGGCGGTCGCCACGGCCTGTGGTGGGACGGCCTCCGCGGACAGACCCACCGACCGGCAGCGCTCGACCAGTTCGGCCGTCTGCTCCGGACGGCGTGCGACGACTCCGACCGAGGTGATGGGGCGTACGGCCCTGACCGCTTCCACGTGGCCCCATGCCTGCGGTCCGGCTCCGAAGACGACGAGGCGTTGGGCGTCTGCGGCCGCCAGGTGGTCCACGGCCACGGCGGAGACGGCGGGCGTCCGCAGCAGGGTCAGGGCGGAGCCGTCGATCAGGGCTGTCGGGCAGAGCGTGGCCGCGTCCATGAGGAGGTAGGAGGCGACGATGCGTGGCAGGCCGTGGGCGGGGTTGTCGGGCGCGACCGTGGCGATCTTCACCCCGACGTACGAGGTCGACGCGGCGGGCATCAGCAGGAGCTGTCCTGCCTGGACGTCGAGGACGGTGCGCGGGACGTCGGTCTCGGGGTCCAGCCCGGCGCGCAGGGCGCGGTCCAGTGCGGCGATCGCCTGTGGCATGGGCAGGCGGCGTGCCAGTTCTTCGGCGTCGATGAGGGGCAGTTTTGTGGGGTTCACGCGCTCAGTTCCTTCAGTACGTGCGAGGTTCTCTCCAGGGCCGCCGCCAGCTGGGCCGGTTCCAGGCCGTAGGTGAACCGTAGGTGGTGCTCGGTGCCGAAGTGGGCGCCGGCGCCGACCAGCACCTTGCCTCGGGCGTGGAGGGCCTCGGCGACTTCGGTGCTGGGCAGGTCCAGGTGGTAGCGGACGAACGCCAGGGCGGTGGCCTGGGGCGGCACGACGGAGAGAAGGCGGTCGTGGGAGTCGATCCACTGCTGCATCTGGGTCCAGCTCTCGCGGAGGAAGCCGCGGTAGCGGTCGAGCAGCCGGGCGCAGGTGGGCGGCGTGAGCGCCAGTTCCGCCAGTGCCATGGCCGTCCCGGCGGCGGAGAGGGTGGCGTACTCGTGCCGTCGGCGGAGCTGCGGGAGGAGCGCGGGTGGTGCGATCAGCCAGCCGAGGCGCAGTCCGGGCATGCCGAAGGCCTTGGAGAGGCTGCCGACACATACGACACGGTCGTAGTGGCCCCAGAAGGTGGGGCTGAGCTCGTCGGTGTGGAGTTCGGTGCCGCGGTGGACCTCGTCGGCGAGGATCCAGGCGCCGGCCCGCTCGGCGACGGTGACGATCGCTCGTATCTCGTCCTCGGTCAGGATGGTGCCCGCCGGGTTGTTGGGGGTTGTCAGCACGATGGCCCGGGTGTCGGGGCGGACCGCGCGGGCCAGGGCGTCGATGTCGGGTCGCCAGCCGTGCTCGGGGTGCAGGGGGACGTCGTCGACGTCGGCGCCCCGGTTCTGGGCCGCGCCCCAGATCTGGCGGTAGCCGGGTGAGACCGTCACGATGTGGTCCCCGGGGCGGATGAGAGTGTCGACAGCGACCGTGTTGGCCTCGGTCGCCCCGACGGTGACGATGACTTGCGATGTGTGGTCGGTGCTCCCGGCGTGCCAGTGGGCGATCTGCGCGCGCAGGTGGTCCGTTCCGCATGTCGGCGGGTAGCTCAGCTCGCTGTCCAGGAGTCGCCTCAACGCCTGTTCGTCGTCGACCAGTTCGCGCAGCCGGATCGGCCGGCAGCCGCTGTCGGCCAGGCTGTAGGTGGTGGTGTCTCCCTGCTTCTGCTGCCACTCCAGCAGCTCGAACGGGATGAACGTCATGGGCGTCTCCGGGTACTCGGCAGGATGGAGGCGGGAAGGGTGGGCTGTGGGCTCTATTCGGCGCTGTCCACCTTGGCGGGATCGCGTTCGACGACCGGGCCGAGGACGGTGTCGATGCGCTGCATCACTGTCGGGTCGATGCGGACGCCCGCCGCCTTGGCGCTGTCCCGGATCTGCTCCGGCCGGGAGGCGCCCACGATGGCCGCGGCGACGCTCGGGTTCTGGAGCGTCCAGGCGACGGCGAGTTGGGCCGGGGTCAGGTCCAGTTCCCGGGCGATGGGGGCCAGTTGCTGCACCCGCTCCAGCAGCTCGTCGCGCAGGAAGTCCTTCACCCAGCGGGCACCCGCCTCGTCCGTGGCGCGCGATCCTGCGGGCGGCGGCTGTCCGGGCAGGTACTTGCCGGTGAGCACGCCTTGGGCGAGGGGCGACCAGACGATCTGGCCGATCCCTTCCCGTTCGCACAGGGGCACGATCTCCGGTTCGATGACGCGCCAGAGCATCGAGTACTGGGGCTGGTTGGAGACGAGGCGTTCCAGGCCGAGTCGGCCGGTGAGCTTCACGGCCCGGGCGATCTGGTCGGCGGTCCATTCCGAGACGCCGATGTAGAGGACCTTGCCCTGCCGCACGAGGTCGTCGAAAGTCCTGAGCGTCTCCTCCAGCGGAGTGCGTTCGTCGAAGCGGTGGGTCTGGTACAGGTCGATGTAGTCGGTCCTGAGTCTGGTCAGTGAGCCGTTGACGGCCTCGGTGATGTGCTTGCGGGACAGGCCGCCGTCGTTCGGTCCGGGGCCGGTCGGGAAGAACACCTTGGTCGAGATCACCAGGGACTCGCGGCGCTCGCCCTGCAGCGCCTTGCCGAGCACGGTCTCGGCGGCCGTGTCCGCGTACATGTCGGCCGTGTCGAAGGTGGTGATGCCGGCGTCCAAGGCCGCGTGTACGCATTCCATGGCCCGGCCGTCGTCGATCTGGGCGCCGTGTGTGACCCAGTTGCCGTAGGCGATCTCGCTGACCTGGAGCCCGCTGCGGCCCAGTCGTCGGAACTTCATCCGCCGTCCTCACTGCTGTCGTCCTCGCTCGGGGCGAGGGGCGTGATCCGTACGCGGTTGTCGTGGAAGACGGCTCCGCCGCCCATGTCGGCGTCCCGTTCGTCGACGGTGGCGTTGGGGCCGGAGCCGCCGGTGAACTTGAGCCAGTGGCCCTTCGTCGTCATGGCGACTCCCGGGCGTACCACGTCGTCGATCCTGGCCAGGGCTTCGAAGGCGCCTCGTTCGTTGCTGATCCGCACGCGGTCGCCGGCTGCGATGCCGCTCGCCGCGGCGTCCTGCGGGTGCACTACCACGTACGGTGGGCCGGCTCGGCGGCGCAGTTCGGGTTTGTTCCCGAAGACGGTGTTCAGGAAGAAGTGGTTCGCGACGGAGAGGAGGACGAAGGGCAGGGACCGGGCCCGTTCGGCGTCGTCGGTCTCGCTCGCCGGCACGTAGCCGGCCACGGCGTCGTGGCCGTCCGCCCGGGCGGTCTGGGAGACGAACTCCAGCTTCCCCGAAGGGGTGGGGAATCCGTTCGCGAAGGGCACGAAGGGGTCCGGGTAGGCGAGCCGGGCCCATCCCTTGGTGCGCAGCGTGTCGAGGGTGATACCGGCCATGGACGGGTGCGGGGAGTCGAGGAGGTCGCTCGCCAGTTCTTCGTCGCTGGCGTAGAGCGCGGGTTCCGTCAGCTCCATGGCGCGGGCCAGGCGTCGGAAGGTCTCGGTGGTGGACAGGCACTCCCCCGGCGGAGCGGCGACCGGTTCGTTCCAGTGGACGTACAGGTGGCCGTAGCCGTCGTGCACGTCCAGGTGCTCGGTCTGCATGGTGGCGGGGAGCAGGATGTCGGCGTAGTCGGCGGTGTCGGTCTGGAAGTGGTCCATGACCACGGTGAAGAGGTCCTCGCGGGCGAGGCCGCGGCGGATCCGGTTCTGGTCGGGGGAACTGGCCAGCGGGTTGGCGCCGTAGACGACCAGTGCTTCGACGGGCGGGTCGTCCGTCTCCAGCAGTCCTTCGGCCAGCCGCGTCATGGACAGGGTGCGCACGGGGCTGCGCAGCAGGTCGTCCCGGCAGAGGGCGTCGCGGTTCGCGCCGAAGTAGCCGTCGGTCGAGTAGAGCAGTCCGCCGCCGGGCCGCTGCCAGTCCCCGGTGACGGCGGGCAGGCAGGCGAGGGTCCGCAGGGCGGCGCCGCCGCCGGCGTGGCGCTGGATGCCCTGTGACACCCCCAGGGCGGTGGGCCTGCTGCGGGCGATGCGCCGGCCGAGTCGGACGATCTCCTCCTCGGTCACACCGGTCTCCCGCGCCGTGCGCTCGGGGCCGAACTCCAGCACCCGCTGCCGGAACGCCTCCCATCCCACGGTCCGGGCGGCCAGGTACTCCCGGTCCTCGGCGCCTTCTTGGAGCACGACGTGCAGCAGGCCCAGGGCGAGCGCGGCGTCCGTACCCGGGAGGGGCGCGAGGTGTTCGTCGGCCTGGGCCGCCGAGCGGCTGCGGACCGGGTCGATGACGACGACGTGCGCGCCGTTGCCGCGCGCGCGTTGGATCACCTTCCACAAGTGATGGCGGCTGGTGAGGGGGTTGCTCCCCCACAGCAGGACCAGCCGGGAGTGCGCCAGGCTCTCCGGGTCGATCCCCGTGCTGACGCCGAGGGTGTACCGGAGGCCGGCGAGACCGGCGATGGAGCAGATCGTCATGTCGTGGCGCGAGGCGCCCAGGACGTTCCACAGCCGGCTGCCGGCGCGGCCCTGGAGCCCCTGGAGGAAGCCGAGGGTGCCGGTGCCCTGGTACGGCCAGATCGCTTCGCCGCCGTGGCGTTCGATCGTCTGCTTCAGCCGCTGGGCGATCTCGTCGAGGGCGCTGTCCCAGCTGATGCGCTCGAAGCGGCCCTCCCCCTTGGGGCCGACGCGCCGCAGGGGGTGGAGCAGCCGGTCGGGGGCGCGGGTGTGCTCCAGGTACTGGTTGACCTTCACGCACAGGGTGCCCCGGGTGTAGGGGTGGTCCGGGGTGCCGCGCAGCGCGACGGCTTCGCCGTCCCGGACCGTGACCTGCCAGCTACAGGCGTCCGCGCAGTCCAGCGGGCACGCCCCGGGGACCTGTGTGACGTTCATGGGCCCCTCCTTCCCGACGGCTCCTCAAGTGTCGTGCCGTGCTGGGCCAGTTGCTTGAGCAGTGACTGTGAGAGCACTCCTGCCATCACTTCCTGCGCGGTGCCGGTCGAGTTGATCCGGCCGTCCGGCGCCACGCTCACGTCGACCTCGCCGCCGGGCATGCGGACCGTCACGTCGGGGCCGACGAGGCCGCGTGCGCGGGCCACGGCGGCCGCTGCGCACGCGCCGCTGCCCGAGGCGGACACGGGGCCGGCGGCCCGCTCCCAGAGCGCGATATCCAGCGTGCGGTCGTCACGGACCCGCACGAACTCCACGTTGGTGCCCTCGGGGTGGCGGGAGTGCCGGGCCAGCGCGGGGCCCAGGCGCTGCACCAGCTCACCGTCGATCGCATCCGTGAGAACGACGGTGTGGGGAACGCCGAGGCGCAGATCGGTGACGGTGATCTCGTCGTCCGGTCCGGCGCCTGCCAGCGGGACGACGGTGATTGCCGCCCCTCCGACGTCCGTGCCCGTGTCCGTGCCGGTGGTGAAGCGCGCCCGGCCCATGCCCACGCGCACCCGCCCGTCGGTGACGTCCGTGATCCGGACCTCCGAGTCGCCGCCGGGCGTGCGTACGGTGAACGGCGTCCCCGTACCCCACTCGTGCACGTAGTACTCGCCGAGGTACAGCGCGAACATGCGCAAGCCGTTGCCGCTCATCCCGCACTCGCTGCCGTCCGCGTTGAAGATGCGCAGCGGTGCGGGGGTCCCGGGCCGGGGCGCCTCCAGCGGCCCGAAGAGCAGTCCGTCGGCGCCGACTCCGCAGTGCCGGTCGCAGAGCAGCCGTACGGCCCCGGGGGCGGGTTCCGTGCCCAGGGCCCCTCCCCCGCGCCAGGGGTCGACGATCAGGTAGTCGTTGCCGAGTGCCTGGTACTTCACGAAGTCGCCCATGAACCGGCTTCCGCAGCGGGTCAGTTCAGCGGGCGGTCGGCAAGGGCCGCCGCTTCGTACTCCTCGCCGTACCACCCTTTCTCCCAGGTGGAGTAGGCGACGATCACGATGTCCCGGTGGCCGGGGCGGCCGTCGGCGGAAGTGACGTCCGTGGCTTCGTGCTTGATCGCCTTGTCGTCCAACAGGACGGCCTGCCCGGCCGCCAGTGTGCCCGTCCAGATCGGCGCGTCGCCGTCCGGCACCCACAGGCGGGTCTCGCCTCCGGCGACGTTGTGACGCCGCAGCACGGCGATCATGATGAACTCGTGTCCGTCGCTGTGCACCCCCTCCGGGGTGATCGGCGCGCGGTGCTCGCTCTCGGCCCTGCTGCGGTTCTGATGGATGTTGATCTGCCAGTCATGGCTGCGGTCCAGGCCGAGCCCGTCCGCGCCGATGGTGACCAGCGGGGTGAAGTCGACCTCGATCGGCTGGTAGGGGCGGCGTATACCGCCGGCCACGTTGTTGTACCTCTTCGCGGTGATGTAGTCGCGCTGCGGCAGCTTCTCGTAGGTCCAGTCCCGGTCGCTTCCGGGCCCCGGCGACAGCCTGTACTGCGAGAACCGCTTGTAGCGCGTGCCGTGGCCCATGAACGGGTCGAGCGGGAGGTTGTCGTAGCTGTCCAACGTCTCCGGTGTCGCCGGAGGCAGGTCGATGATCGAGAACCCCTGAGGGCCGATGGCCATGGCACTGAGCCCTTTCTGTCAGATCGGTCGGACCGGTCGGTGGGTGGCGAGATCGGGCATGCGCTCGTCGAGGTAGCGGGCGGAGGAATTGAGCCGCCACAGCGCTCCCCGGGCGATCGCGCGCCGCATGCGCTCGGAGGTGGCGGCGGGGACGACCACGTTGTGGAACCAGCCGGCCGCGTGCCGGGAGTCGATGGTGATGTGCAGCTTGTGGTACACGATGCCGACCTCGGGCAGCCCGAGCCGTTCCCAGGCGTGCACGACGTGGACGAAACGTTCCGGCGCCAGCCATTCGGTCATGCCGAGGAATCCGACCGCCTCCGGATACAGGTTCCGGTACCGGCACAGGAGCACGGCGAGGTTTCCCGACAGCAGGGCGTTGGCGGTGAGTGAACTCTCCAGTTCCTGGGCGGGAATGTCGAAGACCCGGAAGATCTGGTTGAACAGATGGGTGTGCACCTGTGAACGGTCACCGTTCCCCATCTCGTCCCAGAAGTTCTCGGCGATCTCCATCTTCGCGTCGCCACTGGTACCGACCTGCATCGTGGCGAGAAGATCATCGAATCGCCCGTCGACGACCGATTCCTGGATCACGTAGTTCCGCAGATCGTCCACCCCGGCATGATGGTGGATGAATTCCCGGTAGTACGGATGCTTGTACACGCGGTGTTCACGCGCGGACTTCTTCAGCCAGGACAGATACGCGGACGGCTCGGTGGGCGCCGCGTCGAGTACGCCCGGGTCCAGCGCGGCGTCCTCGGCGGCCGCGGTGGCCTGTTCCAGCAGGCGAAGCACCTCGTGGACAAACGTGGAGCCTTCGGCCGTGGGGCCTTCGGGGAGCCGGGTGGAGAGCCCGTAGATGCGGGAGAGCAACAGTTGCTGACCGTAGAACGCCGCCGGATCACCGGCTGCCGACTGTGCGTTGAGATCAGTCACGGCCGCCCGTAACGCCGCCCGCTCAGCGATGGTCACTGATGCGTCGACATCTTCTGCCGGACGGTTCAGCAGCGAGGAAACTTCCTCGACCACCGGATAGGCGTCCACACGTGACCTCTGATCCAGTAAGTAAGTTTCTGCACTCACACCTGCCACCTGTCGTATGTCGGATCTCCATGCCAGCGGCATGGCCAGATTGAAACGTTAACTGTCTGCCATCCCAGGAGCTATATCACATCGGGAGGTTGGCGAGAATGCAAGGGTTGACAGGCCCTGTATGGAGGGGAGTGATCGCGACAAATGACCTTGCGCAGCGTTGATCAACGCACCGGTAAACCCGTAAATCCCCTGAACCCTGTGAAAGGACGACGAGAGAAAGGACGACGGGCGGCGGGCCGCAAGACCCGCCGCCCGAACGCGCGTTACCGCGTCCGCGCGATCATTCCTCGATCCTTGTGGACGGCTGGGGAGCGTGCCCGGCGCGGCCCCGGTCGGCGTCAGGACTCCTCCGGGAGCGCCGTTGTCCGGATCCTTCGCGGGCCGCGAGGAAGAGCACAGCGAAAAGCAGCAGAGCCGTGCCGACGAGGGCGATCGCATCCAGCCGCTCGCCGAAGAGCAGGACGCCGATGGCCGCCGCAGTGAGCGGATCGACCAGGGCGACCACAGAGGCCGTGGTCGCCCGGACCACCCGCAGGCCGATGAAGAGCAAGATGTACGCCAGCGCCGTCGGCACCGCCCCCAGATAGAGGATCAGGCCAAGGGCCCAAGCCGGCCGGTCCATGTCGGGCACCAGGCCCTCCCACACAGCCAGCGGCAGGAGACAGAACATGCCCACGGCGAAGCCGGGCAGCGTGGACTCGAAGGCGCCACCGGCGTTGTCCCGCCCGGCGAAGCGGCCGAGCAGCGTCACACCCGCGTAGCCGGCGGCGGACAGCAATGCGTATCCGATACCCAGGAACGTATTGGGGCCGCCGCTCCCGTCGGCTCCCCCCGTCAGCAGCGCCAGACCGGCAACACCGCACACCACCCCGGCAATTCCGACGGCGCCGGTGCGCTCGCCCAGGGTCAACCGCGCGCCGACGGCGACCAGCACCGGGCCCGCGCCCAGCGTCGCCACTGTGCCCACGGCCAGTCCGGCCTGCTGCACGGAGGCGAAGTAGGCGGACTGGGCCACCGCCATCCCCAAGCCCGTGATCAGGGCCCGTCGGGGGTTCGCCGCGAACATCGCGCGCAGCGAGGACACCGTCCCGGGCCGCCTGGCCCGCCAGACGGAGTGGGCCGCCAGGAGCAGCCCGAATCCGGTCAGGAACCGCCAGAAGGAAACGGCGACGGGACCGATCCCGCCGACGTCGTACATTTCGGTGGCCACGGCACCGCCGGTGCCCCAGGCCGTGGCCGCGATCGCGACGTACAGGGCGCCCCGCCACACGGGCAGGGCAGAAGAGGACTGCAAAGGAAGTCTCCTCGGTCGATTGCCGGCACGAAGTCTTCGTGGGCAACCCACGCAGCCACCCCGGCGTCCCGGCATGGCTGTGCGACTGCCCGCCTCAGGCGGCGGGCGGCGGAGGCGTCATCAGCAGGTACATGCCGGCACCCTACCCGGCGGGAGATGCAAGTGTCCCGGGGTGCACCACATACGGCCAGATACGGTCGAACTGGCCGGAGGCGGCCGCCGTACTCCCGCCAACTCGGCCAGCTGCGAGGGGTTCACCGGCGCCGTCGGGAGGCCGCCACCAGGGCCGGCATCCGGCGCCACGCGCGCCGCAGCCCGTCCGTCCAGCCTCCGGCACCAAGCGCTGGCGCCAACTCGTGAGAGCGGCGACGGGTCCTCTACCGCTCGCTCAAGTGCGCAAGGGACACAGAGCGTTGACGGCGCGCTGCCACGGGCACCCCCCTCGGCTGATCCTCACCAGCGACAGCCGCTGCCTGGACCAGCCGACACAAGCCGATACGAGCAATATCCCCAGGGTCCGCCGACCTGACAGCCGGCGGACCCATAGGCGCTCCCTGATCTCCCCACGTCACTGAGAGGTCGTTTTCTCCCGGTGTTTCATCCTGAGATTTGCGGTTGGTGGGGCTTTGCGGGGTCGCGCCAGGAGATGGTGTTCTCGCCGGTGAGGCGGCGGGTCATGAGGTCGGTCATCGCGAGGTGGATCATGAGTGCTTGCGGTAGCCGCCGTCGACCCAGGCTTTGCGGATCGTGGGGTGGTCAGCGGCCACCTGGCCGAGCAACCGGGTGCCGGCGGCTGGGCGAACACGCCGTCCTTCTGCCACTTCGCGGAGGAGCCGTAGACCGTCTCCCACGGCGGGAAGTCGTGCGGCAGGCAGCGCCACTGCACCCCGATCCGGTCCACATACAAGATCGCGTCCATGATCTCGCGCAGGTCGTGCTCGGGCGGGCGCCCGATGTCCAGGGCCCGGCCACGGCGCTGGAAGCGCCAGGCCGCCAGGACTGGTTCGATCAACTCCCAGCGGGCATCGGACAGATCACTCGGATACGGACGACGCTCGGCCATGACCCGGGCGTACCGCTGGCCGACGTCGGCGTCCAGAAGCGCGGACATGGGGGTGGGAGCACGGCTCCCGCCGGCACGCCGGGCATGTTGGGATGAGACAGGCACGAGCTCCATCCCACCCCATCTGTCGCACCACCCGGCCCTGAAGCCTCATCCGCAGCCGTTGACCGGCACGCCGTCACCCGCTGCCTCATCAGCGTCCCGGCTCGCTGTCGGCAAGTGACTCCGACGGTGTGCCGTCCACACCGGTCGGCACGTCTCCAGCGATCAACACCCGGTGCATGATCCGCGGGAAGTCGAGGTGCGCGGTGTCACCGGGGGCCACATGAATAGTGGCCCGGTTGTCCCAGAAGGCAACACTGCCCGGCTCCCAGCGGAAGCGGACTGTGTACTCAGGGCGGACCGCCTGCTCCAGCAGCATGTCCAGAACCATCCGGCTCTCCCAGCGCGAGAGCCCCATGATCTGCTCGACGTAGTAACCGTTGACGAACAGCACGCGTTCCTTGGTGTCAGGAAGGACACGTACCAACGGGTGCACTGCGGCGACCTGATGACTGAGCAGGTACTGGACGTACGCGTCATCGCCGGGCCGCGGCTGGTAGCCGACACCGAGCCGATGTTCGGCCCGTAGTCCGTCCACGAAAGCACGTACGGGTGCTGACAACCCTGCGTAGGCCGCCGCAAGGTTCGACCAGGTGGTGTCACCGCCGTATGGCGGCACGGCCTCGGCCCGCAAGATCGTCGCGGCCGGCGGGTCAACGTGGTTGCTCCGGTCGGAATGCCAGCGTCGCAGCAGTGTGTGGTTACGCCGGTGGAGCCACTCCGCGCTCTCCATACCGTATCGTCCGGGCAATCCCAGCCGGTCGACCGTCGTCTCGATCTCGGGTACGTCCGGCGGGGACGCGCTGCCTCGTCGCGGCAGGACGACCAGCTTGCCGAACCGCCGGGCGAATGCCACATGCCCGGCGTGGTCCAGTCGCTGCCCTCGGAAGAAGACCACCTTCCACCGCAGCAGTGCCGTCCTGATGGCCGAGATCACAGCATCATCAAGGTCATCGGCCAGATCGACGCCAGTGATCTCTGCTCCGATATGCGCGGCAACCGGTTTCACCTCGAAGCCGGCAGCATGAGCAGCTTCTTCGGCCACTACCGCCCCAGTGTCGTCGTCCGATTCCCTCAGGGTGCTTCCATGCCGTCCCCTGCACACGACAGCATGCCCAACTGAACTTGTGGTCTATCGTCCCTGGTCGATTTTCCCTTCGAACTTGGTCGCTCATAGCGATAACCGCTGCATAGCAAGGTGGCCTTCGTCTGATCCTGTGCTCCGTCACAGAGGCATGGGATCAACCGAAGGGTATCGATGAGGGTGCTGCAAGAGCGGGACCAGTGTGGGGCGTTCGTGACGCTCTCACGCTTTCGAGACGACCTCTACGACTGCCTGCCCGGACGCGGGGACGCACTGTTCGAGCTGTGCGACGCCTTGCTGTGCACGGACGGACCGGTACGGACCCTGGTCGGTCTCGCGCTCGCACCCGAACACCGCCGCGGGCATGGCGCCTTGTACGGCGCCCTCAACCACGGGCAGATCGAGGTCGATCTCCTGCGTCACGCCTTGGCCAGCCGTCCGCTGCCCAGAGCCGTGGACGGCCGGGTCGTCCTGGCAGTGGACAGGCTGCTCCTCGTGGACCGCGCCGCTGGACGCGATCCGTCTGCGGCCGGGCGACGACCTCGCCGCCGTCACCGCTGTCCAGGTGCGGGACCTGGTCAAGCGCCTGATCGCGGCAGGCCATTGGAACGAAGGCGACCCGCTCATCCGGGTCGTGCTCGACGCCGGCTATGACGTGATGCGCCTGACCTACCTCCTGCGCGACCAGCCCGTCGAACTCCTCGGGCGCCTGCGCCCGGACCGGGTCATGCGCCGTCCGGCACCCACCCGCGAGGAGTACTACAAGGCCCACCCTCGCGGCGGCCACCCGCCCCGGCACGGCAGCGAATTCATCTTCAAGGACACCAGGACCCGGGGTGATCCCGATGCGGAGACGAAGGCCGTCACCACCCGCTACGGCACCGCCCACATCCGGGGGTGGGACCGGCTCCACCCCGAACTGCAGCAACGCTCCGCATGGCGGGACCACCCCGGCAAACTCCCCGTCATCGAGGGCACCGTCATCCGCCTCCAGGCCTACCACCTGCCCAGCGGCGGCGACCCCAAGCCCCTGTGGCTGTGGTGGTCACGGCCCACCGCCGCCCCCGCCGGGATCGACCTGGCCTGGCAGGCGTTCCTGCGCAGGTTCGACATCGAACACTTCTTCAGAATGATCAAGCAGACCCTCGGCTGGACCCCACCGAAACTGCGCGATCCCGAGGCCGCGGACCGCTGGACCTGGCTCGTGACCGCCGCCTACACCCAACTCCGCCTCGCCCGCCCCCTCACCGTCGACCTGCGACGCCCCTGGGAAAGGCCCGTCTCTTCGGACAGACTCACCCCGGCCCGGGTCCGCCGCGGGTTCCGACACCTCCGCGTCAAGACCTCAACGCCAGCCGAAGTGCCGAAACCCTCCCGCCCCGGCCCCGGACGCCCGCCCGGCTCGAAGAACCGCCGTCCCGCACAACGCTTCGACGTCGGCCTCCTCTTGGCCACCGGCAAGTCGTCCTACCGCCGGCCAGTCCACCATCGAGTCGGCACCAAGCCACGTCGCACCGGATTCACAAGCTCAACGGCGACGGCAAAGCCGACCATGTCGTCGTGGACAACAACGGTTCCGTCCACGCCTACCTGACCAAGGGCGGCGACGGGCGGGGGGGCTGGGCCGACTACGGGAAGATCGCCACCGGTACCGGGGCACCCGGCAGCAAGAAACGCATCTGGCCTTGTTCTCCTGAATGCCTCGTGCGTGATGCCCCGCCGGAATCCGGCGGGGCATCACGTTTTCTTCCTTGCGCCTGCCTCATCACGTAGCGGCAGAGCGTCCTACGGGACCGGCGTCAGATACGGACGCGGTATCCGGGGCCCGCACCGGTCGCGATGCGGCCGTAGTCCTTCCAACCACCACGCCCGTCACCACCGTTGTTGACGAAGGCACGGACGGAACCGTTGTCCTCGACCACGAGATAGTCGGCCTTGCCGTCACCGTTGATGTCGGCGAAACGGATCTTCTCGGGCGTGGCCCCGGTGCCGGAGCCGGTGGCTATCTGACCGTAGTCCTTCCAACCACCACGCCCGTCACCACCATTGTTCACAAAGGCACGGACGGAACCCTTCTCGCCGACCACAAGATAGTCAGCTTTGCCGTCACCGTTGATGTCGGCGAAACGGAGATTGTTTGCTGTGGCTCCGGTACCGGAGCCGGTGGCGATGGTGCCGTAGTCCTTCCAACCACCCCGCCCGTCGCCGCCGTTGTTCACAAAGGCACGGACGGAACCCTTCTCGCCGACCACAAGATAGTCGGCCTTGCCGTCACCGTTGATGTCGGCGAAACGGATCTTCTCGGGCGTGGCCCCGGTGCCGGAGCCGGTGGCTATCTGACCGTAGTCCTTCCAACCACCACGCCCGTCACCACCATTGTTCACAAAGGCACGGACGGAGCCGTTCTCACCGAGCATGAGATAGTCGGCCTTGCCGTCACCATCGATGTCGGCCAGTCGAACCCTGGCGGCCCCCACGCCCCTACCCGAGGCGATGCGGCCGTAGTTGGTCCAGCCGCCGTGGCCGTCGCCACCGTTGTTGACGACGGCGCGGACGGAACCGTCGCCTTCCACGACGAGGTAGTCGGCCTTGCCGTCGCCATTGATATCGACCCGGTAGTCGCCGAGGGGCACCGTACGGGGTGGGGCAGGCTTGGCTTCCGCGTGCTCGCGGATCCAGCCGCTCGTGGCGGCTCGGGCGAGTCCCCGCTGGAAGGCGTTCGCCATCTTGACGTAGCCGGCGTCATTGGGATGCAGCCGGTCCTTCAGGTCCTCAGCGGTGACGTCACCCATGTCCACGAATTCGACATGCGCGCCCTGGGAACGCCGTGCGGCCACGACCTTCGGGACTTCCTTGTTGAATTGTTCCACCCGCTTCTGCCCCTCAGGATCCCGCGTGGGAACGAGCGAGGAGACCAGGACCGTGACGTCCGGGGAAGCGGAGGTGATCTGGTCGATCAGATAGCCGAGCCGGCGAGGGGCCTCTTCGACATCGTTGTTGCGGGCCATGTCGTTGGTGCCGATGTTCAGCAGCACGGCGTTCGGGTTGGTGGTGGCGAGCCAGCCCTCGATGTTGTCGGACAGGCCGCCGATCTGCCAGCCCGAATGTCCCTCGTGGTTCTCACCGTTGGTCCGGAGGGAACCCACGAACAGCAGGTCGTCCGCGTGTGACCGCAGTTGGTCACGGAGTCCGACCCGGTAGCCGTCACCGGTCGAACTGCCGGCCCCCAAAGTTATGGAATCGCCCAGGGGCATCACCGCGAGCCGCGGCACCTTCCAGCTCTGCTCACCGCCCGCGGGAAGGCCCGCGGCGTGTGCTTCGGTCACCTCGAAAGTGGCACTACCAGCCACCAGCAAACTCGTCATCAGTGCCAGAGCCGATGCCGGGGCGAAGAACCCTCTTACTGCTCTTGCTTGACGATGCCGTTTCAGAATCATGTCCATGGTTGTGTGTCAGGGCTGCCGGGCTGCGGCAGCCGTCCGGGCCCTGTAACAACACACGTCACAGGGCCCACACATTGTCACAGACATATCCACCGGTCCCGTCGCGAAGGACGTTGTCGGGCGAAGGAAGAGGACTGGGGTGGTGAGGGGGCCGCCACCAGGTCCTCATCGGGCGCTAGTGTCTCGTGATCCTGTTCGTATCACTTTGAGTTGTTTGCAACGAGTTTCTTGACGTTGGTCTGGACGAGGCGGACCTTCGCCAGGATCTCTTCGGCGGTTGCGGTCCAAGTGAACGGTTTGGC
>NZ_JBHSPB010000031.1:0-60526 GCF_042656465.1 Streptomyces gamaensis
GGCTGGACATTCCAGCCCGTCCGGCGATTGAGGACGAGCGGCGCAGCCGCGATCGGGGGGTCCGGGGGGCGCAGCCCCCCGGTGGGGGTCCGGGGGCGGAGCCCCCGGGGGAAGGGGCTCGTTTCCGGGTGACGGGCGGGTGGGTGGGCAAGGTCAGCCGAAGAACACCTTCACCTCCTCGTACCGCTCCGGCGGCACCGTCTTCAGCCGTGCCGTCGCCGCCGCCAGCGGCACCCGCACGATGTCCGTGCCCCGCAGCGCGACCATCCGCCCGAAGTCCCCGTCGTGCACCGCGGAGATCGCGTGCAGACCGAAGCGGGTGGCGAGCCAGCGGTCGAACGCGCTGGGGGTGCCGCCCCGCTGGATGTGGCCGAGCACCGTGGTGCGCGCCTCCTTGCCCGTACGGCGTTCGATCTCGGCGGCCAGCCACTCCCCCACTCCGGACAGCCGGACGTGGCCGAAGGAGTCCCGCGCGGCCGCGTTCTTCAGGACGAGGTCGCCGTCCTTGGGCACGGCGCCCTCGGCGACGACCACGATCGGGGCGTAGCTGGAGCGGAAGCGGGAGGTGACCCAGCCGCAGACCTCGGTGATGTCGAAGCGCTGCTCGGGGATGAGGATGACGTTGGCGCCGCCGGCGAGCCCGGAGTGCAGGGCGATCCAGCCCGCGTGCCGGCCCATGACCTCGACGACGAGGACGCGCATGTGGGACTCGGCGGTGGTGTGCAGCCGGTCGATGGCCTCGGTGGCGATGCCGACGGCGGTGTCGAAGCCGAAGGTGTAGTCGGTGGCGGACAGGTCGTTGTCGATGGTCTTGGGGACGCCGACGCAGGGGATGCCGTACTCGCTGTGCAGCCGGGCGGCGACGCCGAGGGTGTCCTCGCCGCCGATGGCGATCAGCGCGTCGACGTGGTCCTTGGCGAGGCTCTCCTTGATGCGGCGGACCCCGTCGGGCTCCCGGAAGGGGTTGGTGCGCGAGGAGCCGAGCACCGTGCCGCCGCGCGGCAGGATGCCGCGCACGGACGGGATGCCGAGGGGGTGGCCGATGCCGTGCAACGGCCCGTACCAGCCGTCGCGGTAGCCGACGAATTCGTAGTCGTGGTCCTGGACGCCCTTGCGGACGGCGGCGCGGATGACCGCGTTGAGCCCGGGGCAGTCACCGCCGCCGGTCAGCATTGCGACCCGCATGACGCTTCTCCCTTCAGCCGGTGGACGCCCGGCCGCGGGGAAGCGGTCAGGCGTCGTCGAGACCGCGCTCTATCGCGTAGCGCACGAGTTCCACTCGGTTGTGCAACTGGAGCTTGCCCAAGGTGTTCTGCACATGGTTCTGCACCGTGCGGTGGGAAATAACCAGGCGTTCCGCGATCTGCCGGTACGACAGGCCCTTGGCGACGAGCCGCAGCACCTCGGTCTCGCGCTCGGTGAGCCGGGGGGCGTCCGCCTCCTCGGGGGCGGCGGGGGCCGGGGCGGCGGCGACCCGCCGGTACTCGCCGAGGACGAGCCCGGCGAGGCCGGGGGTGAAGACCGCGTCGCCCTCGGCCGTCCGGCGCACCGCGTCCAGCAGTTCCCCGGTGCTGGCGGACTTCACCAGATAGCCGGTGGCGCCGGACTTCACGGCCTCCAGGACGTCGGCGTGCTCGCCGCTCGCGGAGAGCACCAGCACGCGCAGCGCCGGGAGTTCGGCCACGAGCTGCCGGCAGACGGCGGCGCCGGGCAGGCCCGGCAGATTGAGGTCCAGGACGAGGACGTCGGGGGCGGCGGCACGGGCCCGGCGCACCGCCTGCGGGCCGTCGCCGGCGGTGGCCACCACCTCGTAGCCGGCGGCGGCGAGGTCGCGGGCGACCGCGTCGCGCCACATGGGGTGGTCGTCGACGACCATGACCTTCACGGCCGGCGACTCCTGCGCACCGGGTCCGTCAGCGCTGTGCCCGTCCATGCTCGGTCCGTCCAAGCCCTGTCCGTCCACGCTCTGTCCGGCGCTGGGCCCGTTCACACTGTGCCCGTCCGCGCTCTGTCCGTCCACGCCCTGCCCGCCCCGGCTCGGTCCGTCCACGCTCGGTCCGTCCACACTCGGTCCGGCGCTGGGCCCGCCCGCGCTGCGCCCGTCCACGCCCTGCCCGTCCCGGCTCTGTCCGCCCGCACTGTGCCCGTTCACACTGTGCCCGTTCGCGCCGGGCCCGTTCTGCGTGTCGTCCGTCCGCCGCATCCCGCTCGTCCTGTCCGTCGTCGTGCTCAACTTCCCGCCCCCCGCGCCCCGTTCGCGCCGCTGTCCGCGCTGCCGCCGGCCGGGTGGGGCAGCCGCAGCTCGACCTCCGTGCCCTGCCCCGGCACCGAGATCCACTCCGCGCTGCCGCCCAGGTCCCGCAGCCGGCCCCGGATGGACAGCGCGGCCCCGAGCCGGCCCTCGCGCTCCGCGGCGGCGAGCCGGCCCTCGGGGATGCCCGGCCCGTCGTCCCGCACCGTGACCAGGACGCCGTCGGGCTCCTCCTCCAGCAGGATCCAGGCCCGCGCCCCCTCGCCCGCGTGCTTGCGGACATTGTCCAGGGCGGCGCCGACGGCCGCGGCCAGTTCCGCCGCCGCGCCCGCCGCGAGCAGGACGGGCGTGCCGGGCCCGGAGTAGGTGACGCCGGCGCCTGCGTACGGGGCGAGGAGCGCGTCCAGGTCGCGGGGGCCCTCGCGCGGGGCGGGCGGCACGGGCCGGGCGGCCCCGTCCCCGGGCTGCTCATGCGGCGCGGGGCGGGGGCCGCCGGTGACGAGGGTGCGCAGCGCGATCTCCTGCTCGCCCGCCAGCCGCCCGAGTTCGGCGGCCTCCCCGCCGAGCGCGGTGCCGCGCCGCTGCACCATGGCCAGCACCTGGAGCACGCTGTCGTGGATGTCGCGGGCGAGCCGCTCGCGCTCCCGGGTGGCCGCCTCGATGCGCAGGGCGCGGGCGAGCGTGCGCTCGCTGGCGCGGGCCACCTCCACGATGTAGCCGATGGCGATGCTGGAGACCCACACCAGGAGCACGTTGTGGACGGTGTCGCGGGCCGGGCCGCCGCGCTCGACGAGGTTGGCGGCGGCGACGAGGGTGGAGCCGACGGCCGCCCACCGCCAGCCGCCCTTGATGGCCAGGCCCAGGACGGCACCGCCGGCCCAGATGGACGGCAGGGTGGCCGCTCCCGAGGCGATCCGCTCGGCGGAGTCGACGGCCGGGGTGAGGAGAATTCCGGTGAGCGCGACGGTGAGGTCGGCCGCCAGGAACCGCCGGGTGCAGCGCTCGGGCCCGGTGACGCGGTTCCAGGTGAGCGCCGTCCACAGCGTCAGTACGCCCATGTACGCGGCGGCGCCCAGCGGGTGGTCGTAGTCGCGGTAGGCGAGCACGAAGAGCGCCAGCGCGTAGCCGAGCGTCAGGATCCGGTAGCCCGTCAGCGCCCGCCACAGCGGCAGCTCCACGGACATGCGAACGGCGCGCGGGCGCCGTGAGGAAGGTGCCATCGTCCCCCCACCGGCCGGCGCGACCGCGCCGCGCCGGCTCCCTTCGACCACTGGTCCCTTCGGCTACTGGCCGGCCTGCCCGGCCTGCTCCGCCTTGTCCCCGGCCTTGCCCTCCGCCTTGTCCCCGGCGTCCCCGGCCTGGTGCCCGGCCCGCTCCTCGGCCTGCTCCGCCTTGCGGTCCTTGCGGCGCTTCCTGCGGCCGGTCTCCTCTTCGAGGCCCGCGGCCTTGGCCGCCTTCTCCTCCTCGGCGCGGCGCTTGGCCTCCTCCGCGATCTGCCGCTTGGCGGCCGTCGCGTAGATGTCGACGTACTCCTGGCCCGACAGCTCCATGATCTTGTACATGACCTCGTCGGTCACCGAGCGCAGGATGAAGCGGTCGCCGTCCATGCCCTGGTAGCGGCTGAAGTCCAGCGGCTTGCCGATGCGGATGCCCGGCCGGACCATCTTCGGCAGGACCTTGCCCGGGGGCTGCACCTTCTCGGTGTCGATCATCGCGACGGGCAGGACGGGCGCGCCGGAGAGCAGCGCGACCCGGGCGAGCCCGCCGGGCTTGCCCCGGTAGAGCCGGCCGTCGGGCGAGCGGGTGCCCTCGGGGTAGATGCCGAACAGTTCACCGCGCGCGAGCACCTCCAGCCCGCTCTTGACCGCGGCCTCGCCGGCGCCGCGGGCGCCCGAGCGGTCGACCGGCAGCTGGCCCACGCCCTTGAAGAAGGCCGCCGTCAGCTTTCCCTTGACTCCGGGGGAGGTGAAGTATTCCTGCTTCGCGATGAAGGTGACCTTGCGGTCGAGGACCGCGGGCAGGAAGAAGGAGTCCGAGAACGACAGGTGGTTGCTCGCCAGGATCGCGGGCCCCTCGGCCGGAATGTTCTCCAAGCCCTCCACCCACGGACGGAAGGCAAGCTTCAGCGACCCGCCGAGGGACAGCTTCATAGCGCCGTAGAACAACCGAGAACCTCCTGTGTGTGACGAGGAGACCTTAACCTGCCTACCCGCCGTGCGGCGCTCCGCGTACGCTGAGGGCCGGACCCCGTCCGTGTCCCGTGGTCGCCCCGCGGCGCCTTCGTCTGTCCCTGTCCTTCCTCGGCCGGACCCCCGCACGGCCGGCTTTACGCGATCGGAGATCCCGGTGCCGCTCCTTCCCGGAGCCGAGCCGTTCCGCCACGACGGCGGAGAGGTCGGCGCCCTCGTCTGTCACGGCTTCACCGGCTCCCCGCAGTCCGTACGCCCCTGGGCCGAGCACCTGGCGGAGCGCGGGCTGAGCGTCTCGCTGCCGCTGCTGCCGGGCCACGGCACCCGCTGGCAGGACATGCAGGTCACCACCTGGCAGGACTGGTACGCGGAGGTGGACCGCGCGCTGCGGGAGCTGCGGGAGCGCTGCTCGCGGGTGTTCGTGTGCGGGCTGTCGATGGGCGGGGCGCTCGCCCTGCGGCTCGCCGCGAAGCACGGCGACGCGATCAGCGGGGTCGCGGTCGTCAATCCCGCGAACAAGGTCCACGGCCAGGCCACGAAGGCCCTGCCCGTGCTGCGCCATCTGGTGCGCTCCACCCAGGGTATCGCCAGCGACATCGCCAAGGAGGGCGCCGAGGAGGTCGGCTACGACCGGGTGCCGCTGCACGCCGCGCACTCGTTCCGCCGCTTCCTGCGGCTGCTGGACGGCGAACTGCCCCAGGTCACCCAGCCGTTGCTGCTGCTGCACAGCCCGCAGGACCATGTGGTGCCCCCGGCCGACTCCGAGCGCATCCTGTCCCGGGTGTCCTCCCGGGACGTCACCGAGCGGCTGCTGGACCGCAGCTACCACGTGGCGACCCTCGACCACGACGCGGAGCTGGTCTTCGAGGAGACGTACGCGTTCATCACCCGGATCGTGGCCGGGACCGGCGAGGCCGCACAGCCGGGAGGGACGGCCGCCCGTGGCTGAGCGCGACGCCGGCCGGGACGAGAGCCACGATCCGCTGGACGAGGACGCGGCGTGGGCGCAGCTCGTGGCCGCGTACGGGGAGCAGCCGGACCCCGAGACGGGGCGCTGGCCCGCGTCGGGGGATGTGCCCGACACCCCCGATACCCCCGGCACCCCTGGCGGTGGCGGCCCTGGCACCCCTGGCGGCCCCGACGGCGGGGCCGCCGCCCTGCCGTCCGGCAAGGAGCCGGAGGGTCCGCCGGCGGACCCGGCCGCGGACCCGGGGTCCCCGGGCCGGCCCGGGCGGCCCGGCGGTTTCGTGGTGTACGCGCCGGGGGTCGGCCCCCGCGACTGGTCGGCGCCCCCGGAGCACCCGGAGGATCCCGACGGCGAGGGCCATTTCGTGCCCCCGGAGCCGCCGCCCCTGCCCACCGGTGATGTCACCGCGCGCTTCGCGTGGATCGCGGTGCTCGGCGGCCCGCTGCTGCTGCTCGTGATGGTGCTGTTGCGGCAGGAGCTGACGTGGTGGATCACGACGCTGGGCGTCGGCGGCTTCCTGGGCGGCTTCGCCACGCTCGTGCTGCGGATGCGGGACGACGACGAGGACGACCACGACGACCCGGGCCGGGGCGCGGTCGTCTGACCCCGCCCCGGGCCGTACGGGCGTGAGGCCCGCTATCCGGCGGCCGGTACCCGCAGCGCGGCCAGCACCGGCAGGTGGTCCGTGGCCGCCCGCAGGTCCGCCTCGGTGACCCCGGGCAGCCCCATCGGCACCCCGCAGCCCAGCACTTCGACGCCCCGGGTGGCGAAGACGGCGTCGATGCGCTGCTCGGGGTCGCCCAGCCGGGTGGTGTGCTCCCGCCCCCACGGGGCGGTCGTCCAGCCGTCCTGCAGTTCTCCGGCGAGCAGCCGGAAGGTGCGGCCGTCGGGGCGGTCGTTGAGGTCTCCCGCCACGACCGCGTGCGGGGCGCCCTGTTTCTCCAACTGCCGCAGGATCAGCCGCCCTTGGGCGAGGCGTTCCTCGACGTTCACGCTCAGGTGGCAGCTGACCACCCCCAGGCGGGCCGTCCGCCCGAACCGCAGCACGGCCGTGGCGAGTCCCCGCTGGTGCAGTCCGGGTCTCCTCGGCAGCAGCAGGTCCTCGGTGTGTTCGACGTGGGCGCGCAGCGGGGCGAGGACCATCGGCCCGCAGGCGGTGGCCCCGCCGGTGACGTACACCAGGTCGGTGGCGGTGGCGAGCCGGGCCGCCGCCTTGCGCCAGCGGAAGAAGCGCGGCGCCTCCTGGACGCAGACGACGTCGGGGGCGCAGGCCCGGACGATGCGGGCCAGCGCCCCCAGGTCGTCACGCAGGGAACGGATGTTGTAGCTGAGTACGCGGACGACGGCCGAGCCGTCGTCCGCGATACGGGATGCCGGGAGGTCCGGCAGTGGCAGGACAGCACTCATGCCGCCTACCTTTACCAACTCCCCGGCCCCGCAGGGCCGTCAGGGTCAGCCCTGGCGTGCCAGGTCGGCCGCGCCGACCAGCCCGGCCTTGCCGCCCAGCTGGGCCGCGAGGACCTGCGCGTGCGGCCGCCACTGGCCGCCGACCAGCCAGCGCCGGAAGGACTTGCGGATCGGTTCGAGGACGAGGTCGCCCTCGTCGGAGACACCGCCGCCGACGATGAACGCCGAGGGGTCGAAGAGCGAGGCGAGGTCGGCCAGGCCCGCGCCGGCCCAGCGGGCCAGCTCGCGGAAGGAGTCGACGGCCACCGGGTCGCCCTTGCGGGCGGCGTCGCTGATGTGCTTGCCCTGGATGCCCTCGGGGGTGCCGTCGCCGAGGGCGAGGAGGATCTCGGCGTTCTCCGGGGTGGCCTGGGCGCGCTGGCGGGCGTAGCGCACGAGGGCGCGGCCGGAGGCGTACTGCTCCCAGCAGCCCTGGCTGCCGCAGCCGCACAGCAGCCCGTCCGGGACGACCCGGATGTGGCCGAACTCGGCGGCCACGCCGAAGCGGCCGCGGCGCAGCTTGTTGCCGATGATGATGCCGCCGCCCAGGCCGGTGCCCAGGGTGATGCAGATGACGTCGTCGTGGCCCTTGCCGGCGCCGAAGCGGTACTCGCCCCAGGCCGCGGCGTTGGCGTCGTTCTCGACGACGACGGGCAGGCCCACGCGCTGCTCGACCTTGTCCTTGAGCGCCTCGTGGCGCCAGTTGATGTTGGGGGCGAAGAGAACGGTGGCCCGCTTCTCGTCCACGTAGCCGGCGGCGCCGATGCCGACGGCCTCCACCTCGTGGTCGGCGCTGACGGTGCGCACCGCGTCGGCGATGGCGTCGATGACCGCCTCGGGGCTCGACGGGGTCGGCACTTTGCAGGTGGCGAGGATGTTGCCGGCTTCGTCGACCACACCCGCCGCGATCTTGGTGCCGCCGATGTCGACGCCGATGGTGAGTCCCATGTGTCCCTCAGTTTTTCGCTCGATCCCCGCCGGGACCCACGGTACCGGAGGCCCAGGTCAGTCGAGGTCGATGCGCTCGGGGCCGGGGGGCGGTCCGTCATCTCGGGGGGTCCGGTCGGCCCCGGTGGGGCGGTCGGCGGCGTCCTTCGTCCAGCGCTGTTCGTGGCCCTGGACGGCGGCGCGGTAGGCGGCCAGGAGCTCGGATCCGGCGGCGGCGAGGTGCTCGAAGACCTGGGGGTTGCGCTCGACGACGGGTTCGACGGCCGCCCTGGCCTGGGCGACGACCTGTTGCAGGGCGCCCTGCGCGGCCGCCCCGGCGAGCGGCAGCTGCAGCCCGGAGACCTTCTCGGCCACGGCGTCCACGAGCTTGCGCAGCTCCTCGGCCGCGCTGCCGACCGGCTGCCCGTGGGAGGCGCGCCTGCGCGCCTGTTCGGCGGCGAGGTCCTCGGCGCACGCCTGCTCCCAGGCATCGGGGTCGGCCTCCGCCGCGGGGCGGGGACGCTCGGTGGATTCGCTCATGGCGTACTCCTGCGGCTGGACTTTTCTTCGACGTTACCCGAACGGGTCAGTCGCGTTCACCGTGCCCGGAGGCCGGTTCAGGACGTGCGGGGCCACTGCGCGGGGTCCGGGGTGAAGCGCACGCACAGGGCCCCGTCGCGCAGGGCCGCGCCGGAGACAGTGCAGCGGCGCAGCGCGGACGGCAGGGGCAGCACGCGCCGGAACGGGCCGACGGTGACGATGAGTTCGTCGCCCCGGCGCACCAGGTCGAGGCCGTCGCGGTCGGCGCCGGCCAGCGGCAGCCGCCACAGCAGCACGCCGTCGGTGGCCAGACGGTCGTCCACCGTCCAGGTCCCGTCCGCGCCCGGCCTGCCCGTCCAGCCGGACAGCTCCTCGGCCAGGCCCTCTCCCTCGACGACTCCGGCGGACCCGGGGCCGCCGTCCTCGCCGCCGCCGACGGTCGTGGAGCGGGCGCGGTCGACGAGTTCGGCGAGGTCGCCGCCGCCGCGCGGGGCCCGGCCCAGGTGCGGCAGTTCGCACAGGGTGATGCCGTCGACGAGGAAGTCCTCGTACAGGCTCTTGAGGGCGCCGCGCTGCTCGGCGGCGAGGCCGGCGAGCCAGGGCCCGGCGGAGTCGGTGCCGTCCTGGGGCAGCAGCCGGTTGGCGACGAGGGAGTCGATGCGGCAGCCCTGCAGGGCGAGCCCGGCGCGGGCCTCGCGCAGGGCGGCCGCGGCGAGGGGGCCGGGCTCGGCGACCAGGCGCACGGTGGTGCCGGGGGCCTCCAGTACGGCCTGGACGGCGGCGAGTTCGCCCTCCCAGCGCTCGGCGGCCTCGTACAGCCGCTGCGCGGGCATCGGCACCCCGGCCAGCTGGGCGAGCATCGGGCGCAGGGCGCGGGCGGCCTGCCGGTCGGGGGGCAGCAGCCGGCGCAGGTAGCGGCGCAGCTGCTCGGGCAGCGCGAGCAGCCGTACGGTCTCGTGCGCCGGCGGCATGTCGGCCACGACCAGGTCCCACGGGCCGGTGTGGGCGCAGCGCAGCGCGGTGAGGGTGGCGAGGGCGTCGGCGCCGGGGGGTTCGGTCAGTTCCTCGGCGTCGAGGGGGGCGGCGCCCAGCAGGTCGAGGACGGAGGCGCCGCGGCTCTGCAGTTCGCGGGCCCGGTCCTGGAAGTGCTCGGCGACGGCGACGCGCGCCGCCGTCAGCCCCGGTGCGAGCTCGACGGGCTCCCCCCAGGGCACGTCCGCGCCGGGGGCCGGCGCGGGCAGGGCGGCGCCGAGCACGAGTTCCGGCGCGGGGGTGCGGTCGCAGCTGAGCAGCAGCACGCGCCCGCCGCGCCGGGCGGCGGCCAGTGCCGTGGCCGCCGCGACAGTGGTGCGGCCCGCGCCGCCGGCTCCGGTGACGAGGACCGTACGCATTCTGCTGCCTCCGCTGGAATCCACGACCGACGCCCGCGAGGGGCTACTTCACGCTCTCCACGCGCTGCTTGAGCCCCTCCAGGGCGCGGTCGATGATGACCTTCTCCGCCTTGCGCTTGATCATCCCGAGCATGGGGATCTTGACGTCGACGGTGAGCTGGTAGGTCACCGTGGTGCGCGTCCCGCCCGACTCCGGCTCCAGCGTGTAGGAGCCGTCGAGCTGACGGAGCATCTGGGACTTCACGAGGGACCAGCTGACTGTGCTTTGCCCGGCGGTCCCCCGCGACCAGCTGTAGGCGAGCGTGTGGTCGTCCTTGATGGCCCCGGCGTCGAGGACGAGACGGACCTGTGCGGCCCGGCCCTGCTCGTCCCGCTCCAGCACCTCCGCCCGCTCGACCTCGCCGGTCCACTCCGGGTAGCGGTCGAAATCGGCGATCACCGCCATCACCTCGGCCGGTGCGGCCTCGATCGTGATGCTAGAGCTGGTGTGTTCCGCCATCTGCGTGGCTCCTCCGTAGCGGTCGGCGGCCTGCTGTGCCTGCCGGTGCAGGCTACCTTGCGCGCTCCGTCACCACTCCAGGGCCCAGGGTGTCCCGGTCGAGGCGAAGTGGCCGACATTGACGCACTCGGTGGCGCCGACGCGCATCCGGCGGGCCAGCGGCTGGTGGACGTGGCCGAAGAGGGCGTAGCGGGGGCGCACCGCGCGGATCGCCTCCAGCAGGGCGGCGCTGCCGCGCTCGAAGCGCCGGGCGACGGTGTCGTAGCACAGCTCGGGCACGTCGGGCGGGATGTGCGAGCAGAGCACGTCGACCTCGCCGAGGGCGGCGACCTTGGCGGCGTAGACGTCGTCGTCGATCTCGTAGGGGGTGCGCATGGGCGAGCGCAGCCCGCCGCCGACGAAGCCGAAGACGAGCCCGCCGATCTCCACGCGCTCACCGTCGAGGACGTGGGTGCCGCTGCGGGCGTACTCGGGCCACAGCGCCGGGATGTCGACGTTGCCGTAGGTCGCGTACGTGGGCACGGGGTTCTCGGCGAAGGCGGCGAACAGCTCGGCGTACTGCCCCCGTACCGCGCCCTCGATCGCGGCGTCGCGGTCCAGCCCCTCCCACAACCGGCGCTGCAGGGCGCGGGCCTCCTCGAAGCGGCGGGCGGTGCGCAGCTCGACGACCCGGTCGGCGTTCTCGACGCCGAACAGCTGGGGGAAGATGCCGCGCGAGTGGTCGGCGTAGTCGAGGAAGAGGACCAGGTCGCCGAGGCAGACCAGGGCGTCCGCGCCCTGCCCCGCCCTGGCGAGGCCCTCGCTGTTGCCGTGCACGTCGCTGACCACATGGACTCGCATGGGCCTCACTGTAGGTCACCGCCGACGGGCCGCCGCAGGCCTCCCGAGCGGCCCGCGGCGGCCGCCCCGACCTGCGGTTACTTCCGGGTCACCGACCGGAGGAGCTAGGGTGCGCTGAGCAGTCCCGAGGCATGTGACGCAGAGAACATCTGGGCACGACCCCCTATTCGAAACCTGTACTGGTGGGTAACGTCCGGGCAGTTCTACCCCCTTGCCTGATGATCATGGACCGCAGCCGACGCAGCGCCCCTCAAAGACGCGGTGGCGCCGGCGCCCGACGAGGAGCAGTCTTGCGCGAGTTCAGCCTTCCGGCCCTCTATGAGGTCCCCGCGGACGGAAACCTGACGGATCTCATCCGCCGGAACGCCGCGCAGCGCCCCGACACCGTGGTCATCGGGCGCAAGACCGAGGGCCGCTGGGAGGACGTGACCGCCGCCTCCTTCTACGCGCAGGTGCGCGCGGTCGCCAAGGGCCTGATCGCCTCCGGGGTGCGGCCGGGCGACCGGGTCGCGCTGCTCTCGCGCACGCGCTACGAGTGGACGCTCGCCGACTTCGCGATCTGGAGCGCCGGCGGGGTCACGGTGCCGGTGTACGAGACGAGCTCGCCCGAGCAGATCCAGTGGATCCTCGGCGACTCCGGGGCCGTGGCCTGTGTGGCGGAGACCGCCGCGCACGAGGAGGCCGTGGGCTCCGTACGCGACCGCCTCCCGGACCTCGCGCACGTGTGGCAGATCGAGGACGGCGGCCTGGAGCGGCTGCGCGCCGCCGGCGAGGACGTCACCGACGAGGAGGTCGACGAGCGCGGCGCGGCGGCGAACGCCGACTCGCCCGCGACCATCGTCTACACCTCCGGCACCACCGGGCGCCCCAAGGGCTGCGTGCTCACCCACCGCAGCTTCTTCGCCGAGTGCGGCAACGCCGTCGAGCGGCTCAAACCGCTGTTCAACACCGGCCACTCCTCCGTGCTGCTGTTCCTGCCCACCGCGCACGTCTTCGGCCGGCTCGTGGAGATCGCGGCGATGCTCGCGCCGATCCGCCTCGGCTGCGTCCCCGACATCAGGAACCTCACCGACGACCTGGCCTCCTTCCGCCCGACGCTGATCCTGGGCGTGCCCCGGGTCTTCGAGAAGGTCTACAACGGGGCCCGCGCCAAGGCCCAGGCCGACGGCAAAGGCAAGATCTTCGACCGGGCCGCGGACACCGCCATCGCCTACAGCCGCGCCCTGGACGACCCGTCCGGCCCCTCGCTGGGCCTGCGGATCAAGCACAAGATCTTCGACAAACTCGTCTACGGCAAGCTGCGCGCGGTACTCGGCGGACGGGCCACGCACGCGATCTCCGGCGGCGCGCCGCTGGGGGCACGGCTGGGCCACTTCTACCGGGGCGTGGGCCTGACGGTCCTGGAGGGCTACGGGCTGACCGAGTCCTGCGCGGCGACCGCGTTCAACCCCGCGGACCGGCCGAAGATCGGCACGGTCGGCCAGCCGCTGCCCGGCTCGGTGGTGCGCATCGCCGACGACGGCGAGGTCCTGCTCCACGGCGAGCACCTCTTCCAGGGCTACTGGAACAACGAACCGGCCACCAAGGACGCCCTGTCGGACGGCTGGTTCCACACCGGTGACCTCGGCACCCTCGACGAGGAGGGCTATCTGACCATCACCGGCCGCAAGAAGGAGATCCTCGTCACCGCCGGCGGCAAGAACGTGGCACCCGCCGTGATCGAGGACCGGATCCGGGCGCACGCCCTGATCGCCGAGTGCATGGTCGTGGGTGACGGACGCCCGTTCGTCGGCGCGCTGATCACCCTCGACGAGGACTTCCTGCCGCGCTGGCTCCAGCAGCACGGAAAGCCGGCCGGGACGACACCGGCCGAACTCGCCGACGACCCCGAGCTGTTGGCGGAGGTGCAGAAGGCGGTCGACGACGGCAACGCCGCGGTCTCCAAGGCGGAGTCGGTCCGCAAGTTCCGTATCCTGCCGACCCAGTTCACCGAGGCGTCGGGGCACATGACGCCCTCGCTCAAGCTCAAGCGCAGTGTCGTGGCCAAGGACTTCGCCGACGAGATCGAGGCGATCTACCGCCGCTGAACACGGGCACACGGCATACGGGTAAGGGGCTCGCGCCATGGCGCGAGCCCCTTACCCGTATCACCTACTGCTCACAGCAGTTCCTTCAGCCGCTCCGCGAGCAGGTCCCAGCGCCACTTCTCCTCGACCCACTGCCGTCCGCGCTCCCCCATGCGCTGCCGCAGCGCCGGATCCTTCAGCAGCGCGACCACACGGTCGGCGGTCTGTGCCTCGGACCCGCCGCGCACCACGAAGCCGGTCTCCCCGTCGAGAACCGCGTCCGGCGCCCCGCCCGAGTCACCGGCGACCACCGGCAGCCCCGTCGCGGACGCCTCCAGGTAGACGATGCCGAGCCCCTCGACATCCAGCCCGCCCCGGCGCGTACGGCAGGGCATCGCGAAGACGTCGCCCGCCCCGTAGTGCGCGGGCAGCTCCTCCCAGGCCACCGGCCCGGTGAAGCGCACGGCCCCGGCCACACCGGTCTCCGCCGCGAGCCGCCGCAGGTCCTTCTCGTACGGGCCGCCGCCGACGATCAGCAGCACCGCGTCCGGCACCGACGCCAGGATCCGGGGCATGGCCCGGATCAGGGTGTCCTGCCCCTTGCGCGGGACGAGCCGGGAGACGCACACCACGACGGGCCGGTCGGCGAGCCCGAGCCCGGCCCGCACCCGGTCCCCGCCGGAAGCGGGATGGAAGGTCTTCTCGTCGACACCGGGCGGCAGTTGCACCATGCGCGCGGCGGCCTCCGGCGTCAGCGCGGCGGCGATCCGCGAGCGCGTGTACTCCCCCAGGTACGTGAGGGTGTCCGTGCCCTCCCCGATGCGCCGCAGCAACTGCCGGGAAGCGGGCAGCTGCGCCCAGCCGGCCTCGTGCCCGTGCGTGGTGCCGACGAGCCGGCGCGCCCCGGCCCGGCGCAGCGCGGGCGCCATCAGCCCGAGCGGCGCGGCGGCCCCGAACCACACGGAGCCGCAGCCGTGTTCCCGCAGCAGGGCGGCGGCGCGCCGGGTCACCCGGGGCGTGGGCAGCAGCATCGTCGTCCGGTCCCGGACGACGGGGAAGGGCTGCTCGGCGTCGAAGCGGGCGGTGGCCTCGGCGCCCTCCCGGCCGCGTTTCCAGGTCGAGGCGTAGACGACGACGGAGGACGGGTCCAGCCGCAGCGCCATGTTGTGCAGGAACGCCTGGATACCGCCGGGCCGGGGCGGGAAGTCGTTGGTGACGATGAGGGTCTTGTGCATCGCCGCCCGAGGGTACCCGGTGGCCGCGGGCGGCGATCGGGCGGCAACACCCCCCGCGACGCGCCACGTCGTCGCTCCGGGCCCCCGCTAGCGGCATCATGCCGTCCAGGCTGTGGGGAGACCATGAGGAGCGAGGTGACCGATGGCGGACAGGACGGCGAGGACCGGCGTACGGCTTGCGATCGTGGCGTGGCTGCTGTCCCGGGCCGTGCTGCTGCTGTTCGTCTTCCGGATCTGGCCGATGCCGGGCTCGGACGTCTCGGTCGACGTCGAGGTGATCTACCGGGGCTGGTACGGGGTGCTGCGCTCGGGCACCTTCCCCTCCTCGGACGTCGCCTGGCAGTATCCGCCGGCCGCCGCGCTCCCGGTGCTGGCGCCGGGGCTGCTGCCGTTCCTCGACTACGCGCCGGCGTTCTTCGTCATGTGCCTGCTGGCGGACGCACTGGTGCTCGCGCTGCTGCTGTACGCGGCGCGCTGCGGCCGGCGGGCGGCGGGCGGGGTGTGGGTGTGGGTGGCGGGGGTGCCGCTGCTCGGCCCGATCGTCTACACCCGCTACGACGTGATGGTCACGGCCGTGGCCGTGGCGGCCCTGCTGGCGGTGGGCCGGCGGGCGCGCACAGCGGGCGCGCTGGTCGGGTTCGGGGCGCTGCTGAAGGTGTGGCCGGTGCTGCTGCTGGTGGGCACGGAACGCGGCCGACCCACCCGCTCCTCCTGGCTCACCGCGCTGCTGACCGCCGGCGGGCTCGGGCTGGCGTGCGCGGTGACGATGCCGGGCGGGCTGGCGTTCCTGACCTTCCAGAAGGACCGGGGCACCGAGGTGGAGTCGCTGGGCGCGCTCGTCTTCCACCTCGGCCGGCACTTCGGCTGGCCGGGCGAGGCACGGCTGCACTACGGCTCGGTGGAGTTCCTCGGCCCGTACGTGCCGGCCGTGAGCCGGCTCGCGCTGCTGCTGTCGCTGCTGGCCTTCGGCTGGCTGCTGCTGTGGCGGCTCAAGGCCCGCCGCTTCACCGCGTGCACGCCCTACGACGCGGCGTTCGTGGCGGTACTGCTGTTCACCACGACGAGCCGGGTGATCAGCCCGCAGTACGTGATCTGGCTGATCGGGCTCGCGGCGGTGTGCGTGACGATGGGCACGGTCCGGCAGCGGCTGCCCGTGTGGCTGGTACTGGCGGCGACCCCGTTCACGCAGCTGGAGTTCCCCCTGTGGTTCGCGCACGTGGTGGACAGCGACTGGCTGGGGGTGGCGACGCTGACGGTACGCAACCTGCTGCTGACGGTGGCCACGTCCGTGGCGTGCGCCCGCCTGTGGCGCGAAACGGTGACCGAGCCGGCCCCGGCCCACGCGACCGATCCCCCCACGGAACGGGAACGCCTGCTGACGGCGGACTGAACCCCACACGGGGACGCACCCGGCCGCCCCGATCCCGGACGCAGGACCTTCCCGCGGCCGCACCCGCGCGCACGAGCGCGCTTCGGGCAGCGCCCCGAGGGGCGTGGCACCTGTGCCGATACGCGGCCCCGCCACGTGGGCGCGAACACCCCGGCACACACGCAGCCGCACCCACGCACGGCGAGCGCCCCCGCACGGCCCGCGTGGCTGCCACCCCGCCCGGCGACCGCGCCGCCGCCCCCGGCCCGGCCCCGCGCCAGCGCACGAGTGCGCTTGGGGCAGCGCCCCGAGGGGCGCGGCACCTGTGCCGATGCGCGGCTCCGCCGCGTGGGCACGAACGCTACGGCGCACTCAGCCGCACCCACGCACGGCGAGCGCCCCCGCACGGCCCGCGTGGCTGCCACCCCGCCCGGCGACCGCGCCGCCGCCCCCGGACCCGCACCCGACTGCGCCCGCATCGGCTTTCCGGGCCGGCCCGCCCGCGTGAGCGGCACCGCACGAGCGGGCCGAGCGGTCCTGGCGAAGCCCGGCGCGCTTCGGGCAGCGCCCGAAGGGCGCGCCTGTCGATGCGCGGCACCGCCGCGTGGACGCGGCCAGCCACGACGCACCCGCACACGGCCGACGCCCCGCCCGACAACCACGCCGCCTCCCCCGGCCCGGCCCCGCGCCGGCTTCCCGAGCCCGCCCGCGCGAGCGGCACCGCCGCGTCGACGCGGCCGACCACGACGCACCCGCATCCGACGAGCCGCCCCCCGTACCCGCACCGGCTCCCCGGCCCCGCCCGCGCCAGCGGCACCGGCTCAGCGGAACTCGCGCTTCACGTACGCCCGCCAGCGGTCGGTGAACTCCGCCTTGCTCACGCCCAGTTCCGCGCGCAGCGCGGACTCCACCGCTCCCGAGCGGCGGCTGTGGCCGCCGACCGCGCGGTAGAAGGCGACGAGCTTGGCCTCGCCCCACTGTTCGGCGATCATCCGGCAGGCGAGCCAGCCCTCCTCGTAGGCGCCGGCCAGCCGGCCGGCCTCGCCGGTGAAGCCGAAGTCGGCGTCGGCGGGCAGGTTCTTCGGCAGGTAGCCGGAGGCGACGGCGCGGGCGAGTTCGGGGGCGGCCTGCCGGGCGGTGCGGCCGCTGCCGCGGTAGGCGGCCCAGTCGGCGAAGCCCTCGGAGAGCCACAGCGGGGTGGCCCGGGAGGTCAGGGCGCGGGTGGCGACGTGGGTGGTCTCGTGGGTGAGGACGACACGGCGGCCGAGGTCGCCGAGCACACCGTAGGCCTCGGGGTTGACCACGATGCGGTCGGCCGGGGCCTTGCCGGAGCCGCCGACCTCCCCGGTGGTCACGGCGGCGATGCCCCGGTAGTTCGCGGCGGGGGCGTCCAGCAGGGCGGCCATCCGCTCCAGTGACTCGGGCATTTCGACGACGACCCGGCCGGGCCATTCCTGCCCGCCCCGCCAGGCGTCGGTGACGGCGGGCACGGCGGCGTCGGCGAGGTCGGCGACCGCCTTGAGCCGGTCCTCGTCCTGGCCGACGCCCAGGACGAGGCTGTGCCGGCCGCGCACGGCGGTGACCCGGCCCTGCTGCCACAGCTGCCGGCCGGCCTGGTGGGGGTCCTCGGCGGCCACGTACCAGCGGCCGTCGCGTTCGACGAGGGTCAGCCGCACGCCGGTGGTCACCGGGGCGGTGTCGTAGCCGTCCAGCCGGTAGCGGAGTTCGGCCTGGGCGGCGACGCGCCGGCCGTCGCCGGGTTCGGGCGCGAAGCCCCCGGTGCGTACCAGGCGGTACTCCCAGGAGGCCAGCGGCACGGCGGCAAGACTCTCGAAGACCTGCCGCTGCCGCTGCCGGTAGGCGGGCGACCCGGGGTCCACGGCCGCGAGGAAGGCGGCCTCGTCGTGGTCCCGTACGGCCGCCGCCCAGCGGTCCAGCAGCCGTTGCACGGTGCCGTCCCCGGGCCGCGCGCCCGGGGCGCCGTCGACGCCGCAGCCGCCCGAGGCCGTCAGGACGAGCAGGGCCGCCGCCAGGCAGCGCGCGACCCGGGGCCGACCTCCCCGGCCGCCCCGTCCTCCCCACTGCCACCAGCCCGTCACGCCCCGCATCGTACGAGCCACCCTCCCGGGGGGCTTCCCCCAGTCCCCGCTCAGGGCCTGGTCACGGACGAGATCGGCATCATGCCGACGGGGTCGTAGCGCACCCGCGCGCCCGGGTAGGGGGCGTGGATGACCTGCCCGTTGCCGACGTACATGCCGACGTGGCTGGCGTCGCCCCGGTAGACCACCAGGTCTCCGGGGCGGGCCTCGGACAGCGGCACGTGGCGGCCCGCGTTGCGCTGCGCCTGCGAGGTACGGGGCAGTCCGACCCCGGCCCGCCCGTACGCCCACTGCATCAGCCCGGAGCAGTCGAAGGAGCCGGGCCCGGTCGCGCCCCACGCGTAGGGGGAGCCGAGGGCGGAGCGGGCGGCGGCGACCGCGATGGCGCCGCGCGCGCTCGCGGCGGCCGAGGCGGCCGCGCTCCCGACGTGTTCCACGGCCTGTTCGACGGAGCCGAGGGAGCCCTCGCTGCGGTCCCCGCCGGAGCGCGAGGCCCGCCCGTAGGCCTCCCGGTCGGGCTGCGGCAGCGAGTTCAGCAGCCGGCTCGCGGCGGCGAGCTTGCGCTCCACCTCGTGCTTGCGCTCCTCGGCGGCCCGCCGGCTGTCCTCCAGCTCGCCGAGGGTACGGGCCACCTGGCTGCGCTCCTGGCGCAGCGCGCGCTGGGCCGCGACGAGCACCCGCAGCTGCTCGGCCTGCCGCCCGGAGACCCGGTCGAGGGCGGCGGCGCGCTCCAGGTAGCCGTCGGGGTCGGAGGAGAGCAGCAGTTGCAGCGCGGGGTCGACGGCGCCGCTGCGGTACTGGGCGGTGGCGATCATGCCGAGGGCGGTACGCAGCCGGTTGACGTGCTCCTGGCCGCGGGCGACGCGGTCGGCGGCCTGGTCGGCGGTGCGGTGCAGCCCGTCGGCGCGCTCCTTGGCGGCGTTGTACTTCTCGGTGGCGCGCTCGGCCTCCTCGTAGAGCCGGTCGACCCGGGCCTTGACCGTCCCGGACGGCTCGGCGGTGCCGGAGGGGGCGCCGGGCCGGGCGGCGTTCGCGGGCGCCGCCAGCGCGGCCGCCGCGGTGGCGACGGCGGCGGAGACGAAGGTGACCCGGGCGGTCTGGGCGAGACCGGACGGCGAAGGACGGCGATGGGACGCCACGGGCTGCCGCACTCCCTTCCACTGGGTGCTCGATGGTGCGGCGGTGCCGCTGCCGCCCTGCGCGCTCGCGCGGGGGCGGACGGCGTGTCGCCGCCGCGCGCCAGACAGTAGCGGCGTGCTCACCCCGCGTTCAAAGACCCCAGCCGCGAGCGAACGCGGGCAAAAAGCCGTCGCCCCGCCGGAGACGCAGGTCACCGGCGGGGCGTGGGTCATCAGGGGCTGCCGTGATTCGCCCGATCGGGCGGCGGTTCAGCCGTTCAGCCTATGCGCACCCCGTACTGGAACGGCATGTTGTTGATCGACTCGTAGCGCACATTGGCGCCCGGCTTCGGGGCGTGCAGCGTCATGCCGTTGCCCGCGTAGAGGCCGACGTGGTGCAGGTCGCCGTAGAAGAGGATGAGGTCGCCGGGGCGCAGGTCGCTCTGGTTGTAGATGCGGGTGCCGTCGTTGGCCTGCTCCTGCGAGGTGCGGCTGATGTTGACGCCGGCCTGCGCGTACGCCCAGGAGGTCAGCCCGGAGCAGTCGAAGGAGCCGGGCCCGGTGGCGCCCCACACGTACGGGGAGCCGATCTTGCCCTGGGCGGCGGCCAGGGCGGCGGCGCCGCGGCCGGAGGCGGCGGACTGCTTGCCGAGGTCGGGGCGGGAGTCGGCGCGGCTGGCGCGCCCGTTGTCGGAGGAGGAGCCGCTGCCCTGGCCCTGCGCGGCCTTGGCGGCCTCCTGGGCGGCCTTGGCCTCCTTGGCCTGCTCGGCCTCCAGCTCCGCGCGCTCCTTGGCGGTCAGGGAGTTGAGGACCTGCTGGGCCTCGGCGAGCTTGCCCTGGACCTCTTCCTTCTTCTCGGCGAGGGCCTTCTGGGTCTCGGCGAGCTCCGCGACCGCCTTGCCGGCCTCCTGGCGCTGCTGCTTGAGCGTGCGCTGCTTCTCGGCGACCAGATCGAGGGTGCGGGCCTGCTTGTCGCTCACCCGGCTGACGGTGGAGGCCTTGTCGAGGAACTCGTCGGGGTCGGAGGAGAGCAGCAGCCCCAGCGAGGAGCCGGCGGTGCCGTCGCGGTACTGGGCGGTGGCGATCGAACCGAGGCTCCCGCGCAGCTTGTTGAGCTCGTCCTGGCCGCGGGCGACCTTGTCCTGGAGCTCGCCGACCTGCTTGTCGAGCTTGTCCTGCTTCTCCTTGGCCCCGTTGTACTTCTCGGTGGCCTGCTCCGCCTCTTCGTAGAGCTGGTCGACCTTGGCCTTGGCGTCGGCCTTGGAGGGCTGCGGGTCGGCGTGCGCGGCCTGGGCGGAGAGGGCGACGGCTGCCGCGGCGGTCGCGGTCAGCACGGTGACCCGGGTCCGGCCCGGCTGTTTGGGTCGACGGTGGGACGCCACGGAGACGCGCTCCTTTTCCTCGGCCGCCGGCCCCCGCGCATCACCACGGTCCCGGCGGGACCTTCACCGTCACCCCGAATGGATGATCAACCGGGTGAAGGTTCGAGGCCCGACCTTAGTGACCCTCTCGTGATCCGTTCAAATCCTCATCGGAAAAATTCGCGCCACCCGCCCCATCCTTTACCAACATGACACAGCGGGTAGCCGGAATTTGACGCTCCGGCACCGTTTCAGGTACGGGCAAGTCGCTTGAGCAGCAGGGCGGATGCGACCGGGCGCGCCCCGGACTTGGCCACCCCGTCGGCGACCTCGCGGTCGGTGGAGACCACGACGACCGGCCGGCCCGGGGGTTCGGCCCGGACCAGTTGGCGGATGAGCTCGTCGGCGGTGACGCCGGGCTTGGAGAACAGCACCCGCACCCCGCGCGGCGGTGCGAGCAGGACGGGCGCGGCGAGTTCGGCGCCGTCGAAGACGCAGGTGACCTCGGCGCCGGTCTGCGCGGCGAGCATCGCGAGTCCGCCGAGCAGCCGCAGCCGCTGCTTGTCCAGGGGCATCGTGGGATAGCCGGTCTTGGTGACGTTGTAGCCGTCGACGACCAGATGTGCCTGAGGCAGCGCCAGCAGCTGGTCCAGCAGCGCCGGATCGGTCTCGGACAGCGCGCGGTTGGCGATGTCCTTGGGGGTCATCCGGCCCGGCTCGACGGCGTCGACGGTGTCGGCGGGGCGGGCGGCGACGGGGGGCAGCGCGAGCTCGCGGCGCAGGCCCTGCGCGGCGTCGAGGACGGTGTCCAGGAGCAGCCGCAAGCGCATGTCCTCCACGCTGCGCCCCTCGCGCACCGCGCGCCGGCCGGCCTCCAGGGCCGCCTCGGCCTCGGCGAGCCGGGCCTTGAGCCGGCGGGCCTCGCCGAGGGCGGCGGCCTTCTCGGCGGCGCCTGCGGCCCGTTGGGCCTCCAGTTCCTCGTGGGCCTTGCGCAGCGCGGCCTCGCCACGGCGCACGTCGCTGACGGCGCTGCGCAGTTTGCGCTGGAGGGTGTCGTGCTCCTTGCGCACGGCGTCGAGTTCGGCGCGGACGCGGTCGTTCTCGGCGCGGGCGTCGGCGCGGGCGGCGGCCAGTTCCTCGCGCAGCCGCCGCAGTTCGCGCTGGGCCTCCTCACCGGCGCGTTCCGCGGTGGCGCGCTGGGCCTCCTCGCCGGCGGCGGTGACGAGCTTGACCCAGCCCGCCGGACGCAGCACATAGGCCATGGCGGCCACGTCCTCGGGGTCCGCGGCGGCCGGCGGGGAGCCGGCCTCCAGGGCCTCGACGAGCTCGGTGCCGCTCTCGCGCAGCCGGGCGGAGATCCGCTGCCGGAAGGCGGCGTCGTTCTCCACGGCGGCGGCCATCGCGTTGCCCGCGAACTTGGCCCGACGACTGGGGGTGAAACGGGCGTACTGCCGCAATCCGGGCGGAAGTTCGGCCGGGGTCAGACTGCCGAAGGCCTCCGCGACGAGCCCGACGACCCGCCGCCGCACCCCTTCCGGCAGGGGACGGTCGAGCACCTCGGCGGCGCCGTCGGACCCGCCGGTGTGCTGCGGGCCACCGGCCGCATCCGAGCCGCCTGTGTGCTCCACCACCGTCACCGCTTTCGTTCTTCAGGCGCTCGCGCCCGGCCGGTCCACCAACTCGACCTGGTCCACCGCGTTGCACCAGCGGCACCGTACGGACTCGATCGTCTCACTGATCACTTCTCGCTCCTCGACCTTCGGCTCCCCGGCCAGGTCCAGGTGCACATACTCCACGGCCTTGCTCGACCGGGTGACGTCGAAGCGGGTGAGGTTGCCGCACAGCGCGCAGCGCCAGCGGGTCGTGGCGGTCGGCTGGGGAATGCCCATCGTCTTCTCACCCGTCCTTGTCAGGGTCGGTCACCAAGGTCCCGCCGGCGGCGCTCCGCTGCCGCGGCGCCCGTCCGATCCGCGGGAGTGTTCCCGGTAACCCTACGGCCTCATGGTCACCCGGCGCGGAGGGCGGCCCCGCTTCGGCGGCCCGGCGAGGCACTCTGCGCCGGTTGCGACCGGTACGCCATGATCTGCTCCATGACCGGAACGGCAGTGCGCCGGGTCCCCGCCGGACAGCGCCCGGCGCCCCCCTGGATCACCTACGGAATCATCGGCACGTGCTGCGTGGTCTTCCTCGCCGGTCCCGCCGCGGGCTTCGTCCCGCTCGCCGGCCGCCCCGAGGGCACCGGCCGGCCCGGCGGCAGCGAGCTGCTGGCCGAGCAGACCGCCTACTTCGAACGCTGGGGCGTGGTGCCGGCCGCGCTGTGGCACGGCTCCCCCCAGTCCCTGATCACCCCCCTGACCGCGCTGTTCGTCCACGGCAACTGGCTGCATCTGCTGGGGAACATGCTCTTCCTCTATGTCTTCGGCGCCATGGCCGAGCAGCACATGGGCCGCCGCGCCTTCGCCCTGTTCTATCTGGCCGTCGGGGCGGCGGCCCTGCTCGGCTACGCGGCCGCGCACGCCCACTCCACCCAGACGCTCGTCGGAGCCTCCGGGGCGATCTCGGGGGTGCTCGGGGCGTTCCTCTACCTCTTCCCCCGGGCCCGAGTCACCAGTCTCTTCCCTTTCCTGTTCTTCCTGCCGCTGCGCTTCCCGGCCTGGATGGTGCTGCTGTTCTGGTTCGCGCTGCAGTGGCTGGCGGCGCGGTCGGCGGGCGACCGGCCGCAGGTCGCCTATCTCGCCCATGTGATCGGCTTCGCGCTGGGCTTTCTGTACGCGTGGGCCCGGTACACGTGTGCGGCTAGAGTGAAGGTCCCTGTCCCCTCCGACGCCCCGTCCGCGGCCGCCCGCGACGGCGGGCCGGGGCCCGACGGGGCTCCGCCCCCCGACCCCCGATAGGAGCTGCCGGCCGTGATCACCTCGATCGTGCTCATCAAGACCGAAGCCGACCGGATCCCCGAGATCGCCGAGACCATCGCGGCGCTGGAGGGCGTGAGCGAGGTCTACTCGGTCACCGGCGCCTACGACCTGATCGCCATGGTGCGGGTGGCCCGGCACGACGACCTCGCGGACGTCATCCCGGGCCGGATCAGCAAGGTGCCGGGCGTGGCCTCCACCGAGACCCACATCGCCTTCCGCACGTACTCGCAGCACGACCTGGAGGCCGCGTTCGCGATCGGCCTGGAGAGCTGAGCGCGCGAACCGGGCCGCGGGGAGCGGGCGTTCAGGCCCCGGAGGTGTCGGGCACGCAGCGGCCGTCCTCGGTGCGGTAGGTCCAGCGCGCGCCGTGGGCCACCAACTCCTCGACGGCGCGCACGAAGCGCTCGACGTGCTCGTCGGGTGTGCCCGCGCCGAAGCTGACCCGGACCGCGTTCAGCGGCGCCTGCTCCCGCTCCCCCTCCGGCGCCCCGCACTCCCCGGGCGCCCGGCCGTCCGTACCGAGCAGGGTACGCACGAGGGGGTGGGCGCAGAACAGGCCGTCGCGCACCCCGATGCCGTACTCGGCGGACAGCGCCGCCGCCAGGTGCGAGCTGTTCCAGCCCTCGACGACGAAGGACAGCACGCCCACCCGCGGGGCGTCCTCGCCGAACAGCGACAGCACCTTCACCCCCGGCACCTCGGCCAGTCCCGCGCGCAGGGCCGACAGGAGCCGCTGCTCCCGGGCGACGAGCCGCTCGAAGCCCGCCTCGGTCAGGGCCCGGCAGGCCGCGGCGATCGCGTACGCGCCGATGACGTTGGGCGAGCCCGCCTCGTGCCGGGCGGTGCCCTCGTGCCAGACGACACTCACCCGGCCGTCGGCACCGCGCGCGACCGTACGGCTCGCGCCGCCGCCCGCCAGGTACGGCTCGGCGGCCCGGAGCCAGTCCGCGCGGCCGGCCAGCACCCCGGCGCCGAACGGCGCGTACAGCTTGTGGCCGGAGAAGGCCACCCAGTCCACGTCCAGTTCCGCGATGTCCACGGGGTGGTGGGGGGCGAGCTGGGCCGCGTCGAGCACGATCCGGGCGCCGTGCGCGTGCGCGGCCGCCGCCAGTTCCCGTACGGGCCACAGCTCCCCGGTCACATTGGACGCGCCCGTCACGCACACCAGGGCCGGGCCGTGGGGCTCGCGTCCGGCCAGCGCCCGCTCCAGGACCTCGACCGCCTCGCGCCGGGAGCGGGGCGCCGTCAGATACGTCACCTCCACGTCCGCGCGCCGCTCCCAGGGCAGCAGCGCCGCGTGATGCTCGCTCTCGAAGACGAACACCCGGGTGCCGGACGGGAGTACACCGGCCAGCAGGTTCAGGGAGTCCGTGGTGGAGCGGGTGAAGACGACCTGGTCGGCCGGGCGGCAGCCGAGGAACCGCCCGACCTCCGCCCGGCTGTTCTCGAACAGTTCCGTGGACAACTGCGAGAGATAACCGGCGCCCCGGTGCACACTCCCGTAGTACGGGGCGTACGCGGCCACGTCGTCCCACACCCGCCGCAGCGCCGGGGCGCTGGCCCCGTAGTCCAGGGCCGCGTAGCCCACCTCGCCGCCGGTGACGAGCGGGACACGGACGTCGGAGCCGAGGACGGGCAGCGGTTCGGCGACGGCGGGCAGAGTGGGTACGGCGGAAACGGACACGGCGAACTCCCGTAAGAGGCAGGCGGCTTCGACTGCGCCGGGGCGCGCGGGCAGCGCGGGGCGGCGCAGGAGCGTCCGGGAACACCCGGACGGGAAAAGGGATGTGCGGGAAAGGGGCTCTGCAGAGCCCTAGCGCATTCGCTGAACCACGGTGAGAACTCCCTCGGCAACCAGGATCCCTGGCGAGGGATCCGCGCTTGCCGCAGACCTCGCTGCCTGCGGCCCGGTCATCACCCGGGGCACCCCGCCACGGAAGGAGGGTTGCCGGACAGCAGGCCGGGGCCGTATCGCTGTCACTCGTGACCTGCGCAGGAGTATGGCACACGAAGTCGCTGCGCGGAACCGTTGTCCGCATAGCGGTGACTCGGCCCAGGGAACCCGCAACTGCCGCCCGCCGCCAGGCGCTACGCGTTGCTCGCCGCCACCCAGCGCTCCAGCACCCGCCGCGCCGCCCCGGAGTCGATCGACTCCGCAGCCCGCTCCATGCCCGCTCGGACACGCTCCACGAGCGGGGCGTCCACCTCACCCTCCAGCGCCACCAGCGCGGCGGCCGCGTTGAGCAGGACCGCGTCGCGGACCGGGCCCTTCTCCCCGGCCAGCAGCCGGCGGGCGACATCCGCGTTGTACGAGGCGTCGGCGCCGCGCAGCGCCTCGACCGGCACCAGGTCCAGGCCCACCTCGCGGGGGTCGAAGGACTCCTCGCGGACCGTGCCGCCGGCCACCGTCCACACCCGGGAGGTCGCGGTCGTGGTGAGTTCGTCGAGTCCGTCGTCGCCGCGGAAGACCAGTGCCGAGGAGCCGCGTTCGGCGAGCACCCCGGCGAGGATGGGGGCCATGCGGGCATCGGAGACCCCGGTGGCCTGGGCCCGTACCCGCGCGGGGTTGGTGAGCGGGCCGAGCACGTTGAAGGTGGTGCGGATGCCCAACTCGCGCCGCGCGGCGGCCACATGCCGCAGCGCGGGGTGGAACTTCACCGCGAAGCAGAAGGTGATCCCGGCCTCCTCGGCGACCTCCACCACCCGGCGCGGGCTCAGGTCCAGATTGACGCCGAGCTTCTCCAGCACGTCCGAGGCCCCGCTGGCGGAGGACGCGGCCCGGTTGCCGTGCTTGACGACCTTCGCGCCGGTGCCGGCCACGACGATCGAGGACATGGTGGAGATGTTGACGGTCTTCGCGCCGTCCCCGCCGGTGCCGACGATGTCGACGCTCGGGCCGGGCACCTCGATGAGCCGGGCGTGCGCGTACATCGCGCGGACCAGGCCGGAGATCTCGGCGACGGTCTCGCCCTTGGCCCGCAGCGCCACCGCGAACCCGGCGATCTGGGCGTCGGTGGCCTCCCCGCGCATGATCCGGTCCATGGCCCAGGCGGTCTCGTCGGCGCTCAGGTCACCGCCGCGCAGCAGGGTCTCCAGCAGACCCGGCCAGGTGGGGGCCACCGTGCTGTCGCCGCCTGCCGGGGTCGCCACACTCATGGTCCACGCTCCTGGTGGTCGCTCACGTCGCTTGCGTCGCTGCTCGCCGCGGGGGTCCGCGGGCCTGCGGCCAGCCTAGCCCGGCCGGGAACGGCGCAGAGCCCCGTCCAGGTGCTGGACGGGGCTCCGTGCTGTGGCGTCAGCGGGCGGTGGCCGCGGGGTGCGGCCGCCGCCGGGGATCAGTGGTGACCGTGGCCGCTGGTGATCTCCTGGTACTCCTCCACGGTGGGCTTGGGGATCTGCCCGCCCTCGCCGTAGTAGCCCTGGGAGAGCCTGGCCCGCAGCCGCTGGGACCCCTTGGCCTTGCGCTCGACACCGTTCTCGTCGACCTCGGGCTCCAGCTCCAGCGGCTTGTGCTGGTCGTGGGCCGTGAGCGTGTGCAGCTGCTCCTGCGACAGGGGCTCGTGGACCTCGACGAACTCACCGTGCGGCAGGCGCTTGATGATGCCGGACTCGCGGCCGTGCAGGACCTTGTCCCGGTCGCGGCGCTGCAGGCCCAGGCACCAGCGGCGGGTGATGACGAAGGCCAGCGCCGGGCAGACGAAGAAGCCGATGCGCACGAACCAGGTGATCGCGTTGATCGACAGGTGGAAGTGGGTGGCCCACAGGTCGTTTCCACCGCCGACCAGCATCACCATGTAGGCGGTGAGCCAGGCGACACCGAACGCGGTGCGCGTCGGGGCGTTGCGCGGGCGGTCCAGGATGTGGTGCTCGCGCTTGTCGCCCGTGACCCAGGACTCGATGAACGGGTAGACGGCGATGGCGCCGAGCACCAGCGGGAAGATCACCAGCGGGATGAAGACACCCAGGACCAGCGTGTGGCCCCACAGGTTGATCTCCCAGCCCGGCATGACACGGATCAGACCCTCGGCGAAGCCCATGTACCAGTCGGGCTGGGCGCCGGTGGAGACCTGGTCCGGCCGGTAGGGGCCGATCTCCCAGATCGGGTTGATCGTGGCGAGCGCGGCGATGGCCGCGATCACGCCGAAGACCAGGAAGAAGAAGCCACCGGCCTTGGCCGCGTAGACGGGCATCATCGGCAGGCCGACGACGTTCTTCTCGGTCCGGCCGGGACCCGCGAACTGGGTGTGCTTGTGGTAGACGACGAGGATCAGGTGCGCCACCAGCAGGCCGAGCATGATGCCCGGCAGCAGCAGCACGTGGATCGAGAAGAACCGGGGCACGAAGTCCGAGCCCGGGAACTCGCCGCCGAAGAGGAACATCGAGATGTACGTGCCGACGATCGGCACGGACAGGATCGCGCCCTCCATGAAGCGGACACCGGTGCCGGAGAGCAGGTCGTCCGGCAGGGAGTAACCGGTGAAGCCGGTGAACATGCCGAGGACGAACAGCAGGAAGCCGAACAGCCAGTTGACCTCACGCGGCTTGCGGAACGCGCCGGTGAAGAACACGCGCATCATGTGCACGAACATGCCCGCGAGGAAGATCAGCGCGGCCCAGTGGTGGATCTGCCGGATCAGCAGACCACCGCGGACGTCGAAGCTGATGTTCAGGGTGGAGGCGAAGGCCTCCGAGACCCGCACGCCCTGCAGCGGGGTGTACGGGCCGTTGTAGACCACCTCGTTCATGCTCGGGTGGAAGAACAGCGTCAGGTACACACCCGTGAGGATGATGATGATGAAGCTGTAGAGGCAGACCTCGCCCAGCATGAAGGACCAGTGGTCCGGGAAGATCTTGCGCATGTTGGCCTTGGCCAGGGAGTAGATCCCCACTCGGCCGTCGGCCCAGTCGGCGAGGCGCTCGCCCGCCGGCGCCTGGCGCCGGTTGTCCGTGGTTGCAGTACTCATCCGCGCTCCCAGTAGGCAGGACCGACGGGCTCGGCGAAGTCGCCCATGGCCTCAAGGTAGCCCTTGTCGTTGACCTTGATCCGCAGCTGCGGAAGGGCGTGGCCGGCCGGGCCGAAGATCACGCGACCGCCGTCGGACAGGTCGAACGTGGACTGGTGGCAGGGGCACAGCACATGGTGGGTCTGCTGCTCGTAGAGGCTGATCGGGCAGCCGACGTGCGTGCAGATCTTGGAGAAGGCGACGATGCCGTCGGCCGACCAGTCGAGCTCGCGCTTGTCCTTGATGTTCTCCGGGCGCAGCCGGACGATCATCAGGGCGGCCTTGGCGATCTCGGTCTGGAAGTCGTGGTCCTCCTCCTTCATGCCCTCGGGCATGGCGAAGGTCAGCGAACCGACCTGGACGTCCTCGGGGCGCAGCGGCTGCATCGTGTTCTGGTTGATCAGCAGCTTGCCCGCGGACCAGGCGGTCTTGCGGAGCTTGGTGCCCGGCAGCGGGCCGAGGTCGCGCAGCAGCACCACACCGGAGAGCGGCACCAGGGCCAGCGCGCCGAACATGGTGTTGCGGATCAGCTTGCGGCGGCCGAGCGCGGACTCCTCGGCGCCCTGCTGGAAGTCGGCCAGCACCTTGGCGCGGACCTCGGGCTCGGCCTCGATGGCGTGCCGCTCGTCGGCCATCTCCACGTCGGACATCAGGGTGCGGGCCCAGTGGACCGCGCCCGCGCCGATGCAGAACAGGGCGACGCCCAGGGTCAGGCCCAGGGCGAAGTTCAGGGCGCTGACGTGGCCGATCGGGAACACGTAGATGTTCTTGTCGACCGGGATGCCCACGTACGAGGCGATGAAGCCGACGGTGGCCAGCATCGAGACCGTGAACAGGAACGCCACGACGCGCTCGGAGCGCTTGGCCGCCCGCTCGTCGATGTCCTGGATACGGTGCTCGTGCGGCGGCAGGCCGGGGTCGGCGAACGGGTCGGCGACGGGCTTCGTCACGGTCCCGGCGGGCGCGTGGACCTGCTCGCTCGGCAGGTTCTCTTCTGGAATGTCCTGTGTACTCATGACTTCTTGGCCTTTGCGGTCCGGGCGGCGACCCAGATGGCGACGGCGATCAGCGCGCCCAGGCCGAAGACCCATGCGAACAGCCCCTCGCTGACCGGGCCGAGCCCGCCCAGCGACAGGCCACCCGGGCTCTCCGACTTGCTGGTGTTGACCTCGTCGAGGTACGCGATGATGTCCTTCTTGTTCTTCTCCGTCATCGTCGTGTCGGGGAAGGAAGGCATGTTCTGCGGGCCCGTCTGCATGGCCTCGTAGATGTGCTTGGGGTTGACGTCCTCAAGGCTCGGGGCGTACTTGCCGTTCGACAGCGCGCCACCCTTGCCGGTGAAGTTGTGGCACTGCGCGCAGTTGGTGCGGAAGAGCTCCCCGCCCTTGGCGATGTCCGCGCCGTCCGGGCTGTACTGATCCTTGGTCGGGACCGAGGGGCCGGCGCCCAGCGAGGCGATGTACGCGGCCATCTGGTCGATCTCGGCCTGGGTGTAGATCACCTTCTTGCGCGGCGCCTGGGCGCCCTGCTGCTGCAGCGGCATACGGCCGGTGCCGACCTGGAAGTCGACGGCCGCGGCGCCCACGCCCACCAGGCTCGGGCCGTCGGTGGTGCCCTGACCGCCGGTGCCGTGGCAGCTGGCGCAGCCCACGGAATAGAGCTTCTTGCCCTCTTCGATGGCCAGGGACTGAGCGCTGTCATCGGCCTTGGCCGACTCCGCCGGCGCGAACGCGGCGTACAGCCCCCCAGTTACCGCCAGCGCGAAGAGTAGGACGACGACCGCCGCCAGCGGATGGCGTCGTCGTGCGGAGAGCTTTTTCACGGATTACCCCGGTGTCAGGATCTTCTGCGTCGATGCTGGACTGCGGTCCGGTGCGGGACCGATTACTTGATCAAGTAGATCGTGGCGAAGAGGCCGATCCACACCACGTCGACGAAGTGCCAGTAGTAGGACACGACGATGGCCGCCGTCGCCTGGTGGTGGGTGAACCTCTTGGCCGCGTACGTCCTGCCCAGGACCAGCAGGAAGGCGATGAGACCGCCCGTCACGTGCAGGCCGTGGAAGCCGGTCGTCAGGTAGAAGACCGAGCCGTACGGGTCCGAGGACAGGGAGAGCCCGTCCTCCTTGACCAAGTCCGTGTACTCGAAGACCTGGCCGCCGATGAAGATGGCACCCATCACGAAGGTGACCGTGAACCAGGTGCGCAGCTTCTTGACGTCACCGCGCTCGGCGGCGAACACACCGAGCTGGCAGGTGAGGGAGGAGAGCACCAGGATCGTGGTGTTGGTCGCCGAGAACGGAAGGTTCAGCGAGGACGCCATTTCCTTCCAGTGCGCGGCACCCATCACCGATCGGAGGGTGAAGTACATCGCGAAGAGGGCCGCGAAGAACATCAGCTCGGAACTCAGCCAGATGATGGTTCCGACGCTGGTGAGGTTCGGCCGGTTGACCGACGGGTGCGCGTGCCCGGTATCTGTTGCTGTTGCTGTCGCCACGACCGACATTATGTCGGTCGCTTATCTCGCGCTCACTCCGGGGGGTGCCGTTCGGTGTGTCAAGACCTCGTGCCCGCTTCCCCCGGCCCGCTCCGGGCTCCGTCCGCCGGGCGGACACCCCTTCGCCCGAAGGGGGGAAGGCGGGCTTCCGCGGGGTCCGACGGGGCGTCATCCGCCCGGGCCGGGGCCTCCTCCCGGGCCCCGTCGCGGGAGTAGCATCGCCGGGCGGCCGGATCCCCGTCGGCCCGCTGGGTCACGTCCATTCCACAGCTGTGCGCGACGAGCCGCGCCCACGAGCCTGGAGGAACGATGCAGTCGACTGCCACGGTGCTGGTCTACAGCGATGACGCGGGCATCCGCGAGCAGGTGCGGCTCGCCGCCGGGAGCCGTCCCGCCCCCGACGCGCCGGCGGTGACGTATCTGGAGTGCGCGACGCTGCCCGCCGTGCTGCGCACCCTCGCCGAGCGCCGGGTCGACGTGTGCGTCCTGGACGGGGAGACGGCCCCGGCGGGCGGCATGGGGGTGTGCCGGCAGCTGAAGGACGAGGTCTACCGCTGCCCCCCAGTGCTGCTGCTCATCGGCCGGCCGCAGGACGCCTGGCTGGCGACGTGGAGCCGGGCGGACGCCGCGGTGACGCTCCCGCTGGACCCGGTGGAGTGCGCCTCGGCGCTGGCCGGGCTGCTGCGGAGCCGCCCGGCGGGGAACCCCGTGCCGAAGGCGGCCGGGGCCGCCCCGGCCTGACGGCCCGTCGCGCGCGGCAGCCGGCGGCCGGACCCCTGGACCGGCCGGGCCCCTAGACCAGGGGCCGCAGCCGGGCCGCGTCCTCCGGGCCGGCGCCCTCGCGTTTGCCGGCGGCCAGGGCGCTGCCCTCGCGCCACTCCTTCCACTCCATGTTCCAGTCGCCGAAGCCGTTGTCGAAGGGCGTCATGGTGGCGCCCGTACTGCCCACGACCCTGACGAGGTCGCCGACGTGCACGGTGTCGAAGAACCACTTGGCGTTCTCGGTGCTCATGCCGGTGCAGCCGTGGCTGACGTTCTCCGCGCCCTGCGAGCCCTCGGACCAGGGCGCGGCGTGCACGTACTCGCCGCTCCAGGTGACCCGCGTCGCCCAGTAGACGGGCAGGTCGTAGGAGTCGGCGCTGCCCTCCGAGATGCCGATGGTGGTGCCGCGCATACGGACGAAGGATTCGCGGCCGAGGATCACCTTGACCCCGTTGCGGGTGGCGTAGCCGGGCTTGCCGGTGGTCACGGGGATGACGCGCAGCTCCTGGCCGTTGCGCAGGACGGTCATGCTGTGCGCGGAGGCGTCGGTGACGGCCTCGATGCGGTCGCCGGTGGTCAGCCGTACGGGCTTGGCGGGGCCACCGTAGAGGCCGCCGCCGATCTGGATGCCCTCCAGGGTCGCGTGCACGTCGACGGTGGCGTGGGCGGGCCAGTAGTCCTTGGGGCGGTAGTGCAGGGTGCGGTTGTCGACCCAGTGCCAGGCGCCCTCGACGGGGGGCTGGGAGTCGACCTTCAGGGTGCGTTCGACGACGGCCCGGGTGGCGGGGTCCTGCACGGGGTGGCTCAGTTCGGCCGTGACGGGCTGTCCCACGCCGTAGGTGCCGCTCTGCGGGCCGAAGGTGACCCGCAGCAGCCGGTCGGCCGGGCTGGTGTCGAAGCCGATCGTGCGGCGGCCCTGGGCGCCGTCCTCGTCCTCGGTGCTGACGCGGACCGTGTAGTGCGCGCCGGCGGCGAGCGCGCCGGTGCTGTGCCAGCTGGAACCGTCGGCCGCGAGCTCGCCCCTGACGTACCGTCCGGCGGCGTCGGTGGCGGTGACGTCGGTGATCCGGTCCGAGCCGCTTGCCTCGATCTCCAGGGGCTTGCCCGGGTCGGCCTTCTCCCCCTCCCCGACGCTGGTGAGCTCCACCTGTTCCGTCGCGTCGTAGGGCTTGTCGGCCAGCGGGTTGGCGGAGCCGCCGCACGCGGTGACGAGTACGAGGGGGGCCAGCAGCAGAGCACAGCCGAGCACCGTGCGACGGCGGCGAGGTGAGTGGCTCATGGTCACACCGTAGGGAGCGGGGGCCGCCGGGGCCCGTGGGGTGACTGCAATCGGGTGTACGCGTCTGCCGGAGGACACGCGCCGGGCCCCGCACACCGTCGTGGTGTGCGGGGCCCGGGAGCGGTCGCGGCGCGGAACCTACTGGTTCTGGTTCTCGCCGCGGTAGAACTCGAACACCCAGCCGAGGAGGCCGACCAGGATGATCGGGGCGGAGAAGTACATGAGCCACCAGCCGAAGCAGATGCTCAGGAACGCGAGCGAGCCACCGAGCGCGAGCGACAGCGGCTGCCAGCTGTGCGGGGCGAAGAAGCCCAGCTCACCGGCGTCGTCCGCGACGTCCGCGTCCTTGTCGTCCCCCGCGCCGACATCCACCCGGCGCGCGGTGAACGCCAGGTAGTAGCCGACCATGACGCACAGTCCGAACGCGAGGAACAGCGCGGTGGTACCGGCCGGCTCCTTCGACCACACGCCATAGACAGCCGCCATGACGAGGACGAAGAGAGACAGCCACAGGAACATCTTGCCCTGGATCTTCACTTGCCGGCCTCCTTGCCACCCGCGAGAGCCTTCTCACCGGCGTGGCTCTCTTCGAGCTCCAGCGCCGCGATCTCCGGGTGGTGCAGGTCGAACGCCGGGGATTCGGAACGGATCCGCGGCAGCGTGAGGAAGTTGTGGCGCGGCGGCGGGCAGGACGTCGCCCACTCCAGCGAACGGCCGTAGCCCCACGGGTCGTCGACCTCCACCTTCTTGCCGTACTTGGCGGTCTTCCAGACGTTGTAGAAGAACGGCAGGATCGACAGGCCCAGCAGGAAGGAGCTGATGGTCGAGATGGTGTTCAGGGTCGTGAAGCCGTCCGCGGCCAGGTAGTCGGCGTAGCGGCGCGGCATGCCCTCGGCACCCAGCCAGTGCTGGACGAGGAAGGTGCCGTGGAAGCCCACGAACAGCGTCCAGAAGGTGATCTTGCCGAGGCGCTCGTCCAGCATCTTGCCCGTGAACTTCGGCCACCAGAAGTGGAATCCGGCGAACATCGCGAACACCACGGTGCCGAAGATGACGTAGTGGAAGTGCGCGACCACGAAGTACGAGTCGGAGACGTGGAAGTCCATCGGGGGCGAGGCCAGGATGACGCCGGTCAGACCACCGAAGGTGAAGGTGATCAGGAAGCCGACGGCCCACAGCATCGGGGTCTCGAAGGACAGCGAGCCCTTCCACATGGTGCCGATCCAGTTGAAGAACTTCACACCGGTCGGGACCGCGATCAGGAAGGTCATGAAGGAGAAGAACGGCAGCAGGACACCGCCTGTGACGTACATGTGGTGCGCCCACACCGTCACCGACAGACCGGCGATCGAGATCGTGGCCGCGATCAGACCCCAGTAGCCGAACATCGGCTTGCGGGAGAAGACCGGGATGACCTCGGAGATGATGCCGAAGAACGGCAGCGCGATGATGTACACCTCGGGGTGGCCGAAGAACCAGAACAGGTGCTGCCACAGCAGCACGCCGCCATTGGCCGCTTCGAAGATCTGCGCCCCGAACTTGCGGTCCGCCTCCAGGGCGAACAGCGCGGCGGCCAGCACCGGGAAGGCCAGCAGGACCAGCACACCGGTCAGCAGCACGTTCCAGGTGAAGATCGGCATGCGGAACATCGTCATGCCCGGCGCGCGCATGCAGATGATGGTGGTGATGAAGTTGACCGAACCGAGGATCGTGCCGAAGCCGGACATGGCCAGACCCATGATCCACAGGTCGGCGCCCACACCCGGCGAGTGCACCGCGCCGGACAGCGGCGAGTAGGCGAACCAGCCGAAGTCCGCGGCGCCCTGCGGGGTGAGGAAGCCGCCCACCGCGATGAGCGAGCCGAAGAGGTACAGCCAGTAGGCGAACATGTTCAGCCGCGGGAACGCCACGTCGGGCGCGCCGATCTGCAGCGGCATGATCCAGTTCGCGAAACCGGCGAACAGCGGCGTCGCGAACATCAGCAGCATGATCGTGCCGTGCATCGTGAACGCCTGGTTGAACTGCTCGTTCGACATGATCTGCGTGCCGGGACGGGCGAGTTCGGCGCGCATGAGGAGCGCCATCAGGCCGCCGATGCAGAAGAACGCGAACGACGTGATCAGGTACAGCGTGCCGATCGTCTTGTGGTCAGTGGTGGTGAGCCACTTGATCACCGTGCTGCCGGGCTGCTTCTGACGTACGGGTGGTGCTGCCGTGGCTGTCGCGGCGGCGGCACCCTGGGGTTCGTTGAGGATGCTCACTTGTTCTTGGTCTCCGCGTTCTTCGCGTGATCCGTCTGCGCGATGCCCGCCGGCTGGTAGCCGGTCTGGCCCTTGTCCGCCAGCTCCTTCAGGTGCGCCCGGTACCGCTCAGGAGAGACGACCTTGACGTTGAAGAGCATCCGGGAGTGGTCCTGACCGCACAGCTCGGCACACTTGCCCAGGAAGGTGCCCTCCTTGTTCGGGGTCACCGTGAAGCTGTTGGTGTGGCCCGGAAGGACGTCCTGCTTCATCAGGAACGGCACCACCCAGAAGGAGTGGGCGACATCCCGCGAGGTGAGGACGAACTCGACCGTCTCACCCTTGGGCAGCCACAGGGTCGGGCCGGGGTTGTTCGTCTGCGGGTTCCGCGTGCCCGGAGTGCCGATCTCGTAGACGCCCTGGGCGGTCTGCGGGGCCTTGCTCAGGAACCGGTCCGGGATCGCGTCGAGCTCCTTGACCTCGCGCAGCGGCCGGCCCGCGGGCTGGCCCTCGACGTTCTCCAGGTAGTTGAACGCCCAGCTCCACTGGAAGCCGACCACGTTGATGACGTGCTGCGGCTTCTCCGGGTTGGTCATGAGCTTGTTCTCATCGCGCGCGGTGAAGTAGAAGAGCACCGACACGATGATGATCGGGACCGCGGTGTACAGCGCCTCGATGGGCATGTTGTACCGGGTCTGAGCGGGGACCTCCACCTTCGTCCGGCTGCGCCGGTGGAAGATGACGCTCCAGATGATCAGGCCCCACACCAGGCAGCCGACCACGAGGGCGGCTGCCCAGGATCCCTGCCACAGGGAGAGGATCCGCGGCGCCTCCTCCGTGACGGGAGTGGGCATTCCGAGGCGGGGGAAGTCCTTGTATGTGCAACCGGAGGCGGTTACCAGGACAGCGCCCGCGGCCAGCGCCTGCAGCAGCTTCCGCCGCACCGGGCGCCGCGACGAGCGGTCGGAGCCGTTGGGACTCACGTAGCGCCTTCCCGAGAGTCTCGCCCGTGCGGCCGGCTGCGGCCGTCTCGCTGGTCGGTCGCCGGCCCGCTGCGGGCAGGGGTTTGGATGTTTATGCGGACCAAACCCTACTGGACGCTATTTGGGGCCGCGCGGGGAGGGTACCCAACGCGCCGCGCCGCACCCCGAAGGGATGGAATCGACGGCTCCGGAGGCCATCTGCCAGGGCGTCAGCCCCGGTGGGGGCCGGTGCGGGCGCCGCCCGCGCCGGGCCGCTCCCGCCCGGCGGCGGGCGGGGGTTAGCGTTCGGGCATGGCCTACTTCGACGCCGCGTCCGCCGCTCCCCCGCACCCCGTCGCGCGCCAGGCGCTGCTGGCCGCCCTGGACGAGGGCTGGGCCGACCCGGCCCGGCTGTACCGGGAGGGCCGGCGGGCCCGGCTGCTGCTCGACGCCGCGCGGGAGACCGCCGCCGAGGCGGTGGGCTGCCGGCCCGACGAGCTCGTCTTCACCCCCTCGGGGACGCGCGCGCTGCACGACGGCATCGCCGGGGCCCTCGCCGGGCGCCGGCGCGTCGGCCGCCATCTGCTGGTCTCGGCCGTCGAGCACTCGGCGGTGCTGCAGTCGGCCGCCGCGCTCCGGGCGGCGGGCGGCAGCGTCACCGAGATCCCCGTGGACCGTACGGGCCGGGTGGCGCCCGGCGCGTACGCGGAAGCGCTGCGCGCGGACACCGCGCTGGCGGTGCTGCAGTCCGCCAACCACGAGGTGGGCACCGAGCAGCCGGTGGCCGAGGCCGCCGAGGAGTGCCGGGCGGCGGGGGTGCCGCTGCTCGTCGACGCCGCGCAGTCGCTGGGCTGGGGGCCCGTCCCGGCCGGCTGGTCGCTGCTGGCGGCGAGCGCGCACAAGTGGGGCGGGCCGGCGGGCGTGGGACTGCTGGCCGTGCGCAAGGGGGTGCGCTTCGCCCACGCGGGTCCGGCGGACGAGCGGGAGGGGGGCCGGGCGCCCGGCTTCCCGGACCTGCCGGCGATCGTGGCGGCCGCCGCCTCGCTGCGGGCGGTCCGGCAGGAGGCCGCCGCCGAGGCGGAGCGGCTGCGGGGTCTGGTGGAGCGGATCCGCCGGCGGGTGCCCGCGCTCGTCCCGGACGTGGAGGTGGTGGGCGATCCGGTGCGGCGGCTGCCGCACCTGGTGACCTTCTCCTGTCTGTACGTCGACGGGGAGGCGCTGCTGCACGGCCTGGACCGGGCCGGTTTCTCGGTGTCCTCCGGCTCCTCGTGCACCTCCGGCACGCTGACGCCCAGCCATGTGCTGCGCGCGATGGGGGTGTTGTCGGAGGGCAATGTGCGGGTGTCCCTGCCGGTGGGCACGGACGCGGCGGACGTCGACCGCTTCCTCGACGTGCTGCCCGGGGTGGTGGCCTCGGTCCGGGAGCAGCTGGGCGCCCCGGCCGCCCCCGCTACGGCCCCGGCCGCCGCGGGCGGGCTGGTCGTCGACGCGCTGGGCAAGCGCTGCCCGGTCCCGGTGATCGAGCTGGCGAAGGTCATCGGGGACGTGCCGGTGGGCGGCGTGGTGACCGTCCTCTCCGACGACGAGGCGGCCTGCCTGGACATCCCGGCCTGGTGCCATATGCGCGGCCACGACTACGAGGGCGGGAGCCCGGCGGAGCGGGGGACGGCGTACCGGGTGCGGCGGGTGGTGTGAGCGGTGCCGGGCCCCGAAGGGCCCGGCACCGGTACCGCCTTACGGCTACGCCAGGTGGGCGCGGACCTCGCCCGCCGCTTCCTCGCCGTACGCCTTGGTGAAGCGCTCCATGAAGTGGGCGCGGCGCAGCTCGTACTCCTGGGTGCCCAGGGTCTCGATGACGAGGGTGGCGAGCATGCAGCCGAGCTGGGCGGCGCGCTCCAGGGACAGCTGCCAGGTCAGGCCGGCGAGGAAGCCGGCGCGGAAGGCGTCGCCGACGCCGGTCGGGTCGACCTTGGACTCCTCCTGGGCGCAGCCCACCTCGATGGCCGGCTCGCCGGCGCGCTCGATGCGCACGCCGTTGGCGCCGAGCGTGGTGACGCGGGTGCCGACCCGGCCCAGGATCTCCTCGGCCGTCCAGCCGGTCTTGGTCTCGATGAGGGCCTTCTCGTACTCGTTGGTGAACAGGTACGTGGCCCCGTCGACGAGCAGGCGGATGTCCTCGCCGTCCATGCGCGCGAGCTGCTGGGAGGGGTCGGCGGCGAAGGAGATGCCCCGGGTGCGGCACTCCTGGGTGTGGCGCAGCATCGCCTCGGGGTCGTCGGCGCCGATGAGGACGAGGTCGAGACCGCCCACGCGCTCGGCGACCGGCTGCAGTTCGATCTGGCGGGCCTCGCTCATCGCGCCGGTGTAGAAGGAGGCGATCTGGTTGTGGTCCTGGTCGGTGGTGCACACGAAGCGCGCGGTGTGCAGGACCTCGGAGATGCGCACCGAGTCGGTGTCGACGCCGTGCCGGTCGAGCCAGGCGCGGTACTCGCCGAAGTCGGCGCCGGCGGCGCCCACGAGGACCGGGCGCAGTCCGAGCAGGCCCATGCCGAAGCAGATGTTGGGGGCGACGCCACCGCGGCGGACGTCGAGTTCGTCGACGAGGAAGGAGAGCGAGACGGTGTGCAGCTGGTCCGCCACGAGCTGATCGGCGAAGCGGCCGGGGAAGGTCATCAGGTGGTCGGTGGCGATGGAGCCGGTGACAGCGATACGCACGGCGGGTTCTGCTCCTGCGGGCTCGGCAGTAGGACAGGACAACAAACAACGAGCCACACCACGCTACCCGGGTTCGTTTATCGGACCCAGGCAAGGATCCAGCCACTAGGGAGCAGAAATTACCGGATAGCGTCCCTTTCTCCGTGAGCTCCCCCGTGCTCGCGGTGCGCTCTTGCCGGAGTCTGTGAAGGACGTCACTCTCCTCGCGGGTGGAACCACCCGCTCCTTCGCTCCGTCCAATCGCCGTCACCCTCTCGGTGGAGAGGGCGTACCGACATTGAGCGGAGCGAAGGAGCGATGCGGTGAGCAGCGAGGGCGGCACCCCTGACAGCACTCCGGAGCGCACACGGCGCGGACATACGCGGCTCGCGGTGGTCTCGGTGGCGGCGGTGCTGCTGGCCGGGGGCGGTGGCGCGTACTGGGCCGCCACGGCGGGCGGCGGCGACGGCGCACCGGCGGGCGCGCACGGGGGCGGCTCCCCGTCCCCGTCCGCCTCTCCCCCGCCGCTCGCGCTGGACGGTTACGGGCGCGGCGGCCCGTCGCAGGGCATCGCGGTCGGCGAGCCGGATCCGCACGGCAGCCATTACCGGGCGGCGGGGAAGCTGCCGCAGGGCCCGCGCTCGGCGCCGGTGTACCTGCCGAAAGACGAGGTGGGCCGGGACGAAGTGGCCTTACTGGCCAAGGCACTTGACGTGCAGGGAACGCCCCGGCTCGACGGGGACACCTGGCGGGTGGGGGGCGCGCCGGGGGCGGGAGAGCCCGTGCTCCAGGTGGCCCGGAAGGGGCCGGGCCTGTGGTCGTACACCCGTTACGGCGGCCCGGAAAGCGGCTGTGTGCGCCCGCCGGGCACCGGCCCGCAGCGCGGAAAGGCGGACGCCCCCGTTCCGTCGGACGGCCCGCCCGGTCTCAACTGCCCGCTGCACCCGGCCGATCCGGCGGCGGCGCAGCCCGTGTCCGAGGAGCGGGCGAAGGCGGTCGCGGCACCGGTGTTCACGGCGCTGGGCCTCGACGGGGCGCAGGTGGACGCGGGGAAGCTGTACGGGGCGGTGCGCGTGGTCACGGCCGACCCGGTCCACGGCGGGCTGCCGAGCCACGGCTGGCAGACCTCGCTGCGCGTGGGCGCGGACGGGCAACTGGTGGGCGGCAGCGGGCGGTTGCAGGCCCCGGCCAAGGGGGCCGAGTACCCGCTGATCAGCGCGGACGAGGCACTGAAGCAGCTGAACGGCTCCCCGGGGGGCGGTATGGCGAGCCCGGGCGGGGGCTGCGCGTCGGCCGTCCCGTACGGGGAGGGCGAGGGGCTCCCGGCGGACGGCGGGGCGAAGCCGTGCCCGCTCGTGCCCTCGCCGTCGGACGGGCCGGTCACGGTGCGCGGGGCGTCCTTCGCGCTGGCGCAGAACTGGGTGCGCGGACGGCCCGCGCTGGTGCCGTCGTGGCTGTTCACGGCCGAGGTGCCGGGTACGGACCGTACGGTGACGCTCGTCCGGCCGGCGGTGGACCCGAAGTTCCTCGTAGGCCCGTCACAACCGGGGCGTTCCCCGGCTCCGACGGACACGGCGCACCCGGTGCCGACGGGTGTGGAGTCGTACAGCAGGGCCGAGGGCGGCCAGAAGCTCCTGCTGCGCTTCTGGGGCGGGATGTGCACCTCGTACGCGGCCTCGGCCGAGCAGTCGGCGGGCGCGGTGACGGTGAAGATCCTCGGCACGGCGCGGCAGCCGGAGCGGCCGTGCGTGATGATGGCGCGGCAGTACGAGCTGCCGGTGCGGCTGGACCAGCCGCTGGACGGCCGCCGGGTCCTCGACGCCGTCGACGGCAGGACGGTGCCGGAGAGCCGGGCGTGAGCGCGGGCGCGGGAGGCGCGCGAAGGCGGTGACCCCGGTCGTGCGGGGGTCACCGCCTTCGCCGTGCGGAGCGCTGCGAGCGCTGCCCTTCAGCCGCTCTTCGGCTGCATCAGCTGAAGGAGTCGCCGCAGGCGCAGGAGCCGGTGGCGTTGGGGTTGTCGATCGTGAAGCCCTGCTTCTCGATGGTGTCGACGAAGTCGATGGAGGCGCCGTTCAGGTACGGGGCGCTCATCCGGTCGGTGACGACCTTGACGCCGTCGAACTCCTTGACCACGTCGCCGTCGAGCGAGCGCTCGTCGAAAAAGAGCTGGTAGCGCAGGCCGGAGCAGCCACCGGGCTGGACGGCGACCCGCAGCGAGAGGTCTTCGCGGCCCTCCTGCTCCAGCAGGCTCTTGACCTTCGCGGCCGCGGCGTCGGACAGGAGGATGCCGTCGCTCACCGTGGTCTTCTCGTCCTGAACGGACATCTGCTTCACTCCCGGGTCTGGTGCGGACTGCTTGCCGTCGGCTGCAACCGCCGGCCGCCCCGATTCATTCCGGGACGGGCACAGAGGACTTGCTCGGCCTTGCTTGGTCTTGCTTGGTCTTGCGTCTTTCATGCTCGCACACCGGCCGCCGCCCCGGGAATGCGTCACATTGACACGATCATCATCGTCAAACTGACGCGAAGCCGCTATGATAAATAGCGTCAAACTGACGACAAGGCCGGGCCGGCGGAATCGGTCCGGCCCTCTGCAGAGAGAAAGGGTGCGTGACGTGACCACCGCCCAGCCCCTGGATGTCCAGCCCTCGCCGCTCGCGCTCCTGCTGCTCGGCCGCGAGGCCGACCCGCGCAGCGAGCGGGGTGTCGAGTGCCCCGGCGAACTGCCGGCGCCGTCCGACCCGGACCTGGTGGCACGCGCCCGCGCGGCCAAGGAGCGGCTCGGGGACAAGGTCTTCGTGCTCGGCCACCACTACCAGCGCGACGAGGTCATCGCCTTCGCGGACGTCACCGGGGACTCCTTCAAGCTGGCCCGCGACGCGGCCGCCCGGCCCGACGCCGAGTACATCGTCTTCTGCGGTGTGCACTTCATGGCCGAGTCGGCGGACATCCTCACCTCGGACAGCCAGCAGGTCGTCCTGCCGGACCTGGCCGCCGGCTGCTCGATGGCCGACATGGCCACCGCCGAGCAGGTCGCCGAGTGCTGGGACGTGCTCACCGAGGCGGGCGTCGCCGAGGTCACCGTGCCCGTCTCCTACATGAACTCCTCCGCCGACATCAAGGCGTTCACGGGCAAGCACGGCGGGACGATCTGCACCTCCTCCAATGCCGAGCGGGCGCTGACGTGGGCCTTCGAGCAGGGCCAGAAGGTTCTGTTCCTGCCGGACCAGCACCTGGGGCGCAACACGGCCGTACGGGACCTGGGCATGTTCCTCGACGACTGCGTCGTCTACAACCCGCACAAGCCGGGCGGCGGGCTGACCGCCGAGGAACTGCGGGCCGCGAAGATGATCCTTTGGCGCGGGCACTGCTCGGTGCACGGGCGCTTCTCGCTCGACTCCGTCAAGGACGTGCGCGAGCGCATACCGGGGGTGAACGTGCTCGTGCACCCCGAGTGCCGGCACGAGGTCGTGGCGGCGGCGGACCACGTCGGTTCCACCGAGCACATCATCAAGACCCTGGAGGCCGCCCCGGCCGGCTCCAAGTGGGCCATCGGTACGGAGCTCAACCTCGTACGGCGGCTGGCGAACCGTTTCGCCGGGGAGGGGAAGGAGATCGTCTTCCTCGACCGGACGGTGTGCTTCTGCTCGACGATGAACCGGATCGACCTGCCGCACCTGGTGTGGGCGCTGGAGTCGCTGGCCGAGGGCACGGTCGTCAACCGCATCGAGGTGGACCCGGAGGTCGCGGCGTTCTCGAAGCTGGCGCTGGAGCGGATGCTGGCGCTGCCGTAGGCGCGCGGCGCGGGGCTCCCCGGGCGGAGCCCCGCCCTCCCCGCTCAGCCCCGGGGCCGTACCAGCCCCGACTCGTAGGCGATCACGACCAGTTGGGCCCGGTCCCGCGCCCCCAGTTTCGCCATGGCCCGGTTGACATGGGTCTTGACGGTGAGCGGGCTCACCGACAGCCGCCCGCCGATCTCGTCGTTGGACAGACCGCCCGCCACGTGCACGAGCACCTCCCGCTCGCGGCCGGTCAGCGTCGCGAGCCGCGGCTCGCACTGTTCGGGGACGGCGGGTCCGGGCCCGCCCTGGGCGAGGAAGGTCGCGATCAGCCCCTTCGTCGCGGCGGGCGACAGCAGCGCCTCCCCCGCCCGCGCGATCCGGATCGCCGCGAGCAGCTCCCCCGGCTCGGCCCCCTTGCCGAGGAACCCGGAGGCGCCCGCGCGCAGCGACTGCACCACGTACTCGTCGACCTCGAAGGTCGTGAGCATCACCACGCGCACGTCGCCGAGCGCGGGGTCCGAGCAGATGGCGCGGGTGGCGGCCAGACCGTCCGTACCGGGCATGCGGATGTCCATCAGGACGACGTCGGGCACATGCTTGCGGGCGAGTCCGACCGCCTCGGCACCGTCGGCGGCCTCGCCCACCACGGTCATGTCCGGCTCCGACTCCACCAGGACCCGGAACGCGCTGCGCAGCAGGGCCTGGTCGTCGGCGAGGAGCACACGGATCACGTCGGTCGGTTCGGCCATGGGGAAAGAGTACGGACGGGCCGGGGGCGCGGGGACGCGGCGGCGCGACGGTCCGGGAGCCGTACTGCCGGGGGCAGTTCACGGCCCGCGCGCCCCGGAACCGCGCCGGGTGGTGCGCGCGCCACGAGCCGCCGTACGCCGGGGCCGCGGCCCACGCCCCGCGAACACCCCGCGCACCACGGCCCGTTCACGCGCCCTACCCGGTCAGCGGACCCGGAGCACGCACCGCCAGCCGCCCTACGCCCCGGCCGCCGGCCCACGCCCCGCGCACCACGGCCCGTTCGCGCGCCCCGCGCGGTCAGCGGGTCCGGAGCAGCCCTTGCCCGGGGCCGTCCGCGCGGCCAGCGTCCCGCGTTCGTGGCAGCGGCAGTGTGGCGCGGACCTGGAAGCCCGGGATGCCGTCGGCGCGCGGGCCCGCCGTGCAGTTGCCGCCGAGGGCCGCGACGCGCTCGCGCATCCCGGTCAGCCCGTGCCCGCCGGGGCCGCCGGGAGCGGGCGGCGGGCCGGCGCCGTCGTCGCGGACGGTCAGCAGCAGCGAGTCGGGGCCGCGCAGCAGGGAGACCTCCGCGCGGGCGCCCGGTCCGGCGTGCTTGCGCGCGTTGGTCAGCGCCTCCTGCACCAGCCGGTACGCGGTCAGGTCGACGGCCGCGGGCAACTGCCCCAGCGCGGCGGCGACTTCGGCGTCCTCGGTGGCGACGCCGGGGGTGCCGGGACCCGCGGCCGCGACCGCGACGGGCAGTCCGGCCCGGCGCACGCCCGCGAGCAGCCGGCCGAGGTCGCCGAGGCCGGGGGCCGGTTCGGTGGGCGCCTCCGGCTCGCCGTGCTGGCGCAGCAGCCCGACGGTGGCCCGCAGCTCCTCCAGGGCGGAGCGGCCGGCCTCGCGGACGTGCGCGAGGGCCTCCTTGGCCTGCTCGGGCCGGCTGTCCATGACGTGCGAGGCGACGCCCGCCTGGACGTTGACGAGCGCGATGTGGTGGGCGACCACGTCGTGCAGCTCGCGGGCGATGCGCAGCCGCTCCTCCGCGACGCGGCGGCGGGCCTCCTCCTCACGGGTGCGTTCGGCCCGTACGGCCCGCTCCTCGATCGCGGCGACGACGGCGCGCCGGCTGCGTACGGCGTCACCGGCGGCCGCGGCCATGCCGGTCCACGCGAACAGGCCGAGGTTCCCCTGCGCGTACCAGGGCGGCGGGCCGAAGGCCATGGCGGCGGCGGTGAGCCCCCCGACGGTGACGGCGGCGATGCGCCAGGCGGCGGGCCGCCCGGTGCGGGAGGTCACGGTGTACAGGGCGACGGTGACGGCGAGGACGAGCTGGGTGCGCGGGGGGCCGTCGCCGCCGGTGGCGAGGTCGGTGAGGGTCAGCGCGGAGGTGACGGCGAGCACCGTGCGCGGGTACGGGCCGCGCAGCGTCAGGGCCGCGCAGCCGGCGACGGCGAGCAGCACGAGTCCGGCACCGGGTGCCCGCTGCCCGTCGCGCGGCCCGAGGAAGGAGCCGACCAGAACGGCCGCGAGGACCGTGAGGGCGAGCAGGGCGTCGGCCGCGGCCGGGTGCGCGCGCAGCCAGCGGCACGGGCGGGCGAGGGGGGTCGTCATGGAGGTCCCGTCGGGGCGGCAGGCGCCGACGGCGGCCCGGGCGCGGACGCACGAGCCCCGCCCCGCGCGAGGCGGAGCGGGGTGCCGCGTGTGCTGGAGTACGGCACCGGCCGGGGCGCGGGGGCCGTCCGTCGCGGCGCCGGGGTCAGCCGGGGATGAGCCCTTCGTCGCTGAGCATGTCCCGGACCTCGTCCAAGGAGGCGTCCGGGGACGGCAGGATCAGCTCGGACGGCTCCAGGGCGTCGTCCGGGAGCGGCTCGCCGAGACGGCGCACCGCGTCGAGGAGGGCGCCGAGCGTACGGCGGAAGCCCGGCTCGTCGCCGCTCTCCATCTCCTCCAGCAGCTCGTCGTCCAGCTTGTTGAGCTCGGTGAAGTGGCTGTCCGCCAGCTTCACCTGGCCCTCCCCCATGATCCGTACGATCACGACGGTCTCCCTCGCTCCGGCGCCGGTCGGCGCTGCTTGGCGCTACTTGTCGAGGCGCGGCTGCTGTTGCTGCGGCTGCTGCTGCGGCTGTGCGGCGTGGTTCTGCGCGGCGTTCTGGCCGGCACCGCCGCCCTCGATGGCCTGCTTGGGGGCGCTGCCGCCCGACAGCTCGGCCTTCATGCGCTGCAGTTCCAGCTCGACGTCGTTGCCGCCGGAGAGCCGCTCCAGCTCGGCGGTGATGTCGTCCTTGGCCATGCCGGTGGGGTCGTCGAGCGCGCCCGAGGCGAGCAGCTCGTCGATGGCACCGGCCCGCGCCTGCATCTGCGCGGTCTTGTCCTCGGCCCGCTGGATGGCCAGGCCGACGTCGCCCATCTCCTCGGAGATGCCGGAGAACGCCTCGCCGATGCGGGTCTGCGCCTGCGCGGCGGTGTAGGTGGCCTTGATGGTCTCCTTCTTGGTGCGGAAGGCGTCGACCTTGGCCTGCAGGCGCTGCGCGGCCAGGGTCAGCTTCTCCTCCTCGCCCTGGAGGGTCTGGTGCTGTGTCTCCAGGTCGCTGACCTGCTGCTGCAGCGCGGCACGGCGCGTGAGCGCCTCGCGGGCGAGGTCCTCGCGGCCGAGGGAGAGCGCCTTGCGGCCCTGGTCCTCCAGCTTCGACGACTGGCCCTGCAGCTGGTTGAGCTGGAGCTCCAGACGCTTGCGTGACGTGGCGACGTCGGCGACGCCACGGCGTACCTTCTGCAGCAGTTCGAGCTGCTTCTGGTACGAGTAGTCGAGGGTCTCGCGCGGATCCTCGGCCCGGTCCAGGGCCTTGTTGGCCTTCGCGCGGAAAATCATTCCCATACGCTTCATGACACCGCTCATGGGCCTCCGGCGCCCCCTTCTGACGGACTCGGTACTCCAGCACAACTATCAGACCCCACACTACGGGCCCTGCTTCCATTGACGCACTGTCCGGGCTCCGATGCGCTCCTCCTCCAGGACGATCACAAGGTCACGGTCATCCGGCGCAAGGACTAGGAGACGGTCCGGGGAGCGGGGGCCTGCTGCCCGGAGCCCGCACCCCGTACCCTTGGGTTTCGTGTTCCGAAGCCGTTCCACTTCCAAGGATGAGCAGGCCGCCGCCGCGAAGGCGTCCGCGGCCCAGCCCAAGCAGCCCCGCGACCCGCAGGCCCCCAAGGGCCGCCCGACGCCCAAGCGCAGCGAGGCCACGTCCCAGCGCCGCAGCCTGGCGTCCACCCCGACGAACCGCAAGGACGCCGCCAAGCGCAGCCGGGAGGCCCGCCGCGCGGACCTCGCCCGGCAGCGCGAGGCGCTCGCCAACGGCGACGAGCGGTTCCTGCCGCTGCGCGACAAGGGGCCGGTCCGCCGCTTCGCGCGCGACTTCGTCGACGCGCGCTATTCGGTGGCGGAGTTCTTCCTGCCGCTGGCCGTCCTCATCCTGATCCTCAGCATGATCAACCGCGGCACGTTCCAGACCTTCGTGCTGCTGCTGTGGATGATCGTGATCGCCCTGATCGTCATCAACTCCGTGATCACGGCCGTCACCCTGCGCCGGGCGCTGAAGAAGCGCTTCCCCGACGAGAACCTGCGCGGCGCCGTGCCGTACGCGCTCATGCGCACGCTCCAGATGCGCCGGCTGCGGCTGCCCAAGCCCCAGGTCAAGCGGGGGGAGAAGCCCAGAGCGTGAGCGTCGCCGGCTTCGCCCCCGGTGCGGCGTCCTGGCTGCGCGGGCTCGGGGGCTTACGGAACACCGTCCGCCAGGAACTCGTCGCCCGGCAGCTCGACGAGCAGCTGGCCGCCCGCTTCCCGGTGGGCCGGCGGCTGCGGGTCCTCGACGTCGGCCCGGGGCAGGGTACGCAGACGCTGCGGCTGGCCCGTGCCGGCCACGAGGTGACGGGCCTGGAGCCGGATCCGCGCATGGCGGCCGCCCTCCGCGAGGCACTGGCCGCCGAGGCGCCCGGGGTCCAAGAGCGGGTGCGGATCGTGCGGGGCGACGGCCGGGACACCGGGGCGCACTTCCTGCCGGGCTCCTTCGACGTGGTGCTGTGCCACGGCGTGCTGATGTACGTGCCGGAGCCGGACCCGATGCTCGCGGGGCTGGCCCGGGTGCTCGCGCCGGGCGGACTGCTGTCGCTGCTCGTCCGCAACGCCGACGCGCTGGCCCTGCGGCCGGGGCTGAGCGGCGACTGGGACACGGCGCTGGCCGCCTTCGACTCCCCGTCCTACGTCAACCGCCTCGGTCTGACGGTGCGTGCGGACCGGCGGGAGACGCTGGCCGCGACCCTCGCCGGGATCGGGACGCCGCTGCGCGCGTGGTACGGCGTCCGGGTCTTCACGGACCTGTCCCCCGACGGCGCCCTCCCGCCGGACGACGCCGCCCTGGCCCGCCTGCTGACCGCCGAGGAACGCGCGGGCCGCACGGACCCGTACCGGGCGGTGGCGGCGCTGCTGCATCTGTGCGGGGTGCGGGGGTAGGCACGGCGGGCGGCCCGCCGGGGCCGTACGTCCGTGCGCTCCCCTGGGCGGGCGGGCGGGAGCGCCGCCGCGCACCGCGCGCCCGGCCTCCGGCGCGTACGCCCCCGCGCCGCCGGCCCCCGTTCCGGCGCCGTGGCCGCCCGTACCCCCTCCGGACAGCCATCCGTATGGCCATCACGGCCGGGACAGCGGCCCCGCGCGGCGGAATACTCGCAGTCATGGCTGTCTCACGCGCTTCCCGCCGCCTCCGGCGGCTTCCGCTCGCCGCGGCCGCCGTGCTGTGCGCGGCGGCGCTCGCCGCCACCGGATGCTCCAACGCCCCTTCGAAACAAGGCGGTTCGGCCGCCCCCAGCACCTCGGCGGCCGCCGCGCCGGCCGCGCCGGGCGCTGCCGGTGACCTCCAGGCCGCCTACGAGAAGGTGGTCAAGGACGTGCTCCCGTCCGTCGTGCAGATCACGACCGGGCAGGGGCTGGGCTCGGGCGTCGTCTACGACGACAAGGGCCACATCGTCACCAACGCGCACGTCGTCGGCGACGCGACGTCCTTCAAGGTCACCCTCGCCACGGGCGGCGGGCCGGTCGGTGCCCGGCTCGTCGCCGGCTACCCGGAGCAGGACCTGGCCGTGGTCGTGCTCGACGAGGTGCCCAAGAACCTCAAACCGGCCGTCCTCGGCGACTCCGCCAAGGTCGAGGTCGGCCAGATCGTGCTGGCCATGGGCAATCCGCTCGGCCTGTCCTCCAGCGTCACCCAGGGCATCGTCTCGGCCGTCGGACGGACGGTCAGCGAGGGCCGGGGCGGAGGGGGTACGGGCGCGACGATCGCCAACATGGTGCAGACCTCCGCGGCGATCAACCCGGGCAACAGCGGCGGCGCCCTGGTCAACCTCGCCGGGCAGGTCATCGGCATCCCGACGCTCGCCGCGACCGACCCGGAGCTGGGCAACGGCGCGGCACCCGGCATCGGTTTCGCGATCCCCGCCGCGACGGTGCGCACCATCGCCGACCAGATCATCAAGAGCGGCCGGGTCACCGAGTCGGGCCGGGCGGCGCTCGGCGTCACCGGGCGCACCATCGTCGGACCGGACTACCGGCCGGCCGGGGTCGCGGTCGTCTCCGTCACCCAGGGCGGCGGCGCCGAGAAGGCCGGGCTGCGGGCCGGCGACGTCATCACCCAGGTCAACAGCAGCCCGATCACGACGATGCAGTCGCTGCTGGAGGCGCTCGCCCCGCTCAAGCCGGGCGACACGGCCCAGGTGACGTACGAGCGCGACGGCGCGAGCCGGACAGTGCCGGTGACCCTGGGCCAGCTCTGAAGCGGGACGCCGGCCCGCCGCCGGGTCCGGGACGGACGGCGGGCCGGGGCGGGTCAGCTCTCGGCGGCCGCGCGCAGGCTCATCGCGTAGACCTCCGTGCCGTCCTCGAAGAGCGTGACCTGCTCGGTGCCGCCCTCCAGCAGCTGCCGCCAGTACTCGCCGATCCAGGACTCGGCGTCGCCCTGGGTGGTGAAGTCCTCCGGCTCCACCGCCGGGTCCGTCTCCGTCCCGTCCGCCGTCTCGAACCGCCACGTCCACGCCATGTCCGCCTCCTGGGGCCCTGGATCACTGGTTCACGCACTTGCCGGTCACGTTCTCGCGAGCGCAGCCTAACCGGCCCCGGGCGGCGTGAAAGGGTGAGCCCCGCGCGCTGCGGGCCCCCGGACGCGAGACGATCAGTGCGTGGATGTGACTCTGCTCGGCACCGGAGCCCCCCAGGGGCTGCCCCGCCCCGACTGCCCCTGCGCGTCCTGCGCCACCGCCGTGGGCGAGGAGGCGCGGGCCGCGACCGCGCTGCTCGTCGACGGCGTGCTGCTGCTGGACCTGACCCCGGGCCCGGCCTTCGCGGCCGCCCGCGCGGGGCGGTCGATCGCGGGGGTGCGCCAGGTGCTGCTCTCGCACCCGCAGAACGGTCCGGCCGTCGAGCTGCCGCCGGGGCTGCCCGCGCCGGGCCGGGTGCCCGACGGCCGCGAACTGGCGCTGATCAGCGGGCACCGGGTGCGGGCGGTGCCGCTGGACGCGCCGGGCACCGGGTACGCGGTGACCTCGCCGGACGGCGAACGGCTGCTGTACCTGCCGCCGGGCACGGCCCCGGCCGGGCTGCGCGAGGCCGCCGCCCCGTACGGGATGGTGCTGCTCGACGTGCTCGGGCGGCCGGACGGGCTGGCCCGGCTGCGGGCGGCGGGCGCGGTCACCGCGACCACCGACGTGCTCGCCGTCCACCTCGGCCACGAGGTGCCCCCGGGCCGCGAGCTGCACCGGCGGCTCGCGGCGGCGGGCGCGCGGGCGGTGCCCGACGGCACGACGCTGATCGTCGGCGACTACCACGCGGTGCCGGACCTGCCGCGCCGCACCCTGGTGCTCGGCGGCGCCCGCTCGGGCAAGTCGGTGGAGGCCGAGCGGCGTCTGGAGGCGTTCCCGGACGTGCTGTACGCGGCGACGAGCGGGACCCGCGAGGGGGATCCGGAGTGGGCGGAGCGCGTCGCGCTGCACCGCGAGCGGCGGCCCGCCTCCTGGCGCACCGTCGAGACCCAGGACCTGGTGCCGCTGCTCGCGGCGGACGGCCCCCCGCTGCTGATCGACTGTCTGGCGCTGTGGCTGACGCACGCCATGGACGCGGTGGGGGCCTGGGACGAGGAGAAGTGGGCGGCCGGCGGCGCGCGGGCGCTGGCGGAGCGGGTCGCGGAACTGGTGGCGGCGGTACGGGCCACCCGGCGGACGGTCGTGGCGGTCTCCAACGAGGTCGGCGCGGGCGTGGTGCCGGCCACGGCCGCGGGCCGCCGCTTCCGCGACGAACTGGGGAAGCTGAACGCGGCGTTGGGCGCGGAGTGCGAGCAGGTGCTGCTCGTGGTGGCCGGGCAGGCGCTGCTGCTGCGGGGCTGAGGGGCAGGCCGGGGCGGCGCGCGGCCGGGGGCTCCGGCCGTACGGGCCGGGCCGCTCCGCCCGCGTCCCCGCACCGCGCACGGGGATACCGTCATCCCCCACGGGTAATCTTTCGCGGATGAGCGGTCTGAATCTCGATGACTTCGCCACGCTGATCGAGCGTCCCGACCCCGCGGTGCGCAGGGACGCCGAGGCGCGGCGCGCGCGCCAGGGCCCGCCGCCCGGCGCGCTGGGGCGGCTGGACGAGCTGGCCGAGTGGCTCGCCGCCGCGCAGGGGTCCGCGAGCGTACGGCCCGTGGAGCGGGTGACGGCGCTGGTGTTCGCCGGGGACCACAAGGTCGCCGAACTGGGCGTCTCGGCCGGGCCGCAGGGCGGGGCCGTGGAGCTGGTGAAGGCGGCGCTGGCCGGGGAGAGCGCGGCGGCGGTGCTGGCCCGGCGGGCCGGGGTGCGGCTGCGCGTGGTCGACATGGCCGTGGACTGCGATCCGGCGGAACTGCCCGAGGAGGTCACCCGGTACCGGGTGCGCCGGGGTTCGGGCCGTATCGACATCGAGGACGCGCTGACGGCCGAGGAGGCGGAGACCGCGTTCCGTACCGGGACGGCGCTCGCCGACGAGGAGGCCGACGCCGGCACCGACCTGGTGGTGCTGGGCGATCTGAGCGTGGGCGGGACCACCGCCGCCGGCACCCTGATCGGCGCGCTGTGCGGGACGGACGCCTCGGTGGTCACCGGCCGGGGCGGGGCGGGCATCGACGACCTGGCGTGGATGAGCAAGTGCGCCGCGATCCGTGACGCGCTGCGCCGGGCCCGTCCCGTGCTCGGGGACCAGCTGGCGCTGCTCGCGGCGAGCGGCGGCGCGGACCTGGCCGCGGCCACGGGTTTCCTGCTGCAGAGCGCGGTGCGGCGGACCCCGGTGATCCTCGACGGCGTGGTCTCGGCGGCCTGCGGGCTGGTCGCGCAGCGGGTCGCGTTCCGGGCGCCGGACTGGTGGCTGGCGGGGCACGCGAGCGGCGACCCGGCCCAGGCGAAAGCACTTGACCGGATGGCACTCAACCCTTTGCTCGATCATGGCGTCACAGTGGGCGAGGGGACAGGGGCGCTGCTCGCCCTGCCAATGGTGCAGGCGGCCGCGGCCCTGGCGGCGGAACTTCCCGAGCGCGCCTGACCAGCGCCGCTCCCCCGGCCTGTCACAGGGCCGGGGGAGCACGGGGAGCGCCGCACCGGACGCCCCGAACGACCGCATTTCTTGGGAGAAGTCCGCTTGACTCCGGATGAGGGAGCGCGTGGTGGCCGCTGGCCGCGGCGCGGCGCAGCGTTCGCCGTGTGGTATCTGCGCGTCGTCACGTTCGTCAATCTGCTCGGCGCGATGTGGGTGTCCATCGGCGCGGGCATCCGCCGGCACAACGTCGACGAGTTCTTCACTCCCTACCTGCTGACGGCGGGCTTCGCCTCGGCGCTGTGGTCGTTCGTGATGGCCGTCACGCTGCGCCGGCGCAAGCGCGCCGCGTGGATCCTCAACCTGGTGCTCGCCGGGCTGCTGTTCCTGGTGCTCGTGTGGGCCATGTTCCTCCCCGAGTTCAACCGGCACGGACTGAACTGGTTCTCCACCGCGGCCACCGGGCTGTTCGTGCTCGCCCTGCTGGTGGGCCGCCGCGAGTTCTACGCCAAGGGCGACCGGGCCAACCCGGTGCTGGCGACGGTGGTCGCCGTGGGCGGCCTGCTGGTCACCTCACTGACCGCGGCCCTGCTGGTGACCGCCACCAACGAGGCGTCCGACAGCGCCCGTTCGACCTTCCTGGACCGCTGGTACTACGGCTTCGTCCACCTGGTCTGGCTGGCCACCGACGACACCCCGCCGGGCATCGCCACGCCCGGCTGGGTCGATGTCTTCATCAACATCCTGAGCATGGTGCTGCTGCTCGCGGTGGTCTTCGCGGCCTTCCGCGCCCGCCCGGCGGCCGACCCGCTCACCCCGGAGGACGAGGAGCGGCTGCGCGCCCTGCTCGACCGGCACGGCGACCGCGACTCGCTGGGCTACTTCGCGCTGCGCCGCGAGAAGAGCGTCGTGTGGTCCCCCAGCGGCAAGGCCGCCGTCACCTACCGCGTCCTCGGCGGGGTCTCCCTGGCCTCCGGCGATCCGCTCGGCGACCCGGAGGCCTGGCCCGGGGCGATAGACCTGTGGCTGGCCGAGGCCCGGGCGCACGGCTGGATCCCCGCGGTGTCGGGCGCGAGCGAGGAGGCGGGCACCATCTACGCGCGCCACGGCTTCGACGCCCTGGAGCTGGGCGACGAGGCCATCGTCGACACCGCGGAGTTCACCCTGGAAGGGCGCGCGATGCGCACCGTGCGCCAGGCCTACAACCGCGTCAAGCGCGCCGGTTACACGGTGCGCATCCGCCGCCACGAGGACATCCCCGAGGAGGAGATGGCCGAGCTGCTGCGGCACGCCGACGACTGGCGCGACGGCGCGACCGAGCGCGGCTTCTCCATGGCCCTGGGCCGGCTCGGCGACCCCGCCGACGGGCGCTGCGTGATGCTGGAGTGCTTCGACGGCGAGGGCCGGCTGCGGGCGCTGCTCAGCTTCGTGCCGTGGGGGCCCAAGGGCCTGTCGCTGGACCTGATGCGCCGCGACCGGGACTCCGAGAACGGGCTGATGGAGTTCATGGTCATCGAGCTGCTGCAGGCGTCCCGGCAGCACGGCATCGCCCAGGTCTCGCTCAACTTCGCGATGTTCCGCTCGGTCTTCGAGCGGGGCTCCCGGCTGGGTGCCGGACCGATCCTGCGCGCGTGGCGCTCGCTGCTCAGCTTCTTCTCCCGCTGGTGGCAGATCGAGTCCCTCTACCGAGCAAATGCGAAATACCGCCCCATCTGGGAGCCTCGATTCATGCTGTTCGAGAAGAGCAGCGACCTGCTGCGGATCGGCGTCGCGAGCGCACGGGCCGAGGGCTTCCTGGAGGCACCCGGCCTGCCCAAGTGGCTCAACCGAAAGCATCTGGAGAGCCGCCGATGAACCGCGCGGCGCTGCGCCGCGCCGCGCGCGCCGAGTGGGGCCCGCTGGCCGGGACCGTCCGTACGGCGCTCGTCCGCCGGCGGCTGCGCGCGATCCCGATGACGCTCTCGGCCGTCGCCCTCACCGCGCTCTTCCAGATCGTCCAGAACCAGTCCTGGGGCTACGAGCCGGTGCAGCGCATCGGCTCGGTGCAGGCCCAACTGCCGTGGTGGCTCGCGCTGCTGCGCACCCCGCTGTCGCTGTTCGTCCCCGCGCTGGACCTGCCCGTCTGGGGGGCGCTGGCGCAGGTCCTGCTGGTCTTCGGGATCGCGGAGCTCACCCTGGGCAAGTGGCGGACGCTGGCCATCGGTTACCTCGCCACGCTCGCCGGGACGATGTACGCGCGACTGGCCGTCCATATCGGCCCCGCCTCCCCCTTCGGGCTGCCGCCGGAGGCCGCCAAGGTCATCGACACCGGCCCGTCGGCGGCGGTCGTGGGGCTCGCGGTGTACATCTCCTGGCGCTACCGGGCCTGGTTCACCTGCGCGGCCGTGGTGCTGGCCATGGTGGTCGAGGTGTTCGTCAAACCCAATCTCGCGGGCAAGGAGCACATCGCGGCCGTCCTGTCGGTCCTGCTGCTGTGCGCGGTGGACGAAGTGCGCCGAAGAGGCAAGCCCCGCCGCGACCTCTTCCGCGCCGGGGGTCAGCGGTCGGGGGCGCCCGCCACCAGATCGTGAAGCCGGTTGCGTACGGCCGCCCAGCGCGCGTCGTGCCGCCAGGCGCGGACGCGGGCCTTGCGGCGGGCCCGCGGGCGGTTGCGGTAGAAGCGCCGGGCCCACGGCGAACCCGGCCGGGCCAGCCGGACCGCGCCCACCAGCGCCACGAACGGCACCACCGAGCCGATCAGGGCGATCCGCGGCTTGCCCTTGGCGAGCGCGAAGAGCGCGATGAGGAAGTTGACGAGCACGTTCGCGATCACCACGCGGCGGTCGTGCAGCTCCTGCGGGGTCAGCTCGTTGACGCCGAACGGCAGGAAACCGAAGAGCACGAGCGCGACCAGGGCCGCCGTCAGCACCACGATCTCCACGCTCTTGCGGCCCTGTTCGGTCCAGTAGACGTCGTCGAGGTGCAGGACGAGCGCGAACTCGTCGAGGACGAGCCCGGCGCCGGTACCGAAGACCACCGCCGACACCGAGGCCGCGAGACCGTGCCGGCCCGAGGCCACCGCGCTGAAACCGCCGATGACCATCAGCACGATGCCGGGCACCACGTGGTGGATGTGCAGCCCGCCCGGCCGGATATTGCGGAACGGGCCCTTGCCGGCCCGGATCAGCCGGGTGATGACCCGGGTCACCAGAAACGTCAGCACGAACGCGGCCAGCGCGAGCAGCAGCGGCAGTTTGCCCGGCGCGACGATGTTCCGCTCCAGCCAGTGCCCCATTGACGCGCCTTCGCTCCGCTCCTGATCAGCCCTCACCGGCAACGTACCGCCGCCCGACGGCACCGCACGGCGAGCACACGCAAGCGAACGCCCTCCGGGCAACGCACAGCCACCCACCCCGGTTCCGACCGCGCCCCCGGCCCCGAAGCGCGGGGCGGCCGGCCGCGCACTCCGGGGCCGGGGGCCGACCCCGGCGTGCCCCGGGCAACGCCGTACGGCCCGGCCCGGCACCCCGCAAGGCCGCGGCCCGCACGCAGGGCCGAGCCCCTGCCCGTACGACCGCCCGCGCGCAGGCGAACGACCCGGCCCATGGGCCCACACCCGGATCCGCACCGCTCCCCGCAAGCGCCACCCGGGTCCCTGGCCGGGCCGACCGCGCACGGCCCTCGGGGCGGAGGCTGCGGGGGGGGCCGACCCCGGCATGCCCCGGACACCACCCGCACGACCCGACCCGGCACCCCGCAAGGCCGCGCCCCGTCGGCCCGGCGGCACGTCCCGGCGCCCCGGACCCACCGGACAAGGCACCCCGGGCCCACCGGACACCGTGCCCCGGACCCACCGGATAAGGTGCCGCACCATGTCCGACACTCCCGCCGCGGCTCCCGCCCCCGTCCCTTCCGTCTCTCCGGGCGACGCCCTGCGGTTCGCCTTCGGGACGCTGACCGTGTTGCCCGTACGGGTCTCCCGCTGGGACCGGGCGGCCGCGCGTGGGGGGATGGCCGTGGCGCCGGTGGCCGGGGTGGTCGTCGGTGCGGGTGCGGCCGGTGCCGGGGCGGTGCTGCTGCTGCTCGGCTCGGGACCGCTGCTCGCCGCCGTGGCAGCGGTAGCGCTGCCCGCCGTCCTCACCCGTGCCCTGCACCTGGACGGGCTCGCGGACGTCGCCGACGGACTCGGCAGCGGCAAGCCCGCCGAGGACGCGCTGCGGATCATGAAGCAGTCCGACATCGGACCGTTCGGCGTGGTCACCCTGCTGCTGGCGCTGCTCGCCCAAGTCGCCGCGTACGCCCGGCTGTTCGGCGAGCGTCCCGCGCTCGGCGCCCTCGCCGCTCTCGTCGCCGGGGTCACCGCGCGCGCCGGCATGGCCCTCGCCTCGCGGACGGGCGTCCCCCCGGCCCGCCCCGGCGGGCTGGGCGCGGCGGTCGCGGAGGTGCTGCCCCGGGGCCGGGCGTTCGCGGTGGCCTCGCTGAGCGTGGTCGTCTGCGCGGCGGCGGGCGCCGCCACCGGCCCGTACGGGGCGCTGCGCGCCGGTCTCGCCGCAGTGGCCGCGCTGCTCGCGGGCGAGGTCCTGCTGCGCCGCTGCGTCCGTCGGTTCGGCGGGGTGACCGGCGACGTCTTCGGCGCGGTGGCCGAGACGACGGCGACGGCGGCCCTGGTGGCCCTGACCCTCGGCTGAGCCCGCCGGAAGCCCGCGCCCGCCGGGCACGGAGCGCCGCATTCCGGCGAGCCCCGGCGCGCCCGGGGCGAAACCCGGGAAAACCCGCGCCCAACCCCGCAGCACGCACCGGGCGAACGGCGCATACGATGCCCAGGGTGCGGCCGAACCGTCCAACGGCCGAGAATTCAACGGAAGTAGGGACCCCACCACCGTGTCTGCTCTGACTCTCAGCACTTCCAGTGCGGCGACGCTGCGCGCGGACGCCATCGTGATCGGTGTGGCGAAGGGCCCCAAGGGCCCCCTCGTCGCTCCGGGCGCCGAAGCCGTGGACCAGGCGTTCGACGGTCGGCTCGCCGCCGTCCTGGAGACCCTCGGCGCCACCGGCGGCGAGGGCGAGACGACCAAGCTCCCCGCTCCGTCCGGGCTCAAGGCCCCGGTCGTGCTGGCGGTCGGGCTCGGCGACGCCCCCGAGAAGGGCGAAGGCTACGACCACGAGGCGCTGCGCCGGTCCGCCGGTGCCGCGGCCCGCGCGCTGACCGGCACCAAGAAGGCCGGCTTCGCGCTGCCCGCCGAGGATGTCGAGGCCCTCGCGGCGGTCGCGGAGGGCGCGCTGCTCGGCGCGTACGCCTTCACCGCCTACCGCACCAACGGCAACGGCAGCGGCAACGGCAAGAAGGACGCCGACAAGAGCGCGCCGCTGGCCGAGGTGGCACTGCTCGGCGGCAAGCCCCGCGACAAGGCGCACAAGGCCGCGATCGAGCGCGCGACCGCCCTGGCCGAGGAGGTCAACCGGGCCCGCGACCTGGTCAACACCCCCTCCAACGACCTGAACCCGAAGACCTTCGCCGAGCAGGCCCAGGCCGCCGGCAAGGAGTTCGGCCTCAAGGTCGAGGTGCTCGACGAGAAGGCGCTGCTCAAGGGCGGCTACGGCGGCCTGATGGGCGTCGGCCAGGGTTCGGCGAACCCGCCGCGGCTGGTGCGCGTCGCCCACACCCACCCGCAGGCGGAGCGGACCCTGGCCCTGGTCGGCAAGGGCATCACCTACGACTCGGGCGGCATCTCCCTCAAGCCGGCCGGCCACAACGAGACCATGAAGTGCGACATGGCGGGCGCCGCCGCCGTGTTCGCCGCGGTCGTGGCCGCGGCCCGGCTCGGGCTGAAGGTCAATGTCACCGGCTGGCTCGCGCTCGCGGAGAACATGCCCTCCGGCACGGCCACCCGTCCGGGCGATGTGCTGACGATGTACAGCGGCAAGACGGTCGAGGTCCTCAACACCGACGCCGAGGGCCGGCTCGTCCTGGCCGACGCCCTGGCCCGCGCCTCGGAGGAGGAGCCGGACGCGATCGTGGACGTCGCCACCCTCACGGGCGCCATGGTCCTCGCGCTGGGCGACCGTACCTTCGGCGTGATGTCGAACGACGAGGCGTTCCGTACCTCGCTGTACGAGCTCGCCGAGGAGGCCGGCGAGCAGGCCTGGCCGATGCCGCTCCCCGCCGAGCTGCGCAAGACCATGGACTCCCCCGTCGCCGATCTCGCGAACATGGGGCAGCGGATGGGCGGCGGTCTGATCGCCGGCCTGTTCCTGAAGGAGTTCGTGGGCGAGGACATCACCTGGGCGCACCTGGACATCGCGGGCCCGGCGTTCCACGAGAACGCCCCCTACGGCTACACCCCGAAGGGCGGCACCGGTTCCGGCGTGCGCACCCTGGTCCGGCTCGCGGAGCGCACCGCCGACGGCGACCTCGGCTGAGTCCGTTCGTAGGTTCGCACGAGCGTGCCCCTGGAGCGAGCCCCCGCCGGGGCCGCTCCGGGGCCGCGCCGCGCCCCGCGTGCCCCGCGTTCGCCCAGAACGAAATCCCCGCACCCGTACGCACGAGTAACCCGCCGAAGGTGACGTATCAGTCGTCCCGCAAGCCCGGCCCGGCGTCCCGCTGTCCGTCAACAAGTGCGAAGATGTTGTCTCGGCAGGACAGGGCCCCCCGTACAGGGCCGAAGCAAAAAGCGGCCGAACGACAGCCGCCGCCCGGTCACCGACGACCGGCAACGGCGTACCCATGCATGGAGGACGTGACGTGGCGAACGACGCCAGCACCGTTTTCGACCTAGTGATCCTCGGAGGCGGTAGCGGCGGTTACGCCGCTGCCCTGCGGGGCGCCCAGCTGGGTCTGGACGTCGCCCTGATCGAGAAGGACAAGCTGGGCGGCACCTGCCTGCACCGTGGCTGCATCCCCACCAAGGCGCTGCTGCACGCCGGTGAGGTCGCCGACCAGGCGCGCGAGAGCGCCCAGTTCGGTGTCAAGGCCTCCTTCGAGGGCATCGACATCGCGGGCGTCCACAAGTACAAGGACGACGTGATCTCGGGCCTGTACAAGGGCCTGCAGGGTCTGGTCGCCTCCCGCAAGGTCACCTACGTGACCGGCGAGGGCCGCCTGTCCTCCCCGACGACCGTCGAGGTCGACGGACAGACCTACACCGGCCGCCACATCCTGCTGGCGACCGGCTCCGTGCCGAAGTCCCTGCCGGGTCTGGCCATCGACGGCGACCGCGTCATCTCCTCCGACCACGCGCTGGTCCTGGACCGTGTGCCGAAGTCCGCGATCGTCCTGGGCGGCGGCGTCATCGGCGTCGAGTTCGCCTCCGCGTGGAAGTCCTTCGGCGTGGACGTCACCATCGTCGAGGCGCTCCCCCACCTCGTCCCGGTCGAGGACGAGAACAGCTCCAAGCTGCTGGAGCGCGCCTTCCGCAAGCGCGGCATCAACTTCTCCCTCGGCTCCCGCTTCTCGGGCGTCGAGTACACCGCCGACGGTGTGAAGGTCTCGCTGGAGAACGGCAAGACCTTCGAGGCCGAGCTGCTGCTCGTCGCCGTCGGCCGGGGCCCGGTCTCGCAGGGTCTGGGCTACGAGGAGGCCGGGGTCGCCATGGACCGCGGCTACGTCCTCGTCGACGAGTACATGCGGACCAACGTGCCGACCATTTCGGCCGTCGGTGACCTCGTCCCGACCCTCCAGCTCGCGCACGTCGGCTTCGCCGAGGGCATCCTGGTGGCGGAGCGGCTGGCCGGTCTCAAGCCCGTGCCGGTCGACTACGACGGCGTGCCGCGCGTCACGTACTGCCACCCCGAGGTCGCCTCCGTCGGTCTCACCGAGGCCAAGGCCAAGGAGCTGTACGGCGCCGACAAGGTCGTCGCCCTGAAGTACAACCTCGCGGGCAACGGCAAGAGCAAGATCCTCAAGACCGCGGGCGAGATCAAGCTCGTCCAGGTGCGGGACGGTGCCGTTGTCGGCGTCCACATGGTCGGCGACCGCATGGGTGAGCAGGTCGGCGAGGCCCAGCTGATCTACAACTGGGAGGCCCTCCCGGCCGAGGTCGCGCAGCTCATCCACGCGCACCCGACGCAGAACGAGGCTCTCGGCGAGGCCCACCTGGCCCTCGCCGGCAAGCCGCTGCACTCGCACGACTGAGTCCCGAGCGCACCACCATCCGCACTATTCGTAAGGAGCAACCGCGACCATGGCGGTTTCCGTAACCCTGCCGGCGCTCGGCGAGAGCGTGTCCGAGGGCACCGTCACCCGTTGGCTGAAGGCCGAGGGTGAGCGCGTCGAGGCCGACGAGCCGCTGCTCGAAGTCTCGACCGACAAGGTCGACACCGAGATCCCGGCGCCCGCGTCCGGCGTCCTGGCCTCCATCAAGGTGGCCGAGGACGAGACGGTCGAGGTCGGCGCCGAGCTGGCGATCATCGACGACGGCACCGGTGCGCCGGCTGCCGCCCCCGCTCCGGCCGCGGCCGAGGCTGCTGCCCCGGCCGCCGCCCCCGAGGTCCCCGCCGAGGCCGCTCCGGCCGCCGAGGCCCCCGCCGCCGCTCCGGCCGGTGGCGCCACGGGCACCGACGTCATCCTTCCCGCCCTGGGCGAGTCGGTGACCGAGGGCACCGTGACCCGCTGGCTGAAGGAGGTCGGCGAGACCGTCGAGGCCGACGAGCCGCTGCTTGAGGTCTCCACGGACAAGGTCGACACCGAGATCCCGGCGCCCGCCTCCGGCGTGCTCCTGGAGATCGTGGTCGGCGAGGACGAGACCGCCGAGGTCGGCGCCAAGCTCGCCGTCATCGGCGCCGCCGGTGCCGCCGCCGCCGCCCCGGCC
>NZ_JBHSPB010000032.1:0-55621 GCF_042656465.1 Streptomyces gamaensis
CTCCAACGGCGCCTCTCGGGCCCGGTGGCACCACCCCCCAGGTCATCGGTTCGACAGGGGGGAACAGCCATGCCGGGCCCGGAGGCCAGCGGCCCTCTTGCAGGACCGCGAAGAACATAACGGGGGGCCGATGCGTTTCCACCGTACTGCCGGTTCGGCCTCTCGACGCCATGAGCGAGGGCACCGGACCCGGACAGCATCGCTGGACGAGCCCGAACTCGACGGGGTGGCAGACGACCTGCGCAATTTTCTGGAACTGCTGGAACGATCCTTGGCCCGGTCCATTGCCACGGGCGAACCGGGATGTCTCTGACCTCGCGACCGCGCCCGCACGCCGCCACGGCTGCCGCAGCCGGCGACAAGGCCGTCACAGCCGCCGACGCTCGGCCGCGCCTTGTGTCGTACCTGTTGCTGACTGGAGGCAGACTGCGGTCAGGCGGTCGGCGGCCCAGGTTTCGGCCTCGGGGCTACTTGTTCCGGGCCGTCGGCCCGGGGCGGACCGGGTGCTGGTCACTGCGCTGCACGGAACGGGAATCCTCGCCCGGCAGAAGGCGCCGATGTCCACGGCCGCCGAGCGGACGAGCTCTTCGAGCCGCCGATCGCCGAGCACCCTTCCGCAGCGGTGCTCGACCGCTGCCATGGCCTGGTCGTAAGGGCCGCGAACGGCTCCGGCGACCGCTGGGGGCCGCAGGCCCATGGAGTGTCGGCCCGGAGGGCAGGGAGAGCAGTTGGTCAGAGGGATGGATGTTGGGCACGCCGGGCCCCCGGTAAGCGACCCGGCGCACACGGACGAGCCCCAACACGCAGGCCGGCCACCGGACATGACCCGTCTCGCGCGAGGGCCGCACCCCGCCTTCCGTCCTGCGGCATCAGCTCGGCCAGCACCTCGGCATTCGTCTCTGGACGGCCTCGACCTGTTCGTCGACCACCTGCGCGCCAGGGTGGCGGTATGCGGGTAGGAACGGTTACGGGTCATCGCTGGCTTGCCCTTCCTGTGCATCGGCCTGATGCCGGAGGGGCTCGCCCGGTTCCCCGGGGATCGGATGGTCGGGCTCCGGGCGAGGGGTGACAGCATGTGAAGATCGTTTTCACGTAGTGATCGTCCACCAGCCTGGGCAATCAGTAGACGGTCCGCACATGGTGACTTCCGGAAGTGCTCCATAGCCTCGCAGACATGAACGGAGCAAGAACTTTCCCGAATGACGTCCCGAGCGTGAGCCGCCGTCGGCGGGTGGCCGCCGTGCTGATCGATGTGCTGCTGCTCGCCGAACTGTGGTGCGTTGTCTCCTCGTCCGTCCTGGCCCGTGCCGCGGACGCGGCCGAGCGTGCCGAGGCGGCGCACCGGAGCGGCCTGGTGCCCTGGCCGGTGGAGCTCGTGCCGTCGCTGGTGGTCGCGGTGGTGGTCGCGGTGCTCTACTTCGGCACGCTGCGCGGGGCCACCCTCGGCATGCGGGCCCTGGGCGCTGTGCGGAGTCGTGCCGTCGGCGAGGAGGGCTGACCCATGGAGATCGTCACCATGGCGCTGATCTCGGCGCTGTTCGCCGCTCTGGTCGGGCGGCCCGAACGCCAGGTGCTCGTCGGGCTCGGCTGTGCCGCGGCCCTGTCGATGATGGTCGCATTCCTGGTCCATTCCCACACCGGTTTCCAGCTCGGCTTCTGAGGAGAACAGACATGGCTGCTTACGCGTCGGAACAACGGGGTGACGGGCTGAGCAAGTTCGGATTCTTCTTTCCCCACGTGTATGTACTCGGCATCTGCGGAGTATTGTTCGGCGGCTTCGTCATGCAGTTCGGACTGAACGAGTTCCCGTGTCCGCTGTGCATGCTGCAGCGCTACGGCATGATGCTGTCCGCGATGGGGCCGATGTGGGTCATTCTCAGGGCGCGCACCGGCAGGGTCACCGGGGCCGACATCGTCACCGGTTACGGATTCTCCGTACTGGTGAGCCTGCTCGCCTCGTTCATCTCGGCCCGGCACATTCTGTTGCACGTGAACGACCCGGGTTACGGCAGCGCGGTGCTGGGGCTGCACACCTACACCTGGGCGTGGATCACCTTCATGGTGGCCACCCTGGCAGCCTCCGTGATGCTGTTGTTCTCCCGGGAGTTCACCCCCGGGGCGGTCACGTACGGGACCGCGTCGCGGGCCACCGTGTGGATCTTCGGTGCGTTCCTGGCGGCGAATCTGGTCAGTGTCGTGATGGAGCAGGGAGTCCACCCGTTGCTCCCGGGCAACCCCGACAGCTACCAGCTGTGGCGCGAGCTCTTGGGGTAGTGCGCCAGGGGGGCGTACGGCGACCGGTGTCAGGCCGGGTGGGCCGGGTGGTGGATGTGCAGGAGCAGCAGCAGGTCCACCGAGCGCGGAGGTTCCCGCCAGTCGGGCCCCAGGAGCCGGTCCAGGACTTCGAGCCTCTGGTAGAGGGTGTTGACATGGATGACGAGCGCGCGGGCGGTCGGCGCGGCTCTGCAGCCGTGTTCGAGATAGCTCCGGAGGGTCTCCAGCAGAGGGATGTGCCGTCGTCGCTGCTCCTCGACGACGGTCCCCAGCATCTGTGCGAACTGGGCCTGGAGTTCCCGCCGTCCCGCGTGGCTGAGCAGCACCCGGTAGAGCCCGAGCTGGCCGGAGGTCGCGGCTTCGCCGGTCCGCCCCAGGGACATCAGGGCCCGCGCGGTTTGTTCGGCGTCGTGGTAGCAGCCGGCCAGTTCCCGGGGGCCGGTACCGGGCCCGGCGATGCCGAGCGTCGCCTCGGGCCTGTCGCGCTCGCCCCATGCGCCGAGCAACGACTCGGGGCTGGTGGCCGGGGCCACGGCGATGAGCCGGTCGCCGTGCCGGGCCGCCACTGTGCCCGGCGGCAGGCCCAGCGCGTGGGGGTGTCCCGGTGCCCGTCGATGCCCCGCTTCCGGCATGGCGACGACGACGCAGTACGGGGCGTCCGGGTCCAGGCCGGTGCTGCGCATCCGTCGGTTCGCGTCGGCGGAACCGCGGTCCGGCCGGGTCAGGAGATCGATCAGCAGGATGTCCCTGGCGGGCCCGGCCCCCGGGGCGACGGCCTCCTCACCGGCCAGGGCGAGCGCGAAGAAGGGCGCCGCCTGTTCGAGCAGGGCCCGGTCCCGTTCCGTGTCCTCGCTGCCGGTGACGATCAGCGCACCGCGCAGGAGACCTCCCGAGACAACGGCCTGCGTGGGCCGGGCCCCGTCCGCCGTCCCCTCGCCGGGCCCCGTGCCGAGGTCCGGGTCCGCATCGGTGAAGTGCACGTCTCCGGTCGTCTGTGCGGCGATTTCGCGTATGAGGTCGTGCGTGTCGCAGCCGCTCAGCACCATGTCGGCCAGTTGCCGGTTCCACAGCAGTGTCCGCGTCAGCTCCGTGTTGGCGGTACGAAGGTGTTCGGCGTCGTGCCGGTACCGCTCGACGCTGTGCGCGGTGTCGATCGCGGTGGCGGCATGTGAGGCGAAGGCCGAGAGCAGACTCGTCTCCGGCCCGGTGAAGGGGTGTTCCGTCCGCCTGCAGACGAAGAGGGCTCCGAGAGAGCGGCGGTGCGAGATCAGCGGGACGCCCAGCACCGCGCGGATGCCTTCTTCCGCCATGGTCGCGTCGGCGGCGGGGAAGTGGGCGAACCCGTTCTCCATGCCGTAGCTGCTGATCGAGACCGGAGCGCCCTGGCCGACGACGAGGCCGCCCAGACCCGCTGTCGCGGGCATGTGCAGGCCGTGCAGACGCGTACTGGCCGCCCCGTGTTCGGCGGCCAGTACGAACTCCCCGTCCCGCAGCAGTCCGATGTAGGCGAGGTCGGCGCCCAGCAGCAGCCGTGCCCAGCGGCTCACCTCGGGGAGAAGGGTGTCCGTACGGCGTATGCCGGCCAAGTGGGCGGCCGCTTCGCTGAGTTGGCGCGACTCGACCGCGCTGCGGCGCTGTTGCCCGAGGAGATCCCTGAGACGCAGCGCGGTCTCCGCCTGTCGTCCGACGTCCTCGGGAGGCGCTCCCGCTCGGAGCAGCGCGTCACGATGCCGGTCGAAGGCGGTCAACGGAGCGCCTTCGACGAGCAGGTCGAGCCATGACGGCGACATGAGCACCCCTTTTCTGCGTGGATGCATGACCCAGGACACATGCATCTATGCTTGTCGACATTACTTGTCTTGTGTGTATTGTTGCATGCAAGATTCCATGTGAGGGTGTGCGGCCCTGTTCTGCCCAGGCGTGCCGCGCATCGCACCGGGCCTCCCGCCGTTGTGAGCCCGGCACCCCCGACTCTCCCGATCAGGACGTCGCGACATGCACCTGCTCGTCAACGGGACCCGGCAGCCACTGGCCGGCGAGATCCCCGTTCCCCCGTCCAAGTACCACGCCCACCGCGCCCTCGTGCTCGCCTCACTGGCGGACGGCACCAGTCGAATACGAGGGGTCTCGGAGAACCGGCAGATCCGCTACACCGTGACCCTGCTGCGCGGCCTTGGGGTCGGCATCCGTATCAAGGACGACTGCTACGTCGTGCACGGTACGGGCGGCCACTACCCCGCCAGACGCACCGCGCTGTCCGCCGGGAACTCCGGCACCACTCTCTACTTCATGACCGGACTGGCCTCGCTCGCCGACAGGCCGGTGACCATCAACGGGCAGAAGTACTTCCGCCGCCGCCCGATGGGCCCGCAGCTGGAAGCCCTGCGGCGGATGGGGGTGCGCCTGGACGCCGAGGAGAACCGCACGCCTATCCGGGTGGAGGCCCACCGGCCGTGCGGCGGACGGGTGCGGGTCCCCGGGACCCTCTCGCAGTGGATCTCCGGACTACTGCTGCTCGCTCCCTTCGCCACCGGGCCCACCACCATCGAGGTCACGGGCCAGCTGAACGAGCGGCCCTACCTCGAACTGACCGTCGCGATGATGCGGCGGTTCGGACTGCGGGTGCGGGTGGCCGACGACTGGCGCCGCTTCGATGTCGAGCCGGGTCAACAGGCCGTCGCCACCGACCTGACGCTGCCCCCGGACATAGGGTCTGCGGCGTTCGGTATCGCCGCCGCCGCGCTCCACCGCTCCGATGTGCTGCTGCGCGGCATGGACCGGGCCGAGGGCGGCTCCGGTGACCACCCCGAGTTCCACTTCCTGGACGTCGCCCGCCGCATGGGCGTACCCATGACCCCGGAGGAGGGCGGGCTGCGCGTCCGCCACGACGGATCCCCGCTGAAGGCCGTGGACGTCGACTGCCGCGACATGCCCGACATGCTGCCGGTCCTGGCCACGATGGCCACCTTCGCCACCGGCGAGTCCGTCTTCCGCAACGTCGCCCACACACGTCTCAAGGAGTCCGACCGGGCCGCCGCGATGCTCCAGCTCAACGCGATGGGCGGCGACCTCGATCTGAGCGGCAGCACGCTGCGGGTCCGGGGTACGGGCCGGCTGCGCGGAGCCCGGCTCTCCTCGTTCAACGACCACCGCATCCAGATGGCCCTCGCGGTGGCGGCCACCGCGGCGAGCGGCTGCTCCACGCTCACCTATCCGCGTGCCCACCGCACGTCGTACCCGGCGTTCGTCACCGCTATGAACTCGCTCGGCCTGTCGGTCTCGACGGAGAACGAATCGATCGCACGGCGCACGCGGTCCCATGACCGCCGCCCCATCCACAACCCGGACCACGCCGCGAGGAGCACCCTCCCCCAGTGGCTACGACGCAGGGCCGCCGACCGCCCCGACGGCCTCGCCCTGGTCGAGCTGCGTGCCGGGCGCGACGACCGCCTGACCTGGCGCGAACTGGCCGAACGAGTCGACCGTACAGCGACAATGCTGCTGCGGTCCGGGGTCACCGCAGGCGACAACGTCGCCTATCAGCTGCCCAACCGGGCCGAATTCGTGGTCATTTCGCTGGCCGTGCTGCGCATCGGCGCCGTGTGCTGCCCCGTGATGCCCTTTCTCCGGGAACGTGAACTCGCCCAGGTGCTACGGCAGTCCGGCGCGCGCGTGCTCTTCGTCACGGACCGCCACGGCACTCGCCGCCCGGCCGAGGAGCTGGCGCAGATGCCCGCTCGGGAGCGCGGTCGGCTGAGCCAGGTGTACGTCCTGCCCGAGGACGTCGGCCCCGCCGGGATCCCCGTGCCGACAGCGGACCTGACCTGGCACGACTGGGAGCAGGCGCTCGCCGACACCGCGATCGACCAGGATGCGCTCGCCGCGTGCGAGCCCACCCCCGAGTCCACCGCCCAGCTGCTGTTCACCTCGGGCACCACCGGGGAGCCCAAGGGCGTCGTCCACTCGTCCGGACACCTCGTCCGGGCGGCCGCCATGGAGATCCGGCACCTGGGACTCGGCGCGCAGGACACCGTCTGGGTGCCCTCGCCACTGGCCCACCAGACCGGCTTCCTCTACGGGATGGTGCTCGCCCTGGTGCTCGGCGTACCGCAGATCCTGCAGGGCGAATGGGAGACCGAGCGGGCGCTGCGCGCCCTCGACGAGCACGGCGCGACCTTCGTGCAGGCCGCCACCCCCTTCCTGGCCGACCTCGTCAAAGCCGTCAAGGACAGCGGCCGGACCCCGCGCCGGCTGCGGATCTTCGTGGCCACCGGGGCCACCGTGCCACGCGGCCTCGCCGCACGGGCCGGCCGGGTGCTGCAAGCCGCCGTGTGCGGCGCGTTCGGCACCACGGAGACCTGTCTGGCCGCGCTGTCCGCACCCGGCGACGAGCCCGCCCGGCGCAGCGGCACCGATGGCCGCGCCCTGGACGGAGTGGAGTTGCGGATCACCGACGGCGGGCGCCTCCTGCCCCCCGGCCTCCAAGGCTGTCTCGAAGTCCGTTCGCCGACCCTGTTCACCGGATATCTCGACCGCCCGGAGCTGACCGCGGACGCCTTCACCGAGGACGGCTGGTACCGCACCGGCGACCTGGCGACGATGGACGCGGCCGGCTTCCTGTGCGTCACCGGACGGGTCAAGGACATCATCAACCGGGGCGGCGAGAAGATCCCGGTGGCCGAGGTGGAACAACTGCTCTTCGAGCACCCGGCCGTCGAGGACGTCGCGGTCGTCGCCATGCCGGACCGGCGCCTGGGCGAGCGTGCCTGCGCCTTCGTCGTCCTCGGCACGCAGCTCTCGTTCGCCGGGATGCAGCGGTACCTGGAGGAGCGCCGTCTCGCCAAGCAGTACTGGCCGGAACGGCTGGAGCCCGTCGACGCGCTGCCGCGCAACCCGATCGGCAAGGTCGAGAAGTTCGCGCTGCGCGAGCGCGCCCGCGGGCTTCGCCCGCACCCCGTCCGGAGGAGCCGGCAGTCCATGCAGCAGAAGGGAACACGGTGATCCGCCTCATGCGATTCGACGAACTCCGTACGCGGGCCGAGCGCTGGGTGACAGGCCCCGGCGAGCGCTGGGCCGAGCGCATCGAGGAGACGGGAGAAGTCCCCGACGAGCTGTGGCAGGAGCTGAACGGCCTCGGATTCCTGCGGGTGTCCGCCCCGGTCGAGTACGGCGGCCACGGAGTGGGCTTCGCACGCTGGATGGAGCTGATGGAGATCTTCTCCCGCTCGCACGGCTCGATACGGATGATCGTCCACGTGGTCAACGGCATCTGGCGCTGCCTGGACGGTCACGCCGACCAGGAGCAGCGCGAGCGTTTCGTCATCCCGTCGGTCACCGGTGACATCAAGGTCGCGTTCGCCCTCACCGAGCCCGGCAACGGCTCCGGCGCCGACATCACCGCCTCCGTGGTCCGGGACGGTGACACCTACGTCCTCACCGGCCGCAAGCACCTGATCACCTTCGGCGTGCGCTGCGACTACTACCTGGTGGCGGCCCGCCTCGAAGGCACCACGGGCCACGAGGGCACCCTCGCCCTGATGGTGCCGCGCCATGCCCGTGGACTGACCGTCGAGGACACCTCGCGCACCATGGGGGTCACCGGCACCGACCACGCCTCGCTCACCTTCGACCGCACCCCCGTACCGGTGGCGAACCGGCTGGGGGAGGAAGGAGACGGCCTGGAGGTGTGCCTCGGCGGGTTCCTCACCCCCTCCCGCATCTCGGTCGCCATGAGTTGTGTGGGACTCGCCCAGCGGGCCCAGCAGTTGGCCCTCGACCACGCACGGCAGCGCGTCACCTTCGGCAAACCGCTCCTCGAACGGCAGGTGGTCCAGTTCATGCTGGCCGACAACGCCGCCGACATCGAGGCCGCCCGACAGCTCGTCCTGCACGCCGCGTGCCGCTTCCAGCGCGGCGGTGACGACGCCCCGATGCTCTCGTCCATGGCGAAGATGCACGCCGTGACCATGCTCACCAAGGTCACCGACAAGGCGCTCCAGATCCACGGCGGCCTCGGCTACTGGAAGCCCGGGGCCATGGAGCGCGTCTACCGGGACGCCAGGGCCCAGCGCTTCGAGGAAGGCACCAACGAGGCGCAGAAGGCCGTGGTCTTCCGTGAGCTGCTGAACCGGGCCGAGTACCAGGAAAGGGGGCTCCGTTGATGACGCACGGTTCCTCGGCCAAGGTCACCCTGATCACCGGCTCCTCGCGTGGCATCGGCCGGGCCCTGGCCCTGACACTGGCCAGGCAGGGCGGCACCGTCGTCGTCAACTGCCGCAAGAACACGGGCCTTGCCCACGAGACGGTGGAGCGCATCCATGAGGCCGGCGGCCGGGGCTTCGCCGTCGCCGCCGACATCGAGACCACCGAGGGCGTCACCGCGCTCTTCGACGCGGTCGCCGAGCGCTGCGGCCGCCTGGACCACTTCGTCTCCAACGCCGCTGCCAGCGCCTTCAAGAACATCGTCGATCTGCGGGCCCACCATCTCGACCGCTCGTTCGCCATGAATGTGCGCCCTTTCGTCCTCGGGGCCCAAGAGGCGGTGAAACTCATGGACAGGGGCGGGCGGATCGTCGGCCTGTCCTCCTACGGCTCCCTGCGGGCCTTCCCCGGATATGCCGCACTCGGCGCCATGAAAGCCGCCGTCGAATCCTGGGTGCGCTCCATGGCCGTGGAGTTCGCCCCGTACGGCATCAGCGTCAACGCGGTCAACGGCGGCCTCATCGACTCCGATTCGCTGAGGTTCTTCTACGGCATTGAGGGCATGCCGCCGATGCGGACCGTCTTCGACCGCATTCCGCTGGGCCGGGCCGGCACCGTCCAGGAGATGGCCGATGCCATCGCCTTCCTGCTGGGCCCCGGCGCGGACTACATCACCGGTCAGACGCTGGTGGTCGACGGCGGGCTCAGCATCACCGCACCGCCCTTCCACGCCGACGCGGGATCCGCCCTCGCCCTGCCGCCGCGGCCCACCCGGGACGACGACCGGGCACCCCGGTGACCAGGTACGGCCACGTCTTCAGGCCCGGTTCCCTCGGCACCCTGCGGCTGCCGCACCGGCTCCTGATGGGTGCCATGCACCTCAACCTGGAGACACTGGACGACGGCGGGGCCGCCCTGGCCGCCTTCTACGCGGAACGGGCGCGCGGCGGCGCTGCGTTGATCGTCACCGGCGGCGCCGCGGTCAACCGGGCCGGGGCGGGCGGCCCCGGCTACGCGCTGCTCACCGACCCGGCGCACCGGGCGGCGCTGGGCAGGGCCGCCCGTGCCGTGCACGCGGCGGGCGGCCGCATCGCCCTGCAACTGTTCCACGCGGGCCGGTACGCGCCCGCCGCGAACGCCCTCGCGCCGTCCGCCGTGTACAGCCGGTTCACCCGTGGCACGCCGCGGGAGATGACCTCCGGGCAGATAGCGGAAACCCTCGCCGATTTCGCGGCCGGCGCCCGTCTGGCACAAGAACTCGGCTTCGACGCGGTCGAGTTGATGGGGGCCCAGGGATACCTCCTCAACCAGTTCACCGCGCCCGTCACCAATGTGCGGGACGACGCGTGGGGAGGGGACGCCGTACGCCGCCGCCGGGCTCCCGTCGCGGCCGTGCGGGCCGTGCGGGCCGCGGTCGGCGACGGCTTCCCCGTGCTGTTCCGCATGTCGGCCGCCGACCTCGTCGACGGAGGCACACCCGCGGACGAGGCCGCCGCGCTCGCCGTGGCCCTGGCGGACGCGGGGGCCGACGCCCTCTCCGTCTGCGTCGGCTGGCACGAGTCCCCCGTGCCCACGGTCCAGTCCGAGGTACCCGCGGGAGCGTGGCTGACGTACGCACGGAACATCGGGCAGGCCCTGCGCGACGGCGGCCACGGGAGCACACCGGTCATCGCCTCCCACCGGTTCACCCGGCTCGCCGAGGCCGACGAGGCCCTCGCGAGCGGCGCCGCGGACTTCGTCGCCATGGCCCGCCCCTTCCTCGCCGACCCCGCCATCGTCGCCAAGTCCCGTGCGGGCAGAGCCGCGACAGTGGAACAGTGCCTCGCCTGCAACCAGGCGTGCATCGACCGCTCCTTCGGCCAGGAGCGCGTCTCATGCCTGGTCAACCCCCGCGCGGGCCACGAAACGGAGTTTCCGCTCAGGACCGTCGGCCGCACGGGCCGCTACACGGTCATCGGCGCCGGCCCCGCCGGCCTGGAAGCGGCGCGCACGCTGGCCGGGTTCGGGCATCACGTCCAGTTGTACGAGGCCGCCGACCGGCCCGGCGGACAGCTGAACCTCGCCGCCCGGGTCCCCGGCAAGGAGGAGTTCGCCGAGACCGTACGCCGACGTGTGCGCCAACTCGCCGACCTGGGAGTGGAACTGCGGCTCGGCCACCGCGTCGCAACGAGCGACCTCCCGTCACTCGCGGCGTCGGACGGCGTGGTCCTGGCCACCGGCGTTCTGGACGTACGTCCGGAACTGCCGGGAACGCCACTGCGCCATGTCATCGGCTACCCCCACGCGTTCACCGCCCCGGAGACCCTCGGCCGGCGCGTCGCGGTCATCGGCGGCGGGGCGATCGCGGTGGACCTCGCCCGGCTGCTCACCGCCGACGGCACCACCGGTCGCGAGGTGACGCTGTTGCGGCGCGGTGAACGGATCGGCGCCGGAATCGGCCCCAGCACCCGCTGGGTGGCCCTCTGCGAACTGCGCGCCCGCCGGGTCCGGATGCTCACTGGGGTCCGCTACCGGGAGATCACCCGCGACGGGGTGCGGATCACGGACGCCGAGGGCACCGAGCGGCACATCGCCGCGGACACCGTGGTGCTGGCAGCGGGGCAGGAACGCGAACTCGACGTCTCGGCCGCACTGCGCCGCGCCGGGATCCGGTTCGTGGCCGCGGGCGGAGCCGCCGGAACCGAGGGACTGAACGCGGCGCGCGCCACGGCCGAAGGGCTGCGCGCCGCATACCGGATCGCAGGAGGAGCACCGTGCTGAGCAGCAGGCAGATCGTGGTGACCGGTTTCGGGGCTGTCACCCCCGTGGGCAACGACCGGGAGAGCACCTGGCGGGCCCTGCTCGCGGGCAGGACCGGGGTCGGCCCGATCACCCGTTTCGACGCCTCCGGCCTGCCGACGCGTATCGCCGCCGAGGTCGAGGACTTCGACCCCGCCGCCCTGCTCGACCGCAAGCGGGAGCGGCGTTCGGCCCGCTTCTCCCAACTGGCGGTGGCGGCCGCCCGGGAGGCGTGCGACGACGCGGGGCTGGCCCTCGGGGACGACGGCATCGACGCCCGGCGGGTGGGCGTCGTCCTCAACAGCGCCGTGGCCGGGATGGACCGCGTCGAGGCGAGCGCCGTGGCCATGCGCACCGTGCCGCGCGGAGTCAGCGCCTATTTCGTCTCCTCCGTCATCCCCAACATGGCCGCCTGCGAGGTCGCTATCGACATCGGCGCCCGCGGTCCGGTGACCGCCGGCGCACTGGCCTGTGCCAGCGGCGTCCACGCCCTGCTGGAGGCGCGGCGGTTGATCCTTTCCGGGGAGGCCGACGTGGTCGTGGCCGGCGGCACGGACGCGGCGATCACTCCGGTGATGTTCGCCGGCCTGTGTGCCATGGGTGTCCTCTCCCGGCGCAACGACGAACCCTCGCGCGCCAGTCGCCCCTTCGACGCCGACCGTGAGGGATTCGTCTTCGGCGAGGGATCCGTCGTCTGCGTCATGGAGTCGGCGGAGCACGCGAGGGCGCGCGGAGCACGGGCCTACGCGGAGGTCGCCGGAGGAGCCCTCACCTCGGACGCGTTCCATGTCAGCGCACCGGACCCCAGCGGAGCCGGGGCCGCCACAGCGATGGAACAGGCCCTGGACGCCGCCGGCGTGGCGGCGGACGACGTCGACTGCATCTGCGCCCACGGCACCGGCACACGTGTCAACGACCTGCTGGAGACCCGGGCCATCCGCCAGGTGTACGGCGGACACGCCTACCACCTCGCGGTCAGCTCGCCCAAGTCGATGACCGGCCACCTCATCGGCGCCGCCGGAACCCTCTCCGCCATGGTCGGCGCGCTCGCGATGCGGGACGGCCTCGTGCCGCCCACGATCAATCTCGACAGGCCGGGCGAGGAATGCGACCTCGACTACGTGCCCCACACCGCGCGCGGAATCCGGGTGCGAGCGGCGGTCGTCAACGCCTTCGGCTTCGGCGGACAGAACTGCGTGGCCGTGCTCAAGGCGCTGTGACCCGCACCCACAACGAACAGAGGAGAACCAAGTGGACAACGTCGCCGAGCAGATGGTGCGCATACTCCGGGATTCCGGTGTGCGACGGATCTACGGCATCGTGGGGGACAGCCTCAACCCGGTGGTGGACGCGGTCCGGCGCACCGAGGACATCGACTGGGTGCACGTCCGGCACGAGGAGACGGCGGCGTTCGCCGCCGCCGCCGAGGCACAGGTGACCGGGCGGCTCGCGGTGTGCGCGGGGAGCAGCGGGCCGGGCAACCTCCACCTGATCAACGGCCTCTACGACGCGCACCGCAGCGGCGCCCCGGTACTGGCGATCGCCTCGCACATCCCGTCCCCCCAGATCGGCACCGGATTCTTCCAGGAGACCCACCCGGAGGAACTCTTCCGCGAGTGCAGCCACTTCAGCGAGCTGGTCTCCCAACCCGAGCAGATGCCACGGCTGTTGCGCATCGCCATGCAGACCGCGGTCGGACGCGGCGGCGTGTCCGTACTGGCCCTTCCCGGCGATGTCTCGCACAGGAAGGCCGTCGCGCCCGGCTCCGGGCCGATCGCTTTGGTGCCTCCGTCGCCGGTGGTGCCGACCTCCGACCGGATCGAGGAGCTCGCCCAGCTGCTGAACTCCGGCGAGAAGGTCATGCTGTTCTGCGGTGCCGGCTGCCGGGGCGCGCACGCCGAGGTCATGGAGCTGGCCGAGCGGCTGGCCGCGCCGGTCGGGCATTCACTGGGCGGCAAGGAGTGGATCCAGTACGAGAACCCCTTCGACGTCGGAATGAGCGGACTGCTGGGCTATGGCGCCTGCCATGACGCGATGCACCGTGCCGACCGGATCGTGCTGCTGGGCACCGACTTCCCGTACGACGGTTTCCTGCCGCAGGCACGCACGGTGCAGGTGGACATCGACCCGGCCCGGCTGGGCCGCCGCACCGCGTTGGACCTCGCCGTGCACGGGGACGTCAAGGAGACCGTCAAGGCCGTGCTGCCGCTGCTCCGGCCGGGCCGCAACCGACAGTTCCTGGACGGGATGCTGCGCGAGCACGCCCACCGGCTGGAGAAGGTCGTCGGCGCCTACACCACCAAGATCGAGCACCAGACACCCATCCATCCCGAGTACGTCACCGCCGTACTGGACGAACTCGCGGCCGACGACGCCGTGTTCACCGTCGACACCGGGATGTGCAATGTGTGGGCCGCCCGGTATCTGACGCCCAACGGCCGCCGCCGGGTGATCGGTTCGTTCCGGCACGGCAGCATGGCCAACGCGCTGCCGCAGGCCATCGGCGCGCAGCTGGCCGAGCCCGGACGTCAGGTGGTGTCCCTCTCCGGCGACGGCGGTCTGGCCATGCTGATGGGGGACCTGCTCACCGTGTCCGCCCAGGACATCCCGGTGAAGGTGGTGCTGTACAACAACGCCTCCCTGGGCATGGTCAAGCTGGAGATGCTCGTGGACGGCCTGCCCGATCACGCCACCGATCACGCCCGGGTGGACTTCAGCGCGATCGCCACCGCCTGCGGCATCCGCGCCACCAGGGTGGAGCAGCCCAGCGAGGTGGGCCGCGCGCTGGCCGAGGCACTGTCCCGGCCCGGCCCGGAGCTGGTCGAGGTGATCACCGACCCCAACGCCCTGTCCATTCCGCCCAGGGTCACCGGCGACATGGTCCGGGGATTCGCGCTGGCCGCCGGCAAGGTCGCGCTGGGGGGAGGCGTCGGCAAGATGATCGAGCTGGCACGGAGCAACCTGCGCAACATACCCGGTCTGTAGGGGCGTTCTCGCCCCACTCGCTCACCCTGGAAAGACAAAGGATCACCATCCCCCGTGTTCGCATCATCGCTGTCCCGCGCCCTGCGCGCCACAGACCGTCATATACCCCTGGGCCGCACCGTCCGCGGTGCCGTCACGCTCGCGTGCGCCCTTGGTATCGCTCCCCGGCTGGACCCCGTCGCGGGCCTCGTCTGCGTCGCGGGGGCCATATGGGGCATCAACGCCGACCACAGCGGCCCCCACCGAGAACGTTTCGCGCGGCTGGCCGCCGTCATGGCGGCGGGTGCCGCAGGTGTCCTCCTGGGCTGTCAGTTCCACGACAGTGCGTGGGGCCAGATCGTGACGCTGGCCGTATCGGGCCTGGTGGCAGGCCTGCTCACCGGTTTCGGGGCGACCGGACAGGTGGCCGGGCTGGCTCTGACGGTCATGGCCGCCATCGGCTGCGGGGTCGAGGGCGCACTGCCCGCCTGGTCGTGCGCCGCCGACTACTTGCTCGGCTGTCTGCCCATGGCGGTGATGGCCGTGGCCGCCGCGTGCGCGGTGCGTGTCCCCGAGCCGGACGGGAACGCCCGGGTCACGGGCGTGTGCCGGTGGCGGTGGGTGCGCAGCATCCGGCAGGCGGGGTGCATGGGTGTCGCGGGGGGAGTCGCGCTGGCCCTGCATCCGGAACACTCGTTCTGGCTGCCGCTGACCACCGCGATGGTCTTCCGGGTCGACGATCCCTGCTTGCTGCGGCGGGCGGGGAGCCGGTTCTTCGGCACCGTACTGGGCCTGGGGATCTCCCTGGCGTTGGTGGCCACGGTGCCGGACGGCTGGGCACTCGTCCTGGTGGCGGCCCTGGTCGGAGCGCTCACCCCCAAGCTGACGGAGCTGTCGTACGCACTGCACACCGCTCTGATCACGGTGGTGATCCTGGGGCTGGTGCGGCCGGTGTCGGAGGGAGGCGGACCACTGTTCTCCGCCCGTCTGCTGGACACCGCTCTGGCCTGCCTCCTGGCGGTGATCTTCGGGTACGTGCTGTGGCCGCACGGGCCCCGGCCCGATGTCGCGAGCCACGGTCTGCCGAGCGGCACACGGCCGGCGGCTCCGGCAGCCGGCGGGGAACGGCCGCTGGAGGACCGGGAATGCGCGGTGGCTGTCGATCGCGTGGAGGACCGGGGGAGTGCGGCGGCTGCCGATGGCACGTGCGAGCCCTCGGAGGGGCGGTCCCGGTGAGGGACCAGGGCCACAGGGCCTGTGAGCACGGATTCCCCGTGTGCGACGAGGAGGTGGGCTGCGGCCTCTGCGACGCCTGCGCGGGACGGGACCGCGTGACCCGGCCGGACGCCGGGACGACACCCGCCTTCGCGCGCGTGCCCGATGCCTTTCTCGCCGAGGGGCCGGAAGGACGCACCCGGGCGGGCAAGGAGCCGCCGCACGAGGACATACCGGGCATCATCGGCTGTCCGACGTGCCGTTGGGACAACCCCGATACCCGTACCTTCTGCTGGACCTGCGGTGCTCCGCTGCGGTCCGCCGGGCTGTGGAACCCGCTGACGTGGTGCAGGCGACTGCGCGCACGACGGCCCGAGCGACCGGTGATACGGCAGCGCGGCGTGCTGTGGTACGTGCTGTGGACCGCGCTCCCGGTGGCGAGCGCCACCGCCTTGTCGATCGGATGGTGGTGGCGATGACCTTCCGCGCCGAACTGTCCGCACCGCCCGGCTCCGTACGGCCCGGTGAGACCTTCACCGCCGCCCTGACGGTGCGCAACGAGGGCCGGGACGTGGATGTCTACACCTTGACGATGCTGGGGCTCCCGGAGCAGTGGACCCAGAAGGAGCTCGGACAGCTGGCGGTCCCTCCGGGGAACGGCGAACGGATCCGGATCCCGGTACCGGTGCCGCGCGGCAGCGAACTCAAGCCGGGGAGGCTGGTGTTCGCGGTCAAGGTCGTCTCGGCGGCCAGCGGGCATGTGGCGATCCCCGAGGCACAGATCGAGGTGGAGGCATTCCGGGACCTCCATATCGAGACGGACCGGCCCCGGGTGAGCGGAAGGTTCTTTGCAAGCAACCTCATCACCTTCCGGAACACCGGGAACACCGACGTCGACCTGAGGCTGTGTGCTGCTCCGGAAGACGGGAAGGCGCCCCTCACGGCACGGCTGGGCTGTTCCGAACTCGTCCTCCGCCCCGGGCAGAAGGCGCGCGTCAGGGTACTGCTGCGCGTGGTCGGGCGGACCACGGCAGCCGCCTGCGGGAGCTGGAACATCGATATCGCGGCACAGGCGGCGGAGGGCACGGCCGGGACGGCCGCGTTCCTCTTCACCCGGCGCCCGGCCCTGATGACGGCAGCGGCCTGCAAGACAGCTCTGGCCCTGCTGCTGGCCGCCCTGGCCGGAGTCGCCGTGTGGCTGTCACCCCTCGGAGGAAACCCATGACCCCGGGCATCAACGGGATTGCCGTAACAGAACGGAGGGCCGGATCCCAGTGAGAATCCGCCACAAGAGCAAGGCTCCCGCACGATGCGAGCCGTTCGACCACGTGACCGATGTCGACCGCTTCCTCGGCAACCTGCACGGAGGGAAGGGCCACCGCACCGGACCACAGCACCTGTCCGCCACTATCGCCCACGTCATGAACTCCTACCGGGCGAAAAGTGTCGCCGTCCCCGCCGTCCTGCCGGAGACGTGGCTCGACGACCTTCCGGCGGACACCGTCGTCCTGCGCGACGACCCGCCGCTCACCCTGCACCAGTTGGAAGCGGCCCACATCTCTCTGACGGCCTGCGCGCTGGCGGTGGCCACCAGCGGCGCCGTCGCCCTGGACGGCGGGCCCGGCCAGGGCAGAAGGGTGCTGAGCCTGATACCGGAGCGCCATGTGTGCGTGGTGCGTGCCTCGCAGATCGTGGACACGCTCTCCGGAGCCTTCTTCGCCTTCACCTCGAAGCGGTCGGTCATGTGGATCACGGCGCCCTCGGACGGTGTCCTGTACGGCCGGCGGTCCCTTGACGTCATCGTCGTGGACGACCGGGTGTGAACACGGCCGCCGCCACCCCGGCCCGGTACGGGAGAGGTCCATGGAATCCGTTGTCAAGCGGGTGATCGTCGGTGCGGGCGGGCGCCCGGAGCAATTGGCCGCCCTGCGCCGTGCCGCGGGGGAAGCCCGCCGCCATCGGGCCGAACTGCATGTGGTCGCCGCGTATGGCGCGGGAGAGACCTGCCGTTCCGGTCCCCATTCCATCGGCACCCTGGATCTGCTCGTGGCGCAGCGCGCCGCCGCCACAGCCGTCCTGCGCGAGGCGTGCGCCAAGGCCCTGGGCTCCGTTCGGGACGATCTCTCCGCGGTCCTGGTGGCGGTGCGCGGACACCCGGCTCACGTCCTGCTCCAGCACGCCGATGACCAGGGAGACCTGCTCGTCGTGGGGATCCGGCCGGCGGGCCCGGTGCGCGGTGCGTTCAGCCGGCGGGTGGCTCGCGTGTGCCTGAGGCACGCTCGCTGTCCCGTCCTCGTGGTGCCGCACCATGGCGGCCTGACGGGCTGTCAGTGAATGGGCGGTGGTGCCCGTCCGGCTCCGGCTGGGGCCGGAGCTCGGGCCGGCGGCGTTTGCCGAATCCGTCCCACCCGCGTTCGTAGGCGGTCATGCCGCCCCATATGCCGAACGTTTCGGGAAGGGACCGGGCATGGTCGAGGCATTGCCTGCGGACCGGGCAGTCGGCACATATCGCCTTCGCGGTCGCGATGTCCTTTTCCTGGCCGCGTTGTTTGGCGAAGAACACCTCGCCGTCGGTGCCGGCGCAGGCGGCGTTGTCCTGCCACTGCGCGGCCCACGCCGGATTCTCGGGAAGGCGCGGACGACGGCCGGGCTCCGGTGCGGGGGTGAGATGGGCCATGTCCCGGCACTCCATAGCGGTTCAGCTGACGAGAATGACGTCGAGGGTCCGTGAGGCGGGAGTTCTCCGGTCGCGGGTGGGCTCGACGCTCGCCGTGGTGAAGGGGCGCGTGATCCATACCATCGGCCATGCGGGGGCGAGTTCGCCGAGTTCGGCGGCGAGGTCGTCCGGGGCGCACAGGACGCACACGTGGTGGCCGGCAGGGTGGTCCAGGACATCGCCGTGGCGGTCGGAGCCGCAGTCCACGGCGACGCCTCCGGCGGGAGCCGCGGACAGCCGGCAGGTGGTGATGTGCGCATGGACGACGTCGCGCTGATGAGGAGACAGAGGCGCTTCGTCGCGGAGCACGGCCACACTGTCCGGCAGAGCGCTCAGCCATTGCGCCGGCATGTCCTCGGGAACGGCCACGCGTTCGGCCTTGTACCGGTTGAGCGTGCCGGCGATGGCGGCAGGCAGACCCTTCCGGGAGACGCGGTGGACCGTGGTGCTGGATTCCCGCATACAGGCGATGAGCCGGTCGGCGCCTGTCGGTGCCACGGACGCGGGGCCGCGACGCACACTGCTGTCCTCGGCGCGCGTGTCCGGGCAGTAGCCGGACAGGACTGCGTGGATGCGGTCGAGCAGGCCGTGGTGCGGGTGCATGGGCTTGGGGGCTCCTTCGGTAGCACGGCAAGGCCGCGGGCACGGGCGGGTCTTCGGGGGTTCCTCGACCGGGGCCCGTGCCCGTCGGGTGCCGTCAGCGGGTGATGAGCACGGTGAGCCGGCGCGGGCCGTGGACGCCCTGGACGCGGATCATCTCGATGTCCGCGGTGGCCGAGGGCCCGGCGAACCAGGTCAGCGGCCGGCGCGGGTCGAGCTCGCCGATGACCTCCGGCAGGCCCGAGGCGATCCGGTCCTCGCGGAGAACACAGACGTGGATGTCGGGCAGCAGCGTGGGGGCACGCCGCCCTTGGCCGGGTCCGCCGTCGAGCACGATCGTGCCGGACTCGGCGATGCCGGCCGCACTGGTCGTCACCACGGCGTCAATGGCGTCGAGTTCGGCATCAGGGAGAGGCGGGCTGTCCGGTCGCAGCTGTCCGGACCACCGCGCCAGCCACTCCCGCGGGAAGCCCTCGGGTACGACGGCGGATCGCGCTCCCTGGGCGTCGAGTGCGTCCGCGACCGCCGCCGGGAGTTCCCGCGCGTCGACCCGGCGCACCCGCGCGCCGTACTCGTCCAGTCGCTCGGCCATCAGCGCCACGACGGCCGCGCGGTCGCCGTCGGCAACTCCGGGGGCGTGCCGCAGATATGTGCGCGGAATGGGCACCGGGTCCGGCGGCAGATCGGCGATGGCCGCGCGGATGCGCGCCAGAACGGTGTCGCGGGAGCTCATTTCGTGCCTCCGTCCGTGCGCTTCCACCAACTGCGGAAGGACTCCTTGGGGATGTCGGGAATGAGGCGGCTGCCGGTCCAGCCGTGCAGGGGGCCGGGCATCCTCATCTTCCTGGGCACCGCCGCCCCGACTTTGCCGGCTGCCTTGATGGCCGCGTTCCACATGGGGTTGTGCTCCATGACGGTCTCGACCGCCTTCAACGCCACGCGCTCCGCCGGGTGTTGGACCTTCGCGTCGCCCTCGGCGACGTCGGAGCGCAACTTGAGGAGTACGTCGGTGAAGCGGATCCTGACCGGGCAGACCTCGTTGCACGCTCCGCACAGCGAGGACGCGTAGGGCAGGGAGGCGGTCTGGGGGTCGTCGGGGCCCTTGAGCAGGGGGTTGAGGATGGCGCCGATCGGGCCGGGGTAGACCGAGCCGTACGCGTGGCCGCCGGTGCGCTCGTAGACGGGGCAGATGTTCATGCAGGCGCCGCAGCGGATGCAGCGCAGGGCCTGCCGGCCGACGGGGTCGGCGAGCGCGCGGGTACGGCCGTTGTCGACGAGGACCAGGTGGAAGGCGCGCGGCCCGTCCCCGTGTGCGAGGGCAGATCGTCGCCCAACTGCACGATGGTCGCGGCGAGATCGGTCTCGCGGGCGCTGATCCCGGCTTCCTCCAGCGCCTGGTCGAGGCCGATCTCCTCGGTGAGCATCGACTTGACCTTGACGATCTCCGTCTCGCCGGTCTCGTGGACCAGGCGGGTGATGATCCGGTTGGCCTCGGCGGCGTCGGCTGCCCAGTGGACCGTGCCGCCTGCCGCGGTCACCTTGTCCTCCAGCTGCTCCAGGTAGGTGTCGAGGTGGCCCAGCACCTCGTCCTTGAGCGCGGCCGCCGTGTCCCTGAGGTCCTGCCAGTCCGGCCGCTCGGCGACCAGCTGGGCCCGCTTGCCGCGGATGGTGTGCGTCGCACGGCGCACATTGGCACGCAACTGCCCGTCCGCGGTCGCCCCCACGGCTGCCTCGGGAAACGTGGGCCAGTTGACGAAGGTCTTGCTCATCGGGCCGCTCCTGCCTGTACCACCGGGATGCCGTCCATGGGACCGTCCGCTTCCGTCCTGGCCAGGATCTCGACCAGGTGCATGGTCCGGACCGGGTGGCCGTCCTTGGCGAGGCGGCCGCCGATGTTCATCAGGCACGAGTTGTCGACGGCGGCCAGCACATGAGCGCCGGTCTCCAGCACGTGCCGGGCCTTGTCCCCGTTCATGGCCCCGGACACCGCCCCGTTCTTCACCGAGAAGGTGCCGCCGAAGCCGCAGCACTCCTCCTGGGCCGGCAGCTCGACGAAGTCGATCCCCTTGACGGCCCGCAACAGTCGGTACGGGCGATCCCCCAGAGCACCCGCCCGCAGACTGTGACAGGTCGGGTGATAGGTGACGCGGTGCGGGAAGAAGGCACTCACGTCCTCCTTGCCGAGCTTGTCGGTGAGATAGGTGGTCAGCTCGTACACCCGGGGCGCGAGCTCACGCACGTCCCTGAGCAGACCCGCGTCGCCCACGGACTCCGCGGCGACCGTGTACGACTCGGAGGGCATGCCGCCGCACGAGGCGGACGGCACGACGATCTCGTCGTAGCCCTCGAAGGCCTTCACGAAGTGGCGGGCGAGCCTGGCGGTCTCGGCCCGGTATCCGGTGTTGTAGTGCATCTGCCCGCAGCAGCTCTGCTCCCGGGGAAAGTCCACCTCTACGCCGAGCCGGCGGAGCAGGGCGACGGTGGCCTGCCCGCTCCGGGGATAGAGCGCGTCATTGAGACATGTCACGAAGAGTGCGGTGCGCATGGCGTCCTTCTCTGGCGTGGATCCTTGCATGCAAGCATACATGCGAGGACGGGAGAGGCGTCCGGATGCGGCCGGTCCGGTGGGGTGGCGTTATGGATGCAAGTTTGTATCTGTTGTTGCGGGCGTGTAAGGCGGAGACGGCATAATGAGGGGATGAGCAGGGGAACACCAGCGGCCGACCGGGCCTACGAGCACGTCAAGACGCAGCTTCTGGACGGCACTTATGCGGGGGGTGCCCTGCTGTCGGAGGGGGCTGTGGCGGCGGAGCTGGGTGTGTCGCGCACCCCGGTGCGGGAGGCGTTCCTGCGTCTGCAGTCCGAGGGATTCCTGCGGCTGTACCCCAAGCGCGGTGCGCTGGTGGTGCCGGTGAGTCTGAGCGCGGGCCGGGAGATCATGGAGACCCGGCTGCTGCTGGAGACGTACGCGCTGGACACGGTCACCGCCCGCGGGGAAGAGGCGCTGAAGGAGCTGGGCGGGGAGCTGGCGGCGGCGGACGCCGGCCCGCCCTCTGCCGGTGGCGGCACGGTCGAGGCCGCCCGGGACTTCCATTCCCGTCTTCTGTCGGCGGCGGGCAACTCGGTCGTCGGCGGGATCTACGCTTCCCTGTGGGACCAGCAGAGACGCCTGGCGGAAGCCTCCCTCACGGGCCCCGAACACGCCGCCGAGGACATCGAGGAACACCACCGGATCGCCCGCGCCCTCCAGGAGGGCGATGCCCACACCGCCCGCGCCCTCCTTCAGGAGCACATCAGCGGCATCCTCCGCCGCCTCGGCCTCAGCAGCACCGACCTCCGCCTCCCCGCACCCCCGAGCTGACCCCACCCGCGGGGTGAGGTCTTCGGCCCCACCCCGCGAGCGGCCACACGGGTCGGACACCCGGAACGTCAGGGGCGCGGTCGGGTGGCGCGTTCCAGCTCGATCAGCGCCGAGTGGTACGGCTTGCCGGTAGCGTGTTCCATACCGATCTCGCAGGTCCGGTTGGCGCACAAGTGCGCGTCGTAATCGCGGGAGGCGACCTCCTGTGATGCGAGCCGGGTCGCGGTCTCCGTCAGTTCCCGGTGCAGCATGCCCCGGTCGCCGGCGAAGCCACAGCACTCCGCGTACACCGGTGTGTCCACCTCGCGCGCGCACGCCCGGGCGATCTCCTCCAGGGCGTCCACGTCCTTCAGATGCCGCATCGAGCACGTCGGGTGCAGCACGGCCGCGTCGATCCTGTGCGTGATCTCAAGGTGCGGCAGCAGCTCTCGCGCCGCCCACACGATGGAGTCGACCACCGTCAGCTGCCGGTGCCTGGCCAGATTCTCCTCGGTCAGGTAGGGCACCACCTCGGCCGCGATGCCGAGCGTGCACGAGGACGCGTCCACGATCAGCGGCAACCTGCCGTGTCCGGTCCATTCCCACGCCAGTTCCACCATGCGGTTCGCCATCAGGGCGTTGCCGTCCTCGTAGCCCTTCGAGTGCCAGATGGTGGCGCAGCAGGAGCCCTTCATGTCCGTCGGGATCCACACGGGCTTGCCGGCCCGGGCCGACAACTGGACGATCGCTTCCGGCAGTGAGCCGACGCCGTCCGGGGAGTCGAACATCCGGTTGACGCAGGCCACGTAGTACACCGCGACCGCGAGCTGTTCGTCGGTGACCGGCAGCCGCTTCGGCGCGGCGGTCGGGATCTCCGACAGCCACTCCGGCACCAGGTCCGGCCGTATCGCCCTGCGGGCGAGCCTGGTCGAGGCGCTCAGCACCGCATCCGGGGTCGCGGCGGCCGCGCCCAGCCCGATGCGGGCGACGGTTTCCACCGTGCCGAAGTGCTCGGCCACGCGCTCGGCGGTGCGTTCCTCCCGCTCGCTGTGCCGCTGATGTCGGAACGCCTTCATGTACGCGCCGGTGTCGATGCCCACCGGGCAGGCGATCTTGCAGGTCGAGTCACCGGCGCAGGTGTCCACGGCGTCGTACCCGTAGGTCTCGACCAGCTTGTCCTGCACGGGGGACGGCTCGCCCTGGCGCATCATCTCGCGGCGCAGCACGATGCGTTGGCGAGGGGAACTGGTCAGATCGTGGCTCGGGCAGACCGGCTCGCAGAATCCGCACTCGATGCACCTGTCGGCGATCTCCTCCACCGTCGGGATGGTCTTGAGACCCTTCAGATGCGCGCGCGGGTCGCGGGTGAGTATCACTCCCGGACCGAGTACCCGGTGCGGGTCGATGATCTCCTTGATCCGCCACATGACCTCGGTGGCGCGCGGACCCCATTCCAGTTCCAGGAAGGGGGCGATGTTGCGGCCGGTGGCGTGCTCGGCCTTGAGCGAGCCGTCGAAGCGCTCGACCACCATGTGGCAGAACGCGTCCATGAAGGCCGCGTAGCGCTCGACCTCCGTTGGTTCGGAGGGGTCGAAGACCAGCAGGAAGTGCAGGTTGCCGTGCGCGGCATGGCCGGCCACGGCCGCATCGAAGCCGTAGCGGGTCAGCAGGTCCTGCAGCAGTACCACGGCATCGGCCAGGTGCTCCGGCGGCACCGCGAAGTCCTCGCCGATCATGGTGGTGCCCGAGGGACGGGCAGCGCCGACCACGGCCGCCACCGCCTCTCGGGCGTGCCAGTACATGGTGATCGTCTTGGCGTCGGTGACGAACTCGTTCGTGATCGACGGCACCGGGGACACCAGGTCGAGCCCTGCCATGACCTGGGACGCCGCCTCGGCATGCCGGCTCCGGCCTTCCTCGCCGGAGGCGCGGAACTCCACCAGCAGCGCGGTGACTTCGCGCGGCACGCGGGCCCAGTCGTCCGGGACGCCGTCCATCTCCGAGCAGGCGTGCAGGGTGCTGCCGTCCATCACCTCCACGGCACGCGCGCCGGCCTCGTTGAACAAGGGCACCGCCGCCGCGGCTGCCTCCAGCGTCGGGAAGAACAGCAGCCCGGTGCAGGTGAACCGTTCCAGCGGGAGGGTTCTGAAGACGGTGTCGGCGATGAAGCCCAGCGTCCCCTCGGAGCCGACGGCCAGCCCGCGCAGCATCTGCGCCGGGGTCGCGCCGTCGAGCAGCGCGTCGAGCCGGTAGCCGTTGGTGTTCTTGATGGAGTACTTCTTGCGGATGCGGGCGACCAGCTCCGGGTCGGCCTCGACCTCGGCCTTGAGCGCTGTCAACTGCTCGCACAGCCGCGGCTCGGCCGCCCACAGCTTCTCGTCGGCGTCCGGAGCGCCCGTGTCGACGACGGTGCCCGACGGCAGCACCAGGGTGGCCGCGTCCAGGGTCTTGTACGAGTTGCGCGTGGTGCCCGCGGTCATGCCGCAGGCGTTGTTGGCGACCGTGCCGCCGATCGCGGCGGCACGCGCGCTGGCCGGGTCCGGACCCAGGATGCGGCCGTGCCGCGACAGCGCGATGTTCGCCTTGACGATGGTGGTGCCAGGGGCGATACGGGCGCGAGCACCGCCGTCGAGCACCTCCACCCCCGTCCAGTGCCGCCGTACGTCCACCAGGATGTCCTCGGCCTGCGACTGACCGTTCAACGACGTGCCACCTGCCCGGAACACCACCTTGCGGCCGTGCTCGTGCGCGTAGGCGAACAGCTTTGATATGTCGTCGACGGTCTCCGCGATCACCACGACCTGCGGGACGAACCGATAAGGGCTGGCGTCGGAGGCGTACTTGACCAGGTCCGACACATGGTGCAGAACCTTGCCCTCTCCCATCAGCCGGATCAGATCGTCCCGCAGCCGCTCCGGGGTACCACCCGCGAGCTCATCGGGCAATCGGTCACCCGCCGGGCCGACCGGCGCCGGACGAAGCCTTTCAGGGCTGGGCTGCAGCAAGGGCATACTTCCTCCATAAATGGTCAGGCGGCCCGGAAGGGCCGGACACAGTTGGTCATTCCGATGCCGGTGGTCGGTACGGCCAGCACCAGCACGGACACGCTCATCAGGTACGACAGCCCCATCGCGGCGGCCACACCGGTGACGGTGCCGACGACACGCCGCAACACCCGTGGGTGGACCAGCGCATCGTTCGGCTGGAACACCATCACCACGGTGATCAGTAGCCACCATGGGCGATCCGGACGCAGCAGGGTCATCGCCGCGGCCGCCAACCCCATGCGAAACACCTCCGCGCAGCGACCGTGCGGAGGTGGTGTCGCCCAGGCCGGAACCGAGCATGGGACGCACGCTCGCTCGGCGGCCGACGCCGAATGGCGTTTCTTTTCCCGGTCCAGGCATGCGAAGGACCTTGGGCCTTTCTCTTCAGGGACCGAAGACTCATGGTCGGGCCGGAGTTCCGGGACCAATGTCCTCAGTCCATCGGAAAGCTTGTCGCGCCATGCGACGTCAGTTAGCTTCGCCGCACGGCCTTTTCGCCCCTTCGAATCGGTGAATCAGCTGCTCCGGTGCAGCGGGCGACGCGGCTCAGCGAAGAACTCCCATTGCTCCCACGGCAAGGAGCCACTGTGTCCTCCGTTTCCCTGGGCATACCGTCCGTTCCGCTCACCTTGGCCGAGCGCCGCACCAGCCGGCAGATCCGGGTCGGCACCGTGCCCGTCGGCGGCGGCGCACCCGTATCGGTGCAGTCGATGACCACCACCCGCACCTCCGACATCGGCGCCACCCTGCAGCAGATCGCCGAACTGACCGCCGCCGGCTGCCAGATCGTGCGCGTCGCCTGTCCCACCCAGGACGACGCCGACGCGCTCGCCGCGATCGCGAAGAAGTCCCAGATCCCGGTCATCGCAGACATCCACTTCCAGCCGAAGTACGTCTTCGCGGCCATCGACGCCGGGTGCGCGGCGGTGCGCGTCAACCCGGGAAACATCAAGCAGTTCGACGACCGGGTCAAGGACATCGCCCGGGCGGCCGCCGATGCCGGGACGTCGATCCGCATCGGTGTCAACGCGGGTTCCCTGGACAAGCGGCTGCTGGCGAAATACGGAAAAGCCACTCCCGAGGCACTGGTGGAGTCCGCCCTCTGGGAAGCCTCGCTCTTCGAGGAACACGACTTCCGTGACTTCAAGATCGCGGTCAAGCACCACGACCCCGTGGTCATGATTCACGCCTACCGGCTGCTCGCCGAACGCTGTGACTACCCGCTCCACCTCGGTGTCACCGAGGCCGGGCCCGCGTTCCAGGGCACCATCAAGTCCGCCGTCGCCTTCGGAGCCCTGCTCGCCCAGGGCATAGGCGACACCCTGCGGGTCTCCCTCTCCGCCCCGCCGGTCGAAGAAGTCAAGGTCGGCATTCAGATCCTCGAATCCCTCGGCCTGCGCGAGCGCGGCCTGGAGATCGTCTCCTGTCCCTCCTGCGGCCGGGCCCAGGTCGACGTCTACACCCTCGCCGACAAAGTGACCGCCGGCCTTGAGGGTCTCGACGTCCCCCTGCGAGTGGCCGTGATGGGCTGTGTCGTCAATGGCCCGGGAGAGGCCCGCGAGGCCGACCTCGGTGTCGCCTCGGGGAACGGCAAAGGCCAGATCTTCGTCAAGGGCGAGGTCATCAAGACCGTCCCCGAGTCGAAGATCGTCGAGACACTCATCGAGGAAGCGCTCAAACTCGCCGACGGGATGCGAGGTACGGGAACTCCCACCGTTGTCGCCGGCTGAGCGGCCGGTACGGCCCCCGCCCGGCGCCCGCCGGGCGGGGCCATCCGGTAGCGGGGGATCAGTCGAACAGGTCGGGCTGCTCGGCGGTGATCTGGTCCCACAGCGGGCGGAAGCTGAGCCAGCCCGCGTAGTGGGAACCGACCTCCTTGCGGGAGAACTCGGCGGTCTCGTGGTCGATGTGGATCGGGTGACCTGCGGCCATGGCGACGAGCTGCGCCTGGCAGGAGCGCTCCATGGTGATGAACCACCAGGCCGCCTCGCCCACGCTGTGCCCCACCGTGATCAGGCCGTGGTTCTGCAGGACCGCGGCCTTGGTGGAGCCGACGGCCTCCGCGATCCGCTGCCCCTCCTCCTTGTAGCCGGCCGGGCCGCCGTACTCGGTGTGCAGGCCGTGGTCCCGGTAGAACGCCGTGGCGTCCTGGGTGATCGGCTCCAGGCGCTTGCCCAGTGAGGCGAGGGCCTTGCCGTACAGCGAGTGGGTGTGGGCGGCGGCGACGACGTCCGGACGGGCCTTGTGGACCTCCGAATGGATGCAGAAGGCAGCCCGGTTGACAATGCCGTCGCCCTCGACAACCTCGCCGGCATCGTTGACACAGATCAGGTCGGAGACCTTTATCTGACTGAAGCTCTTGCCGAACGGGTTGAGCCAGAGGCGGTCGGGGAATTCCGGGTCGCGGGCCGTGACATGACCGGCGACACCCTCGGAGAATCCGAACTTCCCGAACAGCCGGAAGGCGGCAGCGAGTTCACGCTTGCGCAGCAGACGCTCCTCCGCCGTGGAAAGGTTCTCCGGAGGGTAGGGGAGACCGCCGAGGCCGGCCTGGAAGACATTCACTTCGCCGAACTTTCCGTGCTGCGAATCCGGAACAGTGGCTGCATTCTTCGTTTCGTTCATGCCCTCACGCTAGATCCGTGAGCCAGGGGAAGATATATGCAAATCTTCCCGGTCGGGTATTTTTCCATGTGAGGTCTGCACACATGAAGGGCGGCTCATGGACGACTCCTGGCTCGATCTGCTCCTGGCGGGAGCGTCGGCCGAGACCATCGACCGGCACCGCGACGGGCTGCTGCGCGGAGGCGCCGACGCCACGCGCGTGGACCGGGAGGCGAGTGCCGTACTGCGGCTGAAGTCACGGCTCGACGAGCGGCGCCGTCGGGCCTCGGAACTGGCCGCGCTGAACGACATCGCCGCGCTGCTGGCCGGGGTGCGGCAGCCATCGGAGCTCTTGCCGGAGATCACCACGCAGTCCCGCCGGCTGCTGGGCGTCGACCTCGCGTACATCGGTCTGGTCCGGGGCGACAGCGTCGTCCTCGAAGTCGCGAGCGGCGCCCTCACCCCGCACCTGCGAGGACTGCGCGCGCCCCGTACGGCCGGAATGCTCGGCGCTGTCATCACACGGGGCGAGGCGATCTGGACCAGTGACTACTCGACGGAGTCCGCGTTCGTCCACGACTCGTACGACGCGGTGGCGGCCGCCGAGAGGTTCCAGGCGCTGCTCGGGGTGCCCCTGGTCGTGCGAGATGAGGTGATCGGCGCGCTGTTCGTCTGCAAGCGACGGGAGCGTCAGTTCACCGAGGAGGAGATCACCCTCCTGTCGGCGATGGCCTCGCACGCGGCGATCGCGATCGACAACGCGGCCGCGTTGGAGCGGTACCAGAACACAGCCGAGCGTCTCGCCGCAGCCAACGAGGAACTGGCCCGGACCCTGGCCTGGGACCGGCAGCTGACCGGAGTGGTACTGCGCGGCGGTGGGGTGGACGGCCTCGTGCACGAGATCGCACAGGCAGCCACCGGAGACATCGCCTTCGTCGACGCGCGCGACGGCGTGCCCCCCGACCTCGCCGACCGGCTGCCGGAGCTCCCTTCCCTGCTCGCCTCCCTGCTCGACCAGCAGCCGGAACACGGCTTCGCCGTCGTTCCGCTCGACGGCGGAGCCGGCCTGGCCAGGGCCGTCGTCGCGGGTCGGCTGGTAGTCGGCGTCATGGTGCTCGTAGGCGGCGAGGACACCGACCACGACCGGCTGCTCCTCGACCGGGCCGCTCCCGTTCTCGCCCTCGCCGTCGTCGGCGAGCGCGCGGTCGCGGAAGCGACCCGGCTCAGCCGCGACGCTCTCGTGGTCGACTTGCTGCTGCGTCCCGAGCCCGACCCGGCGGCGCTGCGCCAGCGGATGCGCAACGCGGGCCTTGAGCCGTCCACCCGGTACTGCCTGGTCGCCGTCGAGCCGGGTGAGGACCGGCAGCGGGCGCGAGGCGAGATCGACGCGCTGGGGCTCCCCGCGGGGACGGTGATCGCCGCTGACGGCCCCCGGCTCGTCGCCGTCGTACCCACCGGCGACCCGGAGGCCCTGGCACGGACGGGCCGCACCGGGGGCCGGCTCGCCACGGTCACGGCGGGCATCGCAGGGCCCACCACCGGACCGGCGGACTTCCACCACCGCTATCGCGACGCCGTCGCCACTCTCGACGCGCTCCTGACCCTCGGCCGGACCGGCACCGTCGTCACCGCCGACGAGCTCGGCATCTACCGCGTCCTGCTCAGCCACACCGGACGCGACCAGCTTCGGGCCCAGTTGGAGGAGTCACTCGGCGCCGTGCTCAGGGAACAGGAACGGCGGAGCGTGCCGCTTCTCCCCACCCTCAAGGCCTACCTGGACCACGGCGGCCGGGCCGCACCCGCCGCCAAGGAACTCGGCATCCACGTCAACACCCTTTACCAGCGCCTCGCCGTCCTCGACCGGCTCCTCGGCCCCACCTGGCGCGACGCCCCGCGCTCACTCGACCTGCACATGCTGCTCCGCGTGCACCCGGAGCAGCTCGGAGGGTGACATCAGCGTCCGGCAGAGCCCGGCGGCAGAAGGAGAACCCGGTCGTCGGCGTCGTACTCGTACAACTCGGCGTAACGGCCCCAGGCGATGGCCGTGTTGAGCTGCTGGTGTGCGGTGTGATCGGTGAAGTTTCCGCAGAGACGGTCGATGACGTACGACTCGGGTATCCGCCTGTTGCCGGAGGCGAGGAGAAGGGTGCGGATGGTGGCCATGAGAGGAACGTTGGCGAGTGCGGCGCCGGCGAAGAGCTGTTTACGCGGGAGGATGTCCGTCCGGGTGAAGGCCCGGCCGGATGCGGTGAGCTTCAGGCAGTTGGCGGCGATCTTCGCGTAGCCGAGGAGTTGCGCTGCCTCCACCACGGGCATCAGGTCGTCGATCTCGTAGGAGAGCGCGTTGGCGAGGGGCGCCAGTTCGAGGGAACCGCCTCGGGTGTCGAGGAATTCGAGGAGACCGGCGAGGGATTCGACGGTGGCCGACGGTATGGGCGCTCCCGCGCTCAGCAAGTGGTCACCGGCGTTCATGGGGCGCGTCGGGGGAGTACCGCGTTCGCCCGTGAGGGCCTCGTAGGTCTCGTTCACCACGGCGGTGAAATCGACCGTGTCACGGTCGCGGGGACGCGGCAGCTGGACGTAGATCTCCGCCTTGATACGGCCGGGGTTGGCGTCCAGGACCAGAATGCGGTCGGCGAGCTGGACGGCCTCCTCGATGTTGTGGGTGACCAGGACAGCGGTGCGGGTCGGACTGTCGGGGTGAGTGAGCAGGTCCGTGAGTTCGGTGCGGAGGGTCTGTGCGGTCAGGACGTCGAGGGCGGAGAAGGGCTCGTCCATCAGCAGGACGTCCGGTTCCACGACCAGGGCCCTGGCGAAGCCGACGCGCTGGCGCATGCCGCCGGAGAGTTCCTTGGGATAGGCGTTCTCGAAGCCGTCGAGGCCCACCATGTCGATGGCCTGCAGAGCGCGGAGCGCGCGTTCACGGGGGAGGATGCCCCGGGCGCGGAGCCCGAGCTCGACGTTCTGCTGGACGGTCAGCCACGGCATGAGGGCGAAGGACTGGAACAGCATGGCGGTGCCGGGATTGGGCCCTTCGACGGGCTTTCCGCGGTAACGGACCAGTCCGCTGCTCGGAGCGAGCAGGCCGGCGATGTGGCGCAGCAGAGTGGACTTTCCGGAGCCCGACTTGCCGAGCAGAGCGACGACTTCCTCTTCGCGCACGGTGATGTTGATGTCCTGCAGGACTGGTAGGACGCCCCCGTTGTGGCCGGGGAAGGACTTGTTGATGTTCTGAGTGGAAATGACGGACGTGCTCATGGAGGTGATTCCTTGAGGTGCAGATGTGGGTTTGTGGGTTACAGAAGAGCGCAGCGCTTCTCGGCGAAGCGGTAGAGAGGGCGCCACAGAAGCCGGTTGAGGACGACGACGTAGACGCTCATGATGACGGCGCCGAGAAAGTTGCGGGAGAAGTCGCCGTCGGACGTGGCCTGTTGGATGTAGGCGCCGATTCCGATGGCGGTCAAGGTCGTCGAACCGTAGTTGATGATCTCTGCCTGGATGGAGGCGTTCCAGGCGCCGCCGGAGGCGGTGAGCGCTCCCGTCACGTAGGACGGGAACACCGCCGGCAGGATCAGGGACTTCCAGCGCAGCCAGCCGCGCAGGCCCAGGTCCGCGGCAGCTTCGCGCAGGTCACCGGGGATGGCGCTCGCTCCGGCGATGACGTTGAACAGGACGTACCACTGGGCCCCGAGAGCCATCAGGGCCACACAGCCCCAGTTCAGGGAGACGCCCGAGGCGCCGAGCACGACGACGGCCAGCGGGAAGACGAAGTTGGTCGGGAACGAGGCCAATATCTGAACGACGGGCTGGGCGAGCCGGTTGACCTTCGGATTCATGCCGATCCACACGCCGATGGGCACCCAGACGACCGTGGAGAAGGCCACAAGGAGCAGGACCCGGCCGTAGGTGAGCAGGGCGATCAGCGCGGCGTGCCCGATCTCGGGGACGGGGACATTGGCCAGGACGTAGGAGAACGCCCGGTAGAGGCCCCACACGACGACCACCGTGTAGACGGCGTAGAAGAGGATGTCCGCGTATGTGCGACGCACCGGGTTGTGGTGCAGCCGGCCCGGGCTGGTGCCCAGAACGCGCATGACGCGGTCCAGCCGTTCCCCGACGGGGCGCAGCACGCGGCCCAGCCGGCCGGGGAGAGTGGAGCGGCGCAGCAGTTGGAGGAACCAGCTGCGGGGCTGCTCGGCGATTTCGCAGTCCTCGGTGCGGAACCGCTCGGCCCAGGCGGTGATCGGCCGCCAGAAGAGGAAATTGACGGCCACGACCATGACGACCATGACTACGACGGCCAGGGCGACCCGTTCGCCTTCGCCGTTGTCCAGCGCCTGGGCGACATACGAGCCCACTCCCGGCAGGGCATTGTCCTTGCCGTTGACACTGATGGTCTCCGACGCGCACAGCGCGAACCAGGCCGCGCCGAAACTGATCATCCCGTTCCAGACCTGGGCGATCATTCCGCTGGGTACATCCACCGTCCAGAAGCGTTGCCAGCGGGTGAGCCGCATCAGCCGGGCCGCCTCGTCCAGTTCTTTCGGCTGGGTTATGAGGGACTGATAGAAGGCGAGGGCCATGTTCCAGACGAGCGCGGTGAAAACAGCGAAGACCGACGCGCATTCCAGTCCGAGGGTGGAATGGGGGAACAGGGCGATGAAGCCCGTCACGGTGATGCTCAGGAAAGTGAGTACCGGGACCGACTGCAGGATGTCGATGGCGGGAACGATCACTTTTGCGGCGCGCCGGGAGCGGGCGGCCCAGGTACCGAAGACGAAGGTGAAGACAATGGACGGAACCAGGCCCGCGAACATACGCAGCACGGAGCGGGCGGCGTAGTAGGGGAGTTCACCCGGGTCCGTCGAGACTGCTATCGGGTTGCCCGATCGGACGGGCTGGTCGGTGGTGGCACCGACCCGGACGAGTCCGTAGAAGAGCGCGACGATGCCGCAGAGAACAAGTACGTCGATCGGGCGCGTGCGGGCGACGCGTATCGCACCGCGTGACGGAAATGCACGGAGTTTCGACATGGAAAACCTGAGGTATGTAGGAGAGTCGCCGGGCGCGCGAAAAGTACGGGCAACCGGTGCTGCAGACAGCCCTGGAGGGCAGTGGGAAACATCCGAGAACCCCTTGGGACAGAGGTCCCTGGGGGAGGGGATGGGAAGACTGGTGGCCTGCTTCAGCGGCAGGTCGGGAGAAGAGGACTGGGAGGTTCGCTGAGACGCACAACGACCACCTCCCTCACTCATGGCACCAGAAGAATGTGAACATTCGACGAGATCGTTGAACATGCTCACGATCAGGCTGTTCACGGCGACTGTGGCACAGACCGCGAGGGCGCGTCAAATTCTCCGGGCAGAGTTAATTCCTCTGGAATTGGTATGGGGAAGGTCAAGGTGAAGGAAATTCAGGAATGCTTCAGAAATGAGGCCCGGCGTCCGGATGATCCGGCCCGCCGCCGCGCGTGCGGCGCGGCAATACCCTTCCCCGTCCTGGGTTTTGTCAACTTTCGGCATTGCGTGATCTCCCCGGGCCGACGGACCGAGGGCGTCTCCCGCGCCCAGAGCGTGTGCCGTGTTTCGGTGCGGACGCGTCCGTGGAATTCGTTGTTCAGGTCCGCATGCAGCTTGACGAGGGGACCGGACGAAACCCAGCAGCCCCTTGCCGACGGCGCAGTCCGGCCTCAAGAAAACCGGATCACAGGGGGCCTCGATTGCTTCCCTGCGGGGAAGCAGTCACGCTGGGCCCGGGTTTCGGGTGGCCGGGTGGTCCGGCCCGCGCCTGTGATGCGGCATCAGGCACAGGCTTTCGCGGGCGGCGTGATCGGTTCGGGCCCCGCTCCGACGAACGCGTCGGCCCAGTCCCGTACCGCCTGCTGGTACGGGGCGGTGTTGGTGGCCAGGTTCAGGTCGTGGCCCGCCCCGGGCTGGACGTAGGTGTGCAGGCAGGCCGCAGATCCGAAGTACGGGTCCTCCTGGGCCTTGAGTGCCGCCGCGCTGGCGCAGTTGCCGCTCTGGGAGTCGCAGAAGAATCTGTCCTGGTCGCCGACGGTGAGCAGGACCGGGTGCTGGATCTGGCGGGAGTACGGCAGGAGGTCGGCCACGCCGAGACCGTCGGCCGCCTCGGCGGTGCTGAACACGTCCTTGGTGGCCTCATCCGTGGTGACCACCGCCGGGTCGGTGGTGGCGGGGGCGTAGAAGTCGGCGGCCCGGGTGCCGGGCCTCGTGGTCAGGTACCCCGGGTCATAGGCTTTTCCGGCGAATGCCGGGTCCTGGTCCGCGGGGTAGAAGGACGAGGTGAAGATGTCCACGACGCTCGTGGCGATGATCCGGTGGGTGATGCCTGTGAGCACCACGGCGTCCGCGTCGTTGTAGGTGCCCGCTTCGATGACGCTGATCAGCGAGCCGAGCGAATGGCCGCCGAGGATGGCCTTGCGGAAGTTCGTGCCGCCGATCCGGCCGCCGCGCAGGGCCTGGATCACCTGGTGCACGGCCCCTGCCTGGACGGACGCGGTGACCAGGGCGCTGGGCGGGCGTGAGCTCGCGCCGGTTCCGAGCCGGTCCACGACGAAGGTGGCATAACCGGAACTGTTCATGGCCTGGCGGAAGTTGTACGTCTGGGGTTGGTACGGGAAGTCCCAGTAGGTGTGGTTGTACGTCGCGCCGGGCACCAGCACCGCCACCGTGTCGGCCGTACCACCCGCGGGCACGCACAAGGTGCCGTGCATCGTCGTCTCCACGACACCGGTGACGGGGACGTCGGCCCCCTGGCACGAGGCCGGCGCTGCCTGCGCTGCCCCGCTGGGCACACACACTGCCAGCAGCGCGGCCAGCCCGAGAACACACCGCACCCGCACATCGTTCCGAAACCTGGCCACATACGCCTCCGTATTCCGCAGTACGGCAGCCACGGGCTGCCGACCTGAGCCGAAGACAGAAACATGCGCCCGTAGTGCGGCGGTGGGCCAGAGCAGGCGAGGGGTTGTGCAGGAGGGCGCGCCCGGCGCGCAGGAGTGCGCGGCGCGCGCAGGGAAGCGATCGAGGCCCCCTGCGAAAGTGCGTTGGCGACGAGCCCGTTCGTGAGACGGTCTTGCATCGGCCCAGGCCAGGGCCAACCCCGTGGGAAATTCAGCAGCCGCTACCGGAAGGCCTTCTTCAGACGGGCCTTGTCACCCAGGGCGTCGGGGACGCAGCCGACGGCTACGAACGTGGCGCCCTTGCGGGTCACGACGCCTTCCCGCTCGTGCCGGATGAAGCGGCGCTCGTAGTCGACTTCGGTATCCGTGAAGCCGGTACGGTCGCCGAGACCTGCACGTCCTCGAAAGACACTCAAGGGAGTTGCCCGGCAGGAAGGGGTCCTTGAGGGTCGCCGGGCGCCCCGACCACATGGGCGGGAAGTGGTTGCCGAGCTTGCCGTCCCGGACGCTCGGGGTGTCGTCGCACGGGCACTTGACCGCTGGGAGTCCCGGGAAGGTGTCGTGGGGCCTGGCGCGAAGAGGGACATGAGGGGGCTCCAGGGTCCCCATGGGGGTGAGGGATGACGGGGAGCAGATAGCCGCAGGTGGGTGATGCGGGTCGCTGTGCCGCGAATTCCGGTTTCACAGCTGCGAGGCCGGCGCCCTCGGGGGGCCTGTTCTGCAGGCGGGAGGGTCCGGGGGTGCTCGCACGGGTTCGTACGGTCGCTCTCACTTGCCGGACAGCGAAGGGGGGTGCGGGGCCGTCGTGTTGGTGACCTGCACACAGCCTCACGGTGACGACCTCCTGCGCGCCGAGGGCCACTTCACCAAGACCGCCCAGGCCAAGGGCCTCACCTGGGCCCGGCTGGCGCTCGTCCCGTCCCCTCGGACGCACGGCGACCCGTCCACGGAGGACAGCGCACGTTCGAGATGCTCCCCAGCCTGTCCGCCGCCCAGGGCACGAAGCAGTGACCGTCCCGGTGTGTGACGTCGTGCTGCACGTCGGCGCCGACCACGCGGTCGCGCTCGTCCCGCTGGACGTGAAGACGATCCGGGCGACCATCGCGGAGTCCCTCGGGAAGCCGCTCATGGCAGGCGAGCGGGCCACAGTCAACCGAGACCTGAGCGCTCACCTCGGCAGGCGACCTCGCGCGCCGGCACGCCCGACGTACGCATCGCGAACGGCCGCAGCGAGCACGTCGATCTACTGTTCGCGGAGTCAGAAGTCGCCGTCGGCGACCTGGAGGACGGCCAGGCCGATGCTGCATCCTGCCTGCTGGGTAGGACAGGCCGGGTGCGTCAGCGGATGCCATCTCCAGCACCCAACGTCCGCGAACTTGAGCGTCCGTATGCTGCAGAGAAGACCGGGATCCACCAGGATCGTCACGCCTCGGTGAACCCGCAGCTCACATGAGAGCGCACAACGTCGCTCGACGCTTGACAGCCGTCGACGAAGTACAAGAACGGCGAGAGGGGGGAGCCCCCCGGCAAGTTGGAAGGGCCGCACCCGCCCTTCACTCGTGATGCGGGCGGAACGCGGAGCACGGCGCAACACATGAGACGGATGCCGTTGCCGCGCAGCGGGGCGCGCTCGGTGATGGGCGGGGCATGCCGGGCCCGAGCGTGATCAGATACGCCAGTGGCGGATCCGTTCGGCGCAGGTGAACACGTCTGCTTGCCCGGCCCGTACAGCGTGGGCGAGGTTGATGAAGCCGCCGTAGGGCTCGGCGAGTCCCTCGCCGGAAGCCTGCATGTAGGAGATCGCCACGAGGGCGGCGAACGTGGGGTTGCGCGCGGGCAGCGGTCGGACACTGACGATCTCATGGAACAGCGCGGCCGCACGCCACGAGGCGTCGGGCAGGTACCCGAGCCTGGGAGTATTGACCTTGTGGCGGGCCACTGCGGCGACCAGACCCGAGAAGTCGCTCACCTCGAGGGCCTTGGGAAGGAACTCGGCCTGCTGCTCAAGAAGCCATGCCACATCGACGTGGAGCTCGGACGGCATCGCTCAGGCGGCCTTCGCCCCGGAGCGGCCGGCGGCGTCGGGTTCCTCGTCGGGGAACGCGGCCGCGAACTCCTCGACCAGGCCGGACTTCATCAACTCCCTGAAGCGGGCCGCCGCCAGTTCCAGACGCGGATCGCGCTCGGCAGCCTCCGTGAGCAGCGCCGTGACCGTCGTCCGCTCCGCCTCGGCACGCAGCTTGAGACGCTCGGCCGTCTCCGGGCTCACCCGGATGGTGATCTTTTCCGTCTTCTCGCCCATGCACCGCACTGTACGGCACGTGCCATACAGAAGGCAGCGGTTCGGCAATACACGGCCCAGAGACGGTTCTGGATGATGCGCTGGATCCGCTGTGCGGCCGCTTGTCGACCGGCTGGCCGATCGCCTTCGGGAGACCGGCGGCGAGTCCCTGGCTACCGGCCCGCTCGGCCGGCTGACGCACTGCGGTCTGGTACCTCGGCCGCCCTGCTCGGACACACGGTGCGGGGTAGCCGGATCATCGGCCGCACAAGCAACGGATATGCGTGCCCTGCCGGGTCGCCGTCGCGGTCGTGATCATCCCTGCCCGCTGAGTCATCGTCATGGCCCGGGAGCCTGTCGGGCGGCCGACCGTGCCCACAAACGGCTCAAAACAGCTCGGATACGCACCTGTTCGGCCGGGATCGCCGTCCGGCAGCTTGGGCCTTGAGCCGGGACCGTTGCCGTCGCGGCGCCATTAACACTCTCGAAGTGCCTCGGCGCACGATCGTCGTACCCGGCTGGACGTGGCCGGGTACGACGATCGACAAGGAGCTGTCCTGACGGTGTCCTATGTGGTGGGGCGGATGAGCCGCTTGTAGCAGCAGATCGCGGCTGCGAGACCGCGAAAGGCCAGGTAGTTGCGGGGGGCGCGTTGCCTTGTCCGCATGCAGGCGCTGGGGCTTGAAGTGCCGCCCGCGGTGGGGGTCGTGCCTCGTTCGGAGACCCTCCACCATCGGCTTCAGGGCCTGGCTGTCGTGGGTGTTCACGGCGGAGAGTCCGACGACGAGGGGCAGCCCGGCCGCGTCCGGCAGGACGTGCATCGTGGAACCCGGCTTGCCCCGGTCCACGGGCGACGGGCCCGTGAGCCCGCCCCCCTTTTTTGGCCCTGACGTGGTGGGAGTCAAGGGCGGCGCGGGTGAGGTCGACCAGGCTGGCGCCGTCGAGCCAGTGCAGGACCACTTCATGCAGCCGGGCCCACACACCGGCCCGCGACCAGATCAGGAACCTGCGGTGGGCCGTCGACTTCGAACACCCCGAAACACGGCGGCAGATGACGCCAGGCACAACCGCTGACCAGCACATACACGATCGCCGCGAACAGCGGCTCATCAGGCGTGTTCGGCATCCCGCCGCCCTGCGGCCGTACCCTCTCCGGCGGGATCAGCGGCTCCGCGATCTCCCACAGCCCGTCCGGAACAATCCAACTCCACGTACCCCGCCCCGTCTTCAGTTAGCGAACGTCCCACCACATAGGACACGGTCTGAGCCGCGGAGTAAGTCGCCGGAGCGTTTCTACCCCCCCGCCTCTTCCGCCTCCAGCGCCACGAGCAATTCGTCGAGAGCCGGCAACGCGTGCTCGATCGCCTCCCGGCTCCGCGGACTCAGCCCCTCCACGGCCCGCCGCAGGGCGGCCGTGCTGACGCGGTCATAGCGGTCGAGCATGTCGAGGGCGGCCGCCGAGGCGGACAGGTGCACCGTCCGAAGATCCGTCGAGGAGGGCGTCCGTTCGACGAGCCCCGCACCGCTCATGGTGCGTACGAGGTTGCTGATGGTCGAAGGGGCGACGCGTAGCCGCGCCGCCGCCTCCCGGGGCGTCAGCCGCTTGCTCCCGGCAAGCAGGCGCAGCAGCTCGATCTGCGCCTCGGGAAGGTCGGGGAGGCCGTCGTCGGCCCGCCGGGTGCGCAGTACGGCACGGCGCAGCGGGCCGATGAGCCGGCTGAGCCTGGTTGCGGTGTCCATGACTCCATTGTGCGGGCAGCATGCTTTTGAAAACAAAATAGTTTTGTGGCAAACTCAAATAGTGTCGACGTACAGGGCATACACAGCTACCCCCACACGAGTACGCCAGGCACCGGGGACAGCCCGAACACCCCGGGCATCCCGAGCACCATCAGCAACAGGAGGCTCTCCCCATGACAGCCAACGGAGCGTTCACCACCACCGTCGACCAGCCCGTCCCCCCGCAGGACCGCTCCGGCATCGTCGGCCACCGCTTCATCTACACGTACGCCAACGGCTGGCAGTGCGAGATGTACGTCAAGAACGACCGCACCATCGACTACCGCATCCACTCCGGCCATGTCGGCGGCCGCTGGGTCAAGGACCAGGAAGTGGACCTGGTCCAGCTGGACGACGACTGCTACAAGGTCTCCTGGACCGAGCCCACCGGCACCTCCGTCGTCGTCAACGTCCTGCCCGGCAAGCGCCGCCTGCACGGCACCATCTTCTTCCCGCAGTGGATCCGGGAGCACGGCGAGCGCACCGTCCTCTTTCAGAACGACCACCTGGACCTGATGCGCGAGTACCGCGATGCGGGACCGACGTATCCGATCTACGTCGTCCCGGAGTTCGCGAAGATCACCCTCTTCGAGCATGTCGGCCGGGACAACGAGGACGTCATCTCCGTGGCCCCCGGCGACCTCCCCGCCGACTGGGCCGACCGGACCGACTGAGCGACGCGACCGTTCGGCGCGGAGTTCCGGCATCTCCCGCCGGCGCGTTCCGCCGGGCGGCGTTCGCCTGCCATTCGCGGCCGATGGAGCGCATCAGCGCCGGGTACACCACGACGTACCGGAAGGGCTTGATCGCCGCCATATAGAGGGTGCCGAACAGCCCGTTCGGCTTGACCAGGACGGCCATCTGACCGCGATAGCCGCCGGCCCCGTCCGGAACCCAGCCGATGTGCATCACCCCGTGCACGGTCTTATTGCCCATCTCGGCGGCCCATTCGTCATCCCTCTGATAGAGAGAGGTGAACGGGGACGAGCCGAGATCGGGGCCCCGGGGCCCCTCACGAAGGTCCGCCGGCAACCGGTCACGCAGGGAAGGAGACCGCGCGCCGACGCCGGTACCGGACGCGTCCCAGCCGAGCACTGCTCCCAGCCTCCAGCGGACGGCAAAAAGCAGGCGGGAGACGAGGCCTTCTCCGTTCACCCCGTTCCTGTTCCCCTCGGTGATCTGGCGCACCAGCCACACAAGGTCGTCGGGTCCGCCGGGCGTGGTAAGTGCCCACACGTCCTCGACCGTGAAATCGGCGGCGAACTCGTGAATGCGCCAAGGGCGGTCGGTGTGGGCGGTCCGGGGAAGTCGCATGAGCAAGGCCCCTGTCTATACGGTGGCGTATAGATCGACCCTAGAGCCGTCTATGCGCCGCCGTATACTCGGCCCGGACGTGAGGAGGCACACACCATGGGCGCGACCCGAACGCCGCGCGGCAAATGGATCGAGGAAGGCTTGCGAGCGCTGGCCGCAGGCGGACCCGAAGCCGTCCGGGTCGAGGTACTGGCACAGGCACTCGGCGTCAGCAAGGGCGGCTTCTACGGGTACTTCAGGAACCGGGGCGTTCTGCTCGACGAAATGCTCGACACCTGGGAGTACGAGGTCACCGAGAGCGTGATCGAGCAGGTCGAGAGCGGTGGCGGAGACGCCAGGACCAAACTGGAGCGGCTGTTCGCCATCGTCGCCGCCTCCGCCGACGGGCCGGTGCGGGGCCCCACCGCCGACATAGCGATCCGCGACTGGGCCCGCCGCGACCCGGCCGTCGCCGAACGCCTCCGGCGCGTCGACAACCGCCGTATGGAATACCTGCGTTCCCTCTTCTCCTCCTTCTGCCCCGACGAGGACGAGGTCGAGGTCCGCTGCCTGCTCACCGTTACGGTGCGCATCGGCAACCACTTCCATGCGGCCGACAACGGCAAGCGCAGCCACGCGGAAGTAATGGAGCTGATCAGACAACGGCTACTGGCGTAGCCGGGCCGCCCGGGCACGGCCGTCAGCCGGCCCGTGGCCGACGTCGGAAGCGTCCCCCCTCGGCCGGGGCGGTTCTGAAAGCAGCCCATTGCGCCATCTCATTTGACCGATCGATGCGAGCCCCGCGCAGCGCCGCCGCCAGGCTGCGGCAACCGAGGCCGCCGCCCTGCGCCGGGCCCGTGCTGTGCGAGCGGGGCAGGGCGCCGACCGGACGGTGCGGGAACAGAGCGTGGCCTGAGTGCGTAGACCGCGATGCGGAACGCGGCGGGTGGATCAACAGCAGTGCTCAGAAGCGGAGTTGTGCTTGGCGGAGCTCCGGGGGCGCCTCGATCTTCTTCTCGATGAAAGCCCACCGGCCGTTGGGAGCGGAGTGCGGGCGATGAGCAGCAGGCCCTGGGCGTGCAGAGAGTGATAGGGAGGCGAGCGCCTCGTCTTCCGCGCTATGGAACCAGCCGCTATGGCCCTGTTACCAGCCACAGGATCAGCGCGGCGTCGAGCTCGTCACCGTACCGGTACACCACCGAGATGCCGCGGCCACCGGTCTCCTCCGGCAACAGGTCGACCACCTGCAGGGCGCTGTCGGGCATGGGGTGGCCCTGCCGGGGGTCGGCCTCCAGGGCCGCGCGGACGTGGTCGACGGCGGCCCGCTCGTCCCGGGTCAGCTCGATGCGGGCCGTCTCGGCGGCGTCGGAGTAGAACGCGTGGGTCACCGGGCCGGCCCGTCGGCGAGCTTGCTCCGCAGCTCGGCCATGACGTCCTCGGGTGACCTGCCCACTGCGGCTGATCCCACGGGATCGAGCCGCAGCAGGACGCGGTGGCGATAGTGCTGGGTGATCCGGCGCACCGCCGTCAGGTTGTCCAAGTCGGCAGCGCCCAGCTCCTCCTCGAACTGCTGAAGGTCCCCGGGCCGGCCGGTGGGCCCGGCGGTGAGCCGGGACCCGCGCGGCCCGTTCCGGACCACGCCCTTCAACCCGGTACGGGCCTGCCCGCCCTCAGCTGCCGGCGATGTGCTGTCGAGGGCATCACCCGGAACGACGGCGGGCGCACAGGACTGCAGCAGGAGTGCTCGTGCCCTGTGTCGGGGTCCGCCGGCGCCCCGAGACCGGAAAAGCCCTTGTCGGCACTGAGATCATTTCCGTGTGACTGATGCACGACTTCCGGCAGGGTGGTCCCTTCAACAGATCCGCGAGGTGTCCGGGGACCGGGAGGCCGTCCCGCTCCACACCGAACGGACCGTGACCTGGGCTATCTCTCCCGAGGCTGACAAGGTGATACCTCCCGCGGTGGTGCTGGGCTTCGGCACGTTGTGTCTGGTGCAGTCCGCTGATGACACGGAGTGGTACATGGGCAGTCTCAACGATGACGGCAGCGCCATCTGCTGGGCGCATTACGGCGATGACCTTTTCGAGGCGTTGCGTGGTCTGTGAGACGGCGTCGGTTCGTCGTGTGGACCAGGGAGGTTTGCGCAGGAACAGAAATGCGACCGTATATGGGTGTTCTTGTCGTGAGGTCTTGGGAAGGCACGGGACTGATGCATCAGGGTCGATTGGGGGGAATCATCCGTGCCAGGAACTCGTGCTTCTGTGCGGGCCGCCGCAGGGGCCATGTGCCTCGTGGCCTTCACCGTGCCGTCCGCTACCGCTCAGGCTGGGCAGGTGCTCACGCCGGCATCACCGTCCATGAGGAGCCGCACCAGCTCGGCGGGTACATCCACACCTACGGCGACTCTGAACGCCGTGCCGGATGGCAGCTTCAGAAACCACATCACCGATGTCAGGTGCGTGCCGTCCCAGCCGCGGAACGATCCGGCGACATGGGTTGCCGTGGACGTCACGACAGGGGCGGAGGTTACCACCCCTGTGTACTCCATGTCCTGCAGCTGATCGCGACGCTGATCAGCTTGTGCCGCTGTGCCCTCGGCGAGCATGAAAGCCGCCCCACGGGGCGGCTTTCATGCTCGCCGAGGGCCGGGTTGTCGGCAGGGCGGCTGAGTGGCAATCAACACTCCGTCCGCTTCCCGGAGGTTCAGAATGCGGTGAGTTCGCCCAGGATGTGGCGGCAGGCGTGGGCGAGTTCTTTCATGTATATGGGTGGCGGAGTGGAGTCCGTTGCCGGGGCTGTGGCCGAGGTCGGTGTGTGCGCGGTCGTAGAGCATGTTCCAGTGGTGCCAGTCGGCGGTGTGGCGGGTGCAGTCGTCGCGTCGGTTCTCTGATTCGGCGGCGAGTTCGCCGAGGTGTCCGCGTAGTGCCTGTGTGATGTCGTGGATTTCTTCGTGGCGGGGGAGTGCGGGGCGTGGCTGGAGGGCACGGTCGATGGTGGTTCGGATGGTGTAGAGGTCGAGTGGAGTTTCGTCTGAGGCCATCATGGTGGTGAGGTGCCATCGGGTGTTGTTGTCAGCGGTGTCCACGGTTCTCCTCGAATTCCGGGCAGGGGCACGGCGGCACGCGCCGGGGATGGCGGGCCGCCGCGCCTACGGGGAGTCAACTGCCGTAGACGGCCGGGGGGTCAGGAGGGAATGGGCACGGGTTTCCTCTGGGGATCAGGAAGTTTTGACTTCTCCGTGACATGGCCGTGCGTGCCCGTCCCGATACGTTCGGGGGGTGGGTGAGAATGCGGTTCTCCGGGGTGCGATGGCCGGGTTGGGGCTGGGGCGGCCGCAGCTGGCGCACCGGATGAATCTGGTGGTTGAGCGGGTGACGGGGCGGTACGGGTCGTTCTCGGAGCGGTCGGTGCATGATCTTCTGCATGGGGTGCGCTGGCCGAGGGCGAAGACGCGGATCGCGCTGGAGACGGTCTTTGAGCGGCCGGCCGCTGATCTGGGTTTCGTCCCGCCGCCCGGCTTCCGGGAGGAGGATCCTGTGTACCGTCGTGCTCTCCTGCGCGCGGCCCCGGCTGCTGCTGCGGCCGCTGCTGGCCTTGTCCCGGGGGCGGGCCGGGCGGGCCCGTCGCGAATCGGTCTGTCGGACGTGGACCGCCTGGAGACGCTGCACGATCAGTTGGTCGCGGCGGACGACCAGGCGGGCGGCACGGACGATGTCGAGCGGCGCGCGGCCGCTCTGGCCCAGGAGGCCATCACTCTGCAGAACTCTGGCTCGGCGTCGGGGCGGGTCCGCTCACGTCTGTATGCGGCGGCCGCGCACTTCACGGACTCCGCGCTGTGGGCGGCGATCGACGACCGCCGCCTGGCGGCGGCCGAGGGCTATGTGAACCAGGCGATCGCGCTGGCCGCGCTCTCCGGCGATCCTGCGACCGTCGTCCCCGTGTGGGGACATGCCGGATCGCTCTACCGTCACCTGGGCCGTCCCGCCGACGCCCTGGCCGCCTCCGAGGCCGCGCGCAGTACCCAGGTCGCCCGCAGCGACCACCTGTATGCGTCGCTGACGTACGCGCGCCTGGCGGTGGACCAGGCGTACACCGAGGGACCCGTCACCGTGCGGCGCAGTCTCGACGCGGCGCAGCGGGCGCTGTCCCGTACCGACCCGGACCCCGGCGGTCGGCCAACGTGGATGCGGTTCTTCGACCGCGCCGAACTCGAACTGCTCTCCTGCGCCACGCTCAGCACCCTGCGCTGCTGGGACCAGGCCGAGGCCCACGCCCACGCCACTCTCGCCCACCTCAAGCCGGGCATGCTCCGCAATCGCGCCCTGGCCGCAGCCTATCTGGCTCGCGCGCAGCTGCACCAGGGCGACGCTGGCCACGCCGTGGCCACCGCGCGGACGCTCGATCCGGCTCTGGTCCACGGGCGTACCGCGCACGTGCTCGGCGACTTCACGGCCTGTCTGCTCGACACCGCACCCGCGAGCCGCCCCGCCCGGGAGTGGACCGCCCACCGGAAGGAGACCCTGCATGCCTGATGCTCTGGAGTTCCGCCGCAGCAGCACTGTGGAGGAAGTACGCCGGACGATCCTCGACCTGCACGCCGAGGTCCGCGGCGACTTCGGGCTCCTGGACCACCCCTTCAACACGGTCGCCCGCTTCGACGAACGGCTCCTCGTCTACGCCCGGCGCCCCGGCTGGCAGACGGTCATCGCCCGGACTCCGGCGGGTGAGCCGGTGGGGTTCTGCTTCGGGACCCCGCTCGCTCCCGACACCCGCTGGTGGTCCTCAGTGACCACCCCGGTCCCCGACGGGTACACGACCGAGACAGGCTCCCGCACGCTGGCGTTCCAGGAGATCTGCGTCCGCAAGCCCTGGCGCGGCCGGGGGGCCGCACGGCGCCTTCATGACTCGCTCCTTGCCGGGCGCACCGAGGAGCGGGTGACGCTCCTGGTGGACCCGGAGGCCGGCGGCGGCAAGGTCCGGGCCGTCTACCAGTCCTGGGGCTATGAGCAAGTGGCCAGCCAGCAGCCGTTCCCCGACTCGCCCGTCTTCGCGTGCATGACACGCCCGCTGCGCCTGGCCGAGCGGTAGGGCCGGTGCGGCTCGGGTGTATTGGGAGGGTGTCTGCGCCCGTCACGGCGTGAGCCCGGCGGTGCTGCTCGGGTCCGGGCTCTTGGTGGGCTTCACGGCTTCTTGCAGAGCGTCCTGCCGACCATCCATGAACGCCATCAATCGCACGGGTGACGGATGGGCTCCGGCCTCAGCAGGTCCGTCAGACTCGCAGCTGCGAGTCTGACGGACCGGTAACCATTGACCGGTGCAGCGCGGTTGCCTGCTCCCACGAGGCATCGCCGCTCCTCACCGCCCGTAGATCACGAACAGCGTCCGCAATGGACGTCAGAACCATGGGCGAGACGGCCCTCACCTGGGTGTGTGCTGGAAGTACGGCGGCTGCTGCGCCGATTGAGAGGTCCGTCACGAAAGATGGGTCAAGGGACGAAAAGTTTTGTCTCGGCGTGGAGTCCTGCCGTATCGACTCCGTCGTAGAGGCTGACGGCCCCGCCTTCCCATTTGACGAAGAGGTCGTTGGGGACCTGGTTGGCGGTGAAGGCGCCGGGCGTGAGGATGTCGGCGTATCTCCAGACGGATTTGGCGGGCCGGACGTTGTGTTCGGTGCCGATTCCGGCGGAGGTGCTGCCGCTGTAGATGGTCATTTCACCGTCGTACCAGCGCACGAGGAGGTCGTCCGTGGGTTTCCCGGTGAAGTGGCCGGCGGCGATGCGATCGGCGTACGGCCAGGTGGTGTTGGCTTTGATGACCTGTTCCTCGCCGCGCAGTCCGTTGGCGTCGGTGTCCGGGAACAGGGTGACCCTGCCGTTGTCCCAGACGACCAGGAGGTCGTCGCGCAGGGTGCTGCCGGTGAAGTTCCCCACCGTCAGCTGATGGGCTTTGGGCCAGGTGGCGTTGCGGGCGGGGGCGAGGCGTTTTTCGCCGGTGAATCCGTCGGGGCTCACGTGGGTGTACTGGGTGAGTTCTGCGTCGTCCCAGCGCACGATCAGCCCGTCGGGGCCGGAGCCGGTGAAGCGTCCTGCGCTGAGGGACACGGCGTGTGTCCACAGCCCCTTGGCCGGGGCGAGGCGGTGTTCGGCGGCGAAGGGGTAGCGGGGGTCGTTGCCCTCGGCGCCCTGGTAGAGAGTGACTTCACCGTCTGACCATTTGACGATGAGGTCCATATGACGCGACGTGCCGGGGGAGCCCCCGGTGAAGTAGCCGGCGGTGGACAGCCGGGCCTGCTTCCAGGGCTGGGCGGCGAAGACCGGGGCGTAGGCGATCTTCTGGACCCACGGGCCGAGGTCGTCGGCCCGGGTGTCGGTGGCTCCGTCCTGTGGCGCGTCGGAGCCCAGGCATCCGTTCTGCCAGGAGGTGCTGTGGACGGCGACCAGCTCGGTGCGGCCGTCGGTCACACGGATGGCCGGGCCGCCGGTGTCGCCCCGGCAGATCGCCGTCTTCTCCGGACCCTGACCGGCGAGTTCGACGGTGCCGTCATGGACCGCGGTCACGGCCATGGAACCGGTGTGCAGGCGCGTGGGGACCCAGGTGTCCTTGGTCCGGCCGTAGCCGGCCACCTGTAAGGACTCGCCCGTGGCGGGAGGGGCCTTGGCCAGGGCGACCGGGGTGATGCCGGAGACGGGCTTGGCGAGTCTGGCCATCACCAGATCCCGGTCGGGGTGCGGGACCAGCTCCACGATGCCGACGACCGAGCCGGTGCCGCCGTTCAGGTCGGTGCGGCCGATGGTCGCGGTGCTCTTCAACTTCGGCGCGCCGGCCGGAGGGTGGGGGTTCGCCGTGGGGACGTCGACGAAGCAGCTCCCGGCGGTGAGGATCCACTGCTTGTCGACCAGTGCGCCGGAGCAGGAGCGCAGCCCGCCTATGTCGATCTTGGCGGTGAATGTGTACGTTCCGTCCGTGGCCGCGTTCCCGACGACTGCGGAGGCGGATGTCGGCAAGGCCATGGCCAGGAGCGCGGCTGCGGACAAGCCTGCCAGCCGAGCGGTGAGGCGTCTGCATCGAGGCATACAACAGATCCTTTCCACAATGCGGTGGCGACGGGAGGGTGAGCCGGGAACCTACGCGGCTGATCCGTTTCTCCCGACACCGATCTCGATCAGGGAGTGCTCGTGGGCTTTCGGATCGGTGGATTCACCGACCGAAGTCCACCGGTCCGCGGGAACCCGGACCTCCTGGCGCTTGCCGTCCGCGGCCGTGAGGACGACATCAGCGGTGCGGCTGGCGCTGCCCTTGACCAAGTAGACGGCCGGGATCTCCAGAGAGAGGTAGCCCGAGCTGGCGGTGACGCGGAAGCAGGTCTTACCGGTCCTCCGGGACCACACCTCCATGAGGCCCGGGGAACTGCCGCACTCGGCCAGGACGATGTGGCCGTCGCCGCGCTTGAGGGCGATGCCCTTCGTTTCCTTGATCTTGGCGGCACCCGGATAGCTGAAGTCCTCGATCGCATACCCGGGTTGGCTGTCCGAAGCGCTCACCATCGGCGCACGGGGCGTGGGGGCGTGGGAGGCGGCAGAAGGGTCGTGCGAGGCGGTGGCGGTGACGACCGTGGTCGCGCAGGCGAAGGCCGCCGTACCCATGACAGTGATCCATCGTGCGAGACTCATGAATGTCCCCTTGTATGGAGGGCTGGTTGAGCACGGGTACGCAAGATTCAAACATGGGCTTGTGCTCTGTACGGCAGGACAAAGACAGCCTTGCGCAACTGACCTATCTCATAAGGGCCTTGACTCACTACTCGTGCCCTTGTAGCTCTCTCGGCGCGCACCAGCAGTATCCCGCCCGCCCCCGGCGCGCCAGTCACCCGTTCCGACTCGACAGACAGGTGCGGACCATCGGCCAGGCTGGCTCTCTCGGCCTCGATGGACTGGCCGGATCACGACTTCGGCCGCCTCCATCCCTGTCGCCGGTCCGGGCCGATGGGTGTTTGAATACCCAGGCCAGAAGACTGTTGGGGGGCGTGTGTCTCATGGTCTGCTGCCAGTACGACGTAGTCGGTTCCGACTCTGGGCGCGGTCAGCGGCCCCGACGAGTTGTGGCGCACCGGGGGGGCAACTGCGCCCACGGACGCACGCGGGTTGTCACCGGTGGCTTCTACGGAGTCGTACGGGCGTCACGATCTGTACGGCTACAGCGGCCGGGTCAGGTCCGTCACCCGGGCGGCCACTGGACGGCCAGGAGGAATGGCAGGCTCAAGCCCCCACCGCGCAGCCGGTAATCCGCCGACGGGGACTGGGCCTTGGGCCGTGTTCGCTTCATCAGGCGCTACTACAGCCGCTGACCCCCTCTGATCCTCTCTTTCCCAGGGGCGTCCGGCCGATCGCTGGGACACCCCTGCTCAACTGAGAAAGGGCTGCTTGCCTTGCCAGGGACATTCATGAGCAGACGGCGTGTCCTGGTCTCCTTAGCCGCTATCGGTGCCGCCGCCGCGCCTATCGCCCTTGCCCCCGGCCTGGCCTACGCTGCCGGACCCGAACCTGACTCGTCCCGACAGCTTCCGGACACCAACCGCGGCAAGGCTGTCTCGGCCTACTGGACCGGCAGGCGGAGTGCGCGCGAGGCCGCTGCTTCTGTGACCGGTGCCCCGTTCAATCTGCCCGACGCGGACAGGGCCAGGGCCGTCAAGGCCACCCGTGCCGTGGTGCGTATTCCCGTCTGGAATGGAGCAACCCTGTGATGACTCGCCGCTCGGCTCGCCCTCCAGAACCCATAGGTTCCCGGTACCGGCCCTCTGCCAGCTCGCGGAGACGGCCCAGACGGGTGGCAACCGTGCTGGGGGTGGCAGCGGCCGTCCTGGGCACGAGCGTGGCGCTGCCCCTGCCCGCCCAGGCCGATGCCCCGCCCTCACTGAACCTGAGGGGCCAGGTGGTCGAGGCGTGGCAGACCGGTGGCCAGGCCACGAAAGAAGCTGCCGCCCGTGCCCTTGTCGGCGACGACGGGGACATCGCCAAGTTCCTCAGTGAGGGCAGACGACGGGCACAGAGCGAGGACGAGCGTATCGCCATCGCGTCCGTGCTACCCCTGGCGGGCCGGTCTACGTTCGCCGCGGCGCAGAAGGCGCTGGATGGCGGGGACAAGGAACTCGACGCATTCGTCACCGAAGGCTATAAGGTGCCTTTGCAGGAAGACAGACGTGTCGTCGTGGCCACCGTTTTGAACAACGGTGAACGGGCGGTGAAGGAAGCCGCCCAGAAGGCTCTGGACGACGGTACGGAGAAGGCGCTGCAGGGCTTCATCTCCAGCGGCCGGCAAGTGGCGCAGCAGGAAGACGACCGGGCCAGGACCGCCACCTTGCTGGCCAATGGCGGCCCGGAGGTGAAGAAGGCCGCCCAACGAGCTTTGGACGGCGGACCGGAGGCGATTACCCGGTTCCTCACCCACAATCTGGAGATCGCCCGCGCCCGGGATACGGAGACGATGACCGTCCAGCAGCTCGCTGCCGTTGCCGAAGAGGCGGGCAAGCGGGCCAAGACGGAGACGGACGGGGCCAAGGATGCCTCGGAGAAGGCGAAGAAGGCTGCGGCGTGGGCCAAGACCGCGGCGCAGAAGGCCGCCGAGGAGACCGCCAAGACCAAGGGCGACGCGGCGAAGGCCGGTGAAGCCGCCGGGCGTGCCGCTGATGCCGCCACCGGCGCGGCCCAGGCCGCCCGCACCGCGATCGCCGCCTCCAACACCGCCCTGGACGCCGCCCGCACTGCCGCCAGCGCTGCCTCCGCCGCTGCGACCGCCGCCGCAGCAGCAGGCGAGGCCGCCTCCCGCACCTACCGGGCCGCCACCTCCGCCTCCGCCAACGCCGCCGACGCGCATGCTGCGCGTCAGGCGGCCGAGACCGCACGCAATGCCGCCGCCGGAGCCCGCACCGCCGCGGCCGCTGCCGGCCACGCTGCGGACGCCAGCGATGAGGCCGGACGCTCTGCCCGCTCCGCTGCGGCCGCCGGACGCGACGCGGCCGCAGCAGCAGCCGCCTCCGCGGACGCGGCCCGTGACGCGGGAGCGGCCAAGGCCCAGGCCGCGCGGGCCCGTAAGGCCGCCGACCGCGCGCAGCGCGCCGCCGACGCAGCAACCAGTGCCGCCGACCGCGCCACCGCCCTTGCCGCGAATGCCGCCGAAGCCGCGCGCGATGCCCAGCGTGTGGCCACCAACGCCGCCTCTCACGCGGAAGCAGCGGCCAAACAGGCCGATGAGGCCGCCAAGTATGCGGGCCAATCCCGCGACTACGCCAACCAGGCCACCGCGCATGCCAAGGCCGCCCGTGAGGCCGCGGACACGGCCACGGATGCCGTCGCCCGCGCTGCCAAGGTCGCCGAACTCGCCCGGGAAGCCGACCAGGCCCGCATCGCCGGTGAGATGAAACTCGGTCTGCAGCAAGCCGCTGACCTGAAGAAGACTTCGGACGCCAACCAGTGGTGGCTGCAGCAGGAGCGGACCACGCAGCAGCAGACCGACACGGCTACCAAGGATTTGATCAACCAGGCCCAGCACCTTGCCGATCCGCACCAGGCCGCCCAGACCGCACGCAAGGCCGCCGTCAACCTTCTTGCCTCCCCCGGCACATGGACGCGGCAGGCCGCGGCTGGTGCCCTGTCGGGCACGGACGCTTCCATGACCGCCTGGCTGCACAATGGCTACATCCAGGCCCTGCAACAAGACGACCGCGAAGAGATCCAGTACCTGTCCACGATCGGAAGCGCCCCTCTGGCCGCTGCTGCGGCCGACACCCTCAACAACGGTGACCCCGCCAAGATCGAACAGTTCCTCACCGCAGAGTTCATCGACACCCAGGCCGAGGACTTCCGCGTCAAGACCGCCCACATTCTCCACGGCGCGAGCAAGGCCGTCACCGAAGCCGCCAACAAAGCCCTCGATGACGGAAGCCCCAAGGCTTTGTACGACTTCCTCCTCACCGGACACGCCGCAACCCAAGCCGAGGACGACAGGGCCACCATCGCCAAACTCCTCAACTCCGGTGGCCCTGAGGCAAAATCGGCTGCGCAGCAGGCCCTCGAAGGGCCCACGTGGATGCAGCACGACTTCGTCACCCGCGTCCAGTACATCGCCGCCCAAGAGGATGCGGACGCCGCCGCCCACGAAGCCGTGATCCAGTCGGCCATCGCCGCAGCCGCCAAGGTGGCCTCGACCGCGCAGAAGCAAGCACAGGAAGCCTCCGTCGCCGCCGCCAAGGCCCACCAGGCGGCCGATGAGGCCGAACAGTGGGCAGCCAAGGCCCGCAAGTCCGCCAAGGATGCCGACGGCTACGCCAAGCAGGCCCAGCAGCACGCCGACGACGCGCAGAATTTCGCCCAGAACGCGGCCCACTCGGCCCAGCAGGCCCAAGACGCTGCGAAGACCACCCGCAGCGCGGCACGACAGGCCAACTACTCCGCCAACCAGGCAGAAACCTCGGCCGCACAGGCAATCCAGTCAGCCAACAACGCGGCCGCAGCCGCCGACAAGGCCCGCCAGGACGCAACCGCCGCCCACAAGGACGCCGCCGCCGCAGAACAGGCCGCCGGCCAGGCCCGCACCATCGCGATCAAGGCACGACAGCGGGAACTCGTCGAAGCAGCTGCCCGCGCCGCGCAAAAGGCCAAGGAGAACGCAGAAAAGCACATCGACCCCGCAGACAACCCGCGCAACGATAGTGCACCGACGGTCAACTGGGGAAAGCAACCCAGCGACCGCTATCAACAGTTCAACACCATGCAAGGCTGGTTTGGCGAGGCCTCCAGCATGATACCCAGCGAAGACACCAATATCCGGCCTGTGCTTGCTGCTCGCGCATCCCCGGCCTCATTTCTTGGCCGCGTGTGGAAGGGCTTCAAGGACGCGGCCAGGGATTCCATCAAGGGTGCGATCACAGGCCTGGTCTCAGGATGCCTCTTCGGTTTAGAGACCGGCTGCATCCCCGGTGCTGCTATCGGCGGAGTGGCGGGAGGGATAGGAGGGTTTGCCGCGTGGGGCTACGGAGCGGCTACGGAGCATTAGCAAGAATTTGTCTAAGAAGCCGTTGTCTTTCCGGATTTGAGGATTGAGTTTCCGCTGTTCAGGCATGGATTCGGTGTCACCGCAGGAGAGTTCGGGCGATCAGTTTGTTCTCGGTGATGCGGAGTTGACCGATGCCGTCGGTGATGGGGTTGCTGGAGGAGCGGGAGGCGGCTGCCCGGGTTCGGGCACAGAATCTCCGCGCGGAGATGGAGCGGATCACGGCTGAACTCGCTGACAAGGAAGCGGTGTTGGAACGGCGGGTGGGTGCCCGGACGGAACTCGCCGAGGCCCTGGCTGCCGGCGGCGAACGAACACAGGCGCCCGCTGCCGGTGCGCAGGAGGCACCGGTCATGGCTGAGAGGTTACCGGCTCCGGTTGTGGGGTCCGTCGTGCCGCGCTGGCACGAGGAGGCGACGGTGGGCGCGCTCGCGGTGGGCTACCGGCGGATCGTCGAGCTGGTGGAATCCGGTGCGGGTGACGGCGAGGGGATCTCGGCGAAGCAGCTTGCCGCCGGGCTTCGGCTGGAGCTGGTGCCCGCGAAGATCGAGGGCGTGCGGTCCAGGGCGAGGCTGCTGGCTGACGGCGTCGCCGTCGGGCCGATTCACGCGGCGGCAGCCCACCGGTCCTGCCCGGACCGCGTGCGGGACGCGCGCTGGGCGAGTCGGCGGCTGAGGAGCATGGCCTGGGAGAGGTAGATGACCGCCTCGCTGGAGGCGGTCAGTGTCTCGAAGTCCCGTACCAGGCGGGGCGAACCCGTCAGCCGCCTCAGACTCCTCTCCACCATCCACCGTCTCGGCAGTACCACGAACCCTGACACATTGTCCGAGCGTTTCACGATCTGCAGCGTGAGTTGCAGTTTCTCCTTCGCCCAGGTGACGAGCCGGCCGTGGTGGCCGCTGTCGGCCCACACCAGCGTGATCGCGGTGAACCGCTCGTGCAGGCGGGGCAGCATGGTGTGGGCGGCCTGGCAGTCGGTGACGTCGGCGGTCGTCACCAGCACCATCAGCAGCAGGCCCAGACAGTCCGTGATGACGTGTCGGCGCCTGCCGTTGATCTTCTTGCCACCGTCATAGCCCCAAGCGACTTATCGGACGAGCAGTGGGCTCTGATCGAGCCGGTGATCACCGCGTGGAAGGACCGGCGCTGCTCGGTCAGCGGCCATCAGGGCGCCTACGACATACGGGAGATCGTCAACGCGATCCTCTACAGGGGCCGGACCGGGTGCCAGTGGGCCTATCTGCCGCACGATCTGCCGCAGAAGAGCGCGGCGTACTACTACTTCGCCGCCTGGCGGGACGACGGAACCGACCAGGTCATCCATGAACTCCTGCGCTGCCAAGTACGGGAGCGTGCACGCCGATTAGAGGACCCGACCCTGGTGGTGCTGGACACGCAGAGTGTTCTGGGCGCGGTGGATCGCGGCGAAGTCGCTGCCTGTCGGCGTACACCTGAACGTGGCTCTGGCAAGATTTTCGTAGCCGGAGATCATCTTGGTGTGGTGGTCGGCCGGTCCGCGTAACGGGCAGCCTCTGGTTGTGTGCTGTTGAACTGTCGTACCTTTTACCGCACTTGGCGAAGGTGCTGGTGGTATCGGTCGATGCGTCCGGTCCTGTTGTGGTGGTCCGGGCCCTGACGCGGTCGTGTGCTCCGGCGGGGTGTACGGGCTGCGGCACGCTGAGCGAGTGGGCCCACAGCCGCTACGTACGGCACCTCGCCGATGTCGCGATCGGCGGCCGGCCGGTCCGGATCGACTTGAGCGTGCGCCGTCTGTACTGCGAGAACCCGGCCTGCCCGAAGGCGACGTTCGCCGAGCAGGTGCCGGGACTGACCGTGCGCTACCAGCGACGCACACCGCTGCTCCAGCGCCTGGTGGAGACGGTCGGGGTGGTGCTGGCCGGCCGGGGCGGGGCCCGGATGCTGCGAGTCCTGGACGTCACGCTCTCGCGGTGCACCGTGCTGTCCCAGCTGATGCGTCTGCCGCTGCCGCCCCTGGAAGTACCCCGGGTGCTGGGGGTGGACGACTTCGCGCTGTACGGCGGCACCTACGGCACCCTGCTGGTCGACGCCACCACCCGGCTGCCGCTCACGCTCTGGGAGGGACGGGACGCCGGGCAGCTCGGCCACTGGCTCCGCGCGCATCCCGGCGTCGAGATTGTCTGCCGCGACGGTTCCCTGGCCTACCGGCAGGGCATCACCGACGGAGCCCCCGACGCCCTTCAGGCAAGCGACCGCTTCCACATGTGGCAGGGACTGTCCCGGCGTGTTCAGGATGTCGCCGCCGCCCACCGCAGCTGCCTGCCCGCAGCACTGCTGGCCGCCGAGGAGCCCGGACCTCCGCCGGACGCTGTGGCAGCAGCAGGCACTGCCGCGGACACCCGGGCCGGACGGCACGCCAGAAGACTGTTCGAGGCCGTGCACACCCTGGCCGACACCGGCCGGCCCGTCGCTGCCGTGGCCCGGGAACTCGGCCTGGACCGCCGCACAGTGCGCAAGTACGCCCGGGCCCGCACCTGGCAGGAAGTGATGCGCCGCCCGCCCCGCAAACCCTCCACCCTGGACCCCTACCTCGACTACCGGCAGCAACGCTGGGACGAGGGCGAACACAGCGCGAAGATCCTCCACGAAGAACTCCAGGCCAAGGGCTACCTCGGCCACTACCAGCGCGTGAAGATGGCCGTCGCGCCCCTGCGGCGCGGACTGCCTCTGGATACACCGCGCGAACGACCGCCTTCCCCGCGCGAGGCCACACGCTGGATCACCACCCGCCCGGACCGCCGCAGCCACCAGGCCACCGAAGGCCTGCACCGACTGCTCGGGCACTGCCCGGAACTCCGGCACACCCACGACCTGGTCCGCCGGTTCGCCGCCATGCTCGACCACCGCGACGCCGCCCTCCTGCCCACCTGGCTCGATGACCTCACCAGCAGCGGACTGGCGCCTCTCGCTGGTATCGCCGGAGCCCTGCGCGAGGACCAGCAGGCCGTCACGCAGGGCATCACGACCCGATACAACTCCGGGGTCAACGAGGGCCGCATCACCGACGTCAAGCTGCAAAAACGCCTGATGGCCGGACGCGCTGGCGTCGCGCTCCTCCGCCACCGGGTCGTTCTGATCGCCCACTTCCGCCGCCGCTACGCGGACCGGCCGACCACCACACCAAGATGATCTCCGGCTACGAAAATCTTGCCAGAGCCAGCAGAGGTCGTACGTCGACACTGCCGTCCGCGGCCATGCCCTCAGGGGAGGGTGTGGTGGGTTTGCTAGTGTCTCGTGATCCTTGCAGTGTCACTTGAGGCTCCCTGTCTCGTTGAGCCTGACGTGAACCTCCGTCTCTCCCTTGAACAAGTGGAAGATTTGCGGGAGTTGTTGGCCTCTCGCAGTGTTTCGGCCGATGTGGCCCTGCGTGCGCGGATCGTGCTCTGGTCCAGTGAGGGACGGCGCCGGAAGGACATAGCCGAACTCCTCGGGATCTCGGCGCGGACGGTGGACCGCTGCAAGGTCCGGTATGCCGAGCGGGGCCTGGCCGGCCTGGAGGACAGGCCCCGCCGGCGAGGGCGTG
>NZ_JBHSPB010000033.1:0-49726 GCF_042656465.1 Streptomyces gamaensis
TAGTGTTTCGGTGGTCATAGCGTTAGGGAAACGCCCGGTTACATTCCGAACCCGGAAGCTAAGCCTTTCAGCGCCGATGGTACTGCATGGGGGACCGTGTGGGAGAGTAGGACGCCGCCGAGCTATTATTCGAAGAGCTCCGGTATCTGAACCTTGTTCAGATACCGGAGCTCTTTTGTTTTGATGACCAGGTGCTGAGTGTCACGCCACGTTAACGTCGCCCGGTGAGCCTCCCCGTATGGGGACCGTGGAGACGCTGACGGCGGCGGGTATCGGTGCGGGGGACGAGGTGATCGTGCCGTCGTACGCCACCGCCGAGGCGGCCGAGACGGTCCGGCGGGCCGGAGCGGTACCGGTGTTCGCGGACATCGACACGCAGAGCCTCTGCCTCGATCCGGCTGCCGTGGCCGCCTCCGTGACCCTGCGGACAGCGGCGGTGATGCCCGTGCACCTCTTCGGGCGCCGCGCCGACCTGGTCGCTCTGCGGGCCGTCGCCGCGCGACACGGCCTGCTCGTCGTGGAGTTCGAGCAGCTGGGGCCGCTGGACGAGGCGGCCAGGAGGCGGCGCGAGCACGCGGCGTACCTCGACGCGCACCTCACCGGTGTGCTGACGCCGGCGGCCCCACCGGGCGAGGACCACCGCTACCGGTCGTACGTCGTGCGAGTACCCGGCAACGGGCGGCCGGACCGCGACGCCTTCGCGCGGGCCCTGCGTGCGCGGCACGTGCGGTGCCGGATACCCGTACAGACACCGGTGCACCGGACGCCGTCGTTCCGGCGGGAGTTGTGGCTCGCCGAGACCGAGCGGGCCACCGAGCAGTGCCTGGCGCTGCCGGTGAACGCGGCAACGGAGAGACGGGAGTTGCAGCAACTTGTCTCCGCCTGCAATGCGCTGGGCGGGCTGCTGCGGGTGGCCGCCTGAACAGGGCACCTGAGCAGAGCAGTGGTCAAAAGCCCGTACGAACATGGGGTATGCTTTATCTCGTTGCCGGCCCCAATAGCTCAGTCGGCAGAGCGTCTCCATGGTAAGGAGAAGGTCAACGGTTCGATTCCGTTTTGGGGCTCTGAAGAAAGGCCCCCGCCATTACGGCGGGGGCCTTTTTCGTCATCGGGATCCCGGTCAATCGGGATCCCGGTCAGGCGTCCTGACGTTCCGGGAGGCGCAGGGCCAGGATGGCCATGTCGTCGGACGCGGGCTCGGCGGCGAAACGCTCGACCGCGCGGAGCACCCGGGCGGCCACCGCGCCGGCGGTCAGCCCCGTACACGTGGTGAGAACCTCCGTCAGGCCGTCGTCGCCGAGCATGCGGGTGCCCTCACGGCGCTCGGTGACGCCGTCCGTGACGCACAGCAGGACATCACCGGGGGAGAGGGTGACCATCTGCTCGTACAGCTCCAGGTCCTCCATGACGCCCAGCAGGGGCTGCGGGTCGGCGGCCGGTTCCACGCTGCCGTCCGGGCGCAGACGCAGCGGCAGCGGATGGCCGGCGCACACCACCTTCAGCAGGGCGCTGCCGTCCTTCTGCGGCCACAACTCGCCGTACAGCAGCGTCAGGAAGCGGCTGCGGGGGCCCTCGTCGAGGATCGCGGCGTTGAGGCGCTCCAGCACGGCCGGGCCGCCCAGGCCCTCGCGGGCCAGCAGACGCAGCGCGTGCCGGGCCAGGCCCGTGACGGCGGCGGCCTCCGGGCCCGTACCGCAGACGTCGCCGATGGCGAAGCCGTAGGCGGCGTCGCTGATGGGGAAGATGTCGTAGAAGTCGCCGCCCACCTCATTGCCCTCGCCCGCAGCGCGGTAGATGACGTCGACGTCGACACCCGGGACGTGCGGCAGCTCGGGCGGCAGCAGGCTGCGCTGGAGGGACTGGCTGATGGCCGTACGCTCGCTGTAGAGACGGGCGTTGTCGAGGGCGAGCGCGGCCCGGCGCGAGAGGTCCTCGGCCAGCTCCAGGATCTCCTGGCGGAAGTGGTCGTCTGCGGGCTTGCCGAGAGTCAGCATGCCGATGACCCGGTTGCGGGCGACGAGCGGCAGGACGACGGTCTCGCCGCCGACGGCCGCCGCCGTGGCCAGCGAGGTGCCCGGTGGCGCGGCGGTGTGCCGGGCGACGTCCGCGAGGCCGAGGGTGCGCAGGGAACTGCGCAGCGCCGCCGCGTGCGCGGCCTCCGCCGGGGCGCTCCAGACCCGCGCGCCCGGCACGGTGACCGGTTCCGGCGGCGGGATCTTGCCCAGCAGGGTCTTCAGCCCGTCGATGCGGTCCTCGTCCTCGTGCAGGACGTACGACAGCTCCGGCTCGGAGGCCGGGTCGGCGACCGTGTAGACCGCGCACCAGGTCGCGAGGGTCGGGACCGTCATCTGGGCCATCAGGGCCAGGGTCTGGTCCCGGTCGAGGGTGCCGGCGAGCAGGTCGGACGCCTCGACGAGGAAGGACAGGGAACCGCGGCGCAGCCGCTCCAGCTCGTTGAGCCGGGCGCGCTCGACGGCCAGGGCGATGCGGTCGGCGGCGAACTGCAGCCGCAGGGCCTCCTCGTTGGTGTAGCGGCCCGGGGCCTCGGCGGCGACACCGAGCGAACCCGTCAGCCGGCCCTCGACCTTGAGGGGGACGGTCACCACCGAACGCATACCGGTGTCGGTGAGGAGCGGCACGGCACCGGGGATGACCGCGAGGTCCTCGTGGACGGCCGGCATCCGGGCCGAGCCGTAGCGCCCCGTGCCCGCCTCGACCGGGACGCGGGCGAAGCGCTGGCGGGTGGAGGGCAGCCCCGTGGAGGCGCGGACCTCCAGCTCGGTCTCGTCGTCGGTGGCGAGCAGCAGATAGGCGGCGTCGCCGTCGAGCATGTCGCGGGCGCGCTCGACCGTGCGCTGCAGGAGGCTGTCGAGATCGTCGGGGGCGGGGGAGCCGATGAAGACCTCGAAGGGGTCGGTCGCCGCACCCCGGTCGCCCGGGGTCTCGCCGGCCTGGGCGCGCTGGAGGCTCTGCAGCACGGCGCGCTCGTCCTCGCGCACGAGCAGACAGACCGTCGAGGGGGCGCCCGCGTTGTCGCGGACGCGCAGGTGCGAGGCGTAGACGGGGGTGATGCGGCCGTCCGCCCCCCTTATGCCGTACGAGCCCTCCCAGCGGGACAGGCGCAGGGCCTCGGCGATACCGGTGGAGGTGCCCGGTGTGTGCGGCCAGGCGGCGAAGTCGGCGAGCGGCTTGCCGATGACCTGCTCGGCGGTGAAACCGAAGAGCAGGGCCGCGTCGTCGTTCCAGGCGCAGATGCCGCCGCAGCGGTCGATCTGGACGACGGCGACGCGCACCCGGTGGTCGGCGACCGGGAGGGCCTCGGTGGGCAGGGCGGGGCCCGCGGAGCGGGTGCCCGCGGGGCGGTCGGGCAGGTCGAGCTGGAACCAGACCTGCTTGCGGGCGGCGCTGTACTCGACGCCCCAGCGGGTGGCCAGCGCCGCGCACAGCAGCAGGCCGCGGCCGCCCTCGCGGTCGACGCCGCCGATCCTGCGGCCCGTGTTCTGCAGGGGCAGCTCGCGCTCGGGATAGCGGTCGGCGACCTCGACGCGCACCCCGCCGTCCGTCCGCATGCACAGCACGTCGGCGGCGGTGCCGGCGTGCACCACGGCATTGGTGACGAGCTCGCTGGTGAGGACGACGGCGTCGTCGATGATGTCGGGGAACCCCCAGCCCTGCAAGGTGTCCCGGACGAAGGCGCGGGCAGAGGCGACCGAGCGCCCGACCGGCTCGAAGGTGGCGGCAGCCCGCGCGGTGATCACAGCACTCCCCATTGGCCTCTCATTGCTCCCCCGAGTCCTGTGCCCGCTTCCCAAGTCCTCGATTCACCCGCCAGGCTAAACCGTCGGATCAAGTGATGTGGACAGAGTCGTGTGTTTCGGGCACGGACACGGCCCGGCGGCCGTCCGCATTCCCTGGGGCAATGCGGACGGCCGCCGGGCCGCGGTCGCGCTGGAGGTGAGAAGGGGCCTTGTGGACGGGCTCCGCCCCGCGCATTTCAACGAGCCCGCGCGAACCGGGTTACGTTCGTCCTGGCGACCGCTTCGGTGCCGGGGGTGAAACACTGGGAAAGATTGAAGCGGAGCCCGACAAGGATGATCGACCCTGCGGGAGGGACACGGTGGAGTCTGGCGCGGCGGCGCGGGGCGTGAGCACGCGCGCGAAGGGCGGACGGCCCCGGGCCAATGGGACGACGGAAGTGGACACCGCGGCCCTGAACCGGCTGCTGTCGGCGCTTTCGGCCATGCGGGACGGCAACTTCCGCAAGCGTCTGACGGTGTCGGGCGACGGGACGATGGCCGAGATCGCGGCCGTCTTCAACGAGGTCGCCGACCGCAATCTGCAGCTGACCGGTGAGCTGGCGCGGGTGCGGAGGGTGGTCGGTCGTGAGGGAAAACTCACCGAGCGGCTGGAGACCGGCGCCGGTGAGGGGGCGTGGGCCACGGCGGTCGACGCGGCGAACGCGCTGGTCGACGACCTGGTGCGCCCGGTGTCCGAGGTGGGCCGGGTGCTGTCGGCGGTGGCCGACGGCGACCTGGAGCAGCGGATGGAGCTGCGCGTGCAGGGCCCGGACGGCTCGGCACACCCGCTGCGGGGAGAGTTCCTGAAGGTCGGGCGTACGGTCAACGGGCTCGTGGACCAGCTGTCGACGTTCACCGACGAGGTGACCCGGGTCGCCAGCGAGGTCGGCACCGAGGGCAAGCTGGGCGGTCAGGCCCGGGTGCGTGGGATGTCCGGTTCCTGGAAGGACCTCACGGACTCCGTCAACACCATGGCGTCCCGGCTCACCGCCCAGGTGCGTGACATCGCCCTGGTGACCACGGCGGTCGCCAAGGGCGATCTGTCGCGGAAGGTCACGGTTCATGTGGCCGGTGAGATGCTGGAGTTGAAGAACACCGTCAACACGATGGTGGACCAGCTCTCGTCGTTCGCCTCCGAAGTCACCCGCGTGGCCCGTGAGGTGGGGACCGAGGGCGAGCTCGGCGGTCAGGCCCGGGTGCCCGGGGTCGCCGGGGTCTGGAAGGACCTCACGGACTCGGTCAACCTGATGGCCGGCAATCTCACGGCCCAGGTGCGCGGGATCGCCCAGGTGACCACGGCCGTCGCCAATGGCGACCTGTCGCAGAAGGTCACGGTGAGCGCGCGCGGCGAGGTCGCGCAACTCGCCGAGACGATCAACCAGATGACCGAGACCCTGCGGGTCTTCGCCGACGAGGTGACGCGGGTCGCCAGCGAGGTCGGCGCGGAGGGGCTGCTGGGCGGCCAGGCGCAGGTGCCGGGCGCGGCGGGCATCTGGAAGGACCTCACCGACTCGATGAACACGGCCTTCCGCAATGTCACCACGCAGGTGCGCGACATCGCGCAGGTGACGACGGCGGTGGCCAACGGTGATCTGTCGCAGAAGGTCACCGTGGACGTCTCCGGCGAGATGCTGGAGCTGAAGAACACGGTCAACACGATGGTCGACCAGCTGCAGGCGTTCGGTGCCGAAGTCACGCGCGTGGCACGGGAGATCGGCGTCGAGGGCGAGCTGGGCGGTCAGGCGGAGGTGCCCGGCGCGGCCGGTACGTGGAAGGACCTCACCGACTCGGTGAACACCGCCTTCCGCAACCTCACCGGCCAGGTCCGCAACATCGCGCAGGTGACGACGGCGGTGGCCAACGGCGATCTGTCGCAGAAGGTCACCGTCGATGTCTCCGGCGAGATGCTCAAGCTGAAGAACACCGTCAACACCATGGTCGACCAGCTGTCCGCGTTCGCCGACCAGGTCACGCGCATGGCGCGGGACGTCGGCACCGAGGGCCGGCTCGGCGGCCAGGCCCGCGTCGACGGCGTCTCCGGCACCTGGAAGGAGCTGACCGACTCGGTCAACTTCATGGCCGGCAACCTGACCTCGCAGGTGCGCCAGATCGCCCAGGTGACGACGGCGGTGGCGCGCGGTGATCTGTCGCAGAAGATCGACGTGGACGCCCGGGGCGAGATCCTGGAGCTGAAGAACACCATCAACACGATGGTCGACCAGCTCTCCGCCTTCGCCGAGCAGGTCACCCGCGTCGCCCGCGACGTCGGTACGGAAGGCCGGCTCGGCGGGCAGGCACAGGTGCCGGGTGTCGCCGGTGTGTGGCGGGACCTGACCGACTCGGTGAACGGCATGGCGGGCAATCTCACCGCCCAGGTCCGCAACATCGCCCAGGTCGCCACGGCGGTGGCGCGCGGTGACCTCTCGCAGAAGATCGACGTGGACGCCCGCGGGGAGATCCTGGAGCTGAAGAACACCCTCAACACCATGGTGGACCAGCTCTCGTCCTTCGCGGAGCAGGTCACCCGGGTGGCCCGTGAGGTGGGCACCGAGGGCATCCTGGGCGGCCAGGCCGAGGTGCAGGGCGTCTCCGGCACCTGGAAGGACCTCACCCAGTCCGTCAACTTCATGGCGAACAACCTCACTTCGCAGGTGCGCAACATCGCCGAGGTGACGACGGCGGTGGCCAAGGGCGACCTGTCGAAGAAGATCACGGTCGACGCGAAGGGCGAGATCCTCGAACTCGTCACGACCGTGAACACGATGGTGGACCAGCTCTCGGACTTCGCCGAGCAGGTGACCCGGGTGGCCCGCGAGGTGGGCACCGAGGGGCGGCTGGGCGGCCAGGCGCGGGTGCGGGACGTCACCGGCATCTGGAAGGACCTCAGCGACAACGTCAACCTGATGGCCAACAACCTGACCAGTCAGGTCCGCAACATCTCGCAGGTCGCCGCGGCCGTCGCCAACGGCGATCTGACCAAGAAGGTCACCGTCGAGGCGCGCGGCGAGGTCGCGCAGCTCGCCGACACCGTCAACACCATGGTCACCACGCTGTCGTCGTTCGCGGACGAGGTAACGCGAGTGGCCCGCGAGGTCGGCACCGACGGCATCCTCGGCGGCCAGGCCCGGGTGCCCGGCGTCAGCGGGACGTGGAAGGACCTCACCGAATCGGTGAACTCGATGGCGTCCAACCTCACCGGACAGGTCCGCAACATCGCGATGGTGACCACCGCCATCGCCCAGGGCGACCTCACCAAGAAGATCGACATCGATGCGCGCGGCGAGATCCTCCAGCTGAAGACGACCATCAACACGATGGTCGACCAGCTGTCGTCCTTCGCCGAGCAGGTCACCCGCGTCGCCCGCGAAGTGGGCACGGAAGGGCAGCTGGGCGGCCAGGCGCGGGTGCGCGACGTGGACGGCACCTGGCGCGACCTGACCGAGTCCGTCAACGAGATGGCCGGGAACCTCACCCGTCAGGTGCGGGCCATCGCCGAGGTCGCCACCGCGGTGACCCGCGGCGACCTCAACCTCAAGATCGATGTGGACGCGGCCGGCGAGATCCTGGAACTCCAGGACAACATCAACACGATGATCGTCAACCTCCGTGAGACCACGCTCGCCAATAAGGAGCAGGACTGGCTCAAGGGCAACCTCGCCCGGATCTCCGGCCTGATGCAGGGCCGCCGCGACCTGGAGGACGTGGCCGGCCTGATCATGAGCGAGCTCACCCCGGTGGTCTCGGCCCAGCACGGCGCGTTCTTCCTCGCCGTACCGACCGAGCCGCGGGGCGACGGCGACGGGGACGCGTACGAACTGCGCCTGCTCGGCTCGTACGGCTACTCGCGCGAGTCGATGCCCACGTCCTTCCGGCCGGGCGAGACGCTCATCGGCACCGCGGCCCAGGAGAAGCGCACGATCCTCGTGGAGAACGTCCCGCCGGGCTATCTGAAGATCGCCTCCGGGCTGGGCGAGGCGCCGCCGGCCCATGTCATCGTGCTGCCGGTGCTGTTCGAGGGGCAGGTGCTCGGGGTGATCGAGCTGGCCTCCTTCCAGCCGTTCACCCAGATCCAGAAGGACTTCCTCAACCAGATCGCCGAGATGATCGGCACCAGCGTCAACACCATCAGCGTCAACACCAAGACCGAGGTGCTGCTCAAGCAGTCGCAGGAGCTCACCGAGCAACTGCGCGAGCGCTCCGCCGAGTTGGAGAGCCGGCAGAAGGCGCTGGAGCGGTCCAACGCCGAGCTGGAGGAGAAGTCCGAGCGGCTGGCCCGGCAGAACCGCGACATCGAGGTGAAGAACACCGAGATCGAGGAGGCCCGGCAGGTACTGGAGGAGCGTGCCGAACAGCTCGCCGTCTCCATGCGCTACAAGTCCGAGTTCCTCGCGAACATGTCGCACGAGCTGCGCACCCCGCTCAACTCGCTGCTCATCCTCGCCAAGCTGCTCGCCGACAACGCGGAGGGCAATCTCTCCCCGAAGCAGGTCGAGTTCGCCGAGACCATCCACGGCGCGGGCTCGGACCTGCTGCAGCTGATCAACGACATCCTGGACCTGTCGAAGGTCGAGGCGGGCAAGATGGACGTCAGCCCCACCCGTATCGCGCTCGTCCAGCTCGTCGACTATGTGGAGGCCACCTTCCGGCCGCTGACGGCCGAGAAGGGACTCGACTTCTCCGTACGGGTCTCGCCGGAACTGCCCGCGACGCTGCACACCGACGAGCAGCGGCTGTTGCAGGTGCTGCGCAACCTGCTGTCGAACGCCGTGAAGTTCACCGACTCCGGCGCCGTCGAGCTGGTCATCCGCCCGGCCGGCGGGGACGTGCCGGACAGCATCCGCGAACAGCTGCTGGAGTCCGGCTCGCTGCGGGACCCGGACGGCGAGGTGATCGCCTTCTCGGTCACCGACACCGGGATCGGTATCGCGCAGAGCAAGATGCGGGTCATCTTCGAGGCGTTCAAGCAGGCCGACGGCACGACCAGCCGCAAGTACGGGGGCACCGGCCTCGGGCTGTCCATCAGCCGGGAGATCGCCCGTCTGCTCGGCGGCGAGATCCAGGCGGCGAGCGAGCCCGGCCGCGGCTCCACCTTCACGCTGTACCTGCCGCTGGGTGCCGGCGAGCTGCTCGCGCCCGGCGGTCACGGCACGGGGCCGGAGGCGCTGCCCGGCGAGCCCCTCAGCGCGGAGGGCGACGACGAGGAGCCGGTGGGCCACCCGGTGCCCGACGAGCCCGTCGCCGAGCCGGTCCGGCCGGGCGGCGCCGCGGCGGGGCTCTTCCTGCGCCGCCGCCGGGCCGCGCAGGCCGCCGGCCAGTGGCCGCCGGCGGTCGGCCAGGACGAACCGGGCCGGCCGCAGGAGCCCTGGCCCGAGGAGACGTCCGGTGACGCAGCGCAACGGTCGGCCGAAGGATCCGAGGACGGTTTCGGCGGCGGCTTCCACGGGGAGAAGGTGCTGATCGTCGACGACGACATCCGCAACGTCTTCGCCCTCACGAGTGTGCTGGAGCAGCACGGCCTGTCGGTGCTCTACGCCGAGAACGGCCGCGAGGGGATCGAGGTCCTCGAACAGCACGACGACGTCATGGTCGTGCTGATGGACATCATGATGCCGGAGATGGACGGGTACGCCACGACAGCCGCGATCCGCAGGATGCCGCAGTTCGCGGGGCTGCCGATCATCGCGCTCACCGCGAAGGCGATGAAGGGCGACAAGGAGAAGAGCCTGGAGTCCGGGGCGTCGGCCTATGTCACCAAACCGGTCGACACGGATCACCTGCTGACGGTGATGGAGCGCTGGATGCGCGCGAAGTGACAGCCGGCCGCCCGCTCCAGGACACCCGGCGGACGCCCGCGCCCGGGGGCGCGCGACGGCCCGCCGGGCGGGGAACCTTCCCGTCCCCCGCGACGTTTCCGCTACGTGCGCAGTGACATCGTGGTGACAGGGTGTGGCGACCGGCGGGGTGCGGCTACCATGACCGGCACAAGGACGGGCGGCGCAAGGGAGTCGTCCCCAGGGGCGGCCCCCGGTGCTTCCCCGAGCTCTTCGAGCAGGGGAGGCCCCACGCCGGGGCGAGGAGGACGGGCCATGGTGCAGAAGGCCAAGATCCTCCTGGTCGATGACCGGCCGGAAAATCTGCTGGCGCTGGAGGCCATCCTCTCGGCGCTCGATCAGACACTGGTACGGGCATCGTCAGGGGAGGAAGCGCTCAAGGCGCTGCTGACGGACGACTTCGCGGTGATCCTGCTGGACGTCCAGATGCCAGGCATGGACGGTTTCGAGACCGCGGCGCACATCAAGCGGCGGGAGCGGACCCGGGACATCCCGATCATCTTCCTCACCGCCATCAACCACGGTCCGCACCACACGTTCCGTGGTTATGCGGCGGGGGCGGTCGACTACATCTCCAAGCCCTTCGACCCGTGGGTGCTGCGCGCCAAGGTCACGGTCTTCGTCGACCTGTACATGAAGAACTGCCAGCTGCGCGAGCAGGCGGCCCTGCTGCGGCTGCAGCTGGAGAGCGGCCAGGCAGGCCGGGCCGACGGCGGGCAGGAGCCCGCCGGGCTGCTCGCCGAGCTCTCCGCGCGGCTCGCCGCCGTCGAGGAGCAGGCCGAGGCCCTCACCAAGCAGCTCGACGACTCCGCGGACGCGGCCGCCGTGGCCACCGCCGCCCACCTGGAGCGCAAGCTCACCGGGCTGCGCCGGGCGCTGGACGCCCTGGAGCCCGGAGCGGGCAGCGGAGCGAGCCCGGTCCCCTCGCCGAGCTGACCGGGCCGCCGCGCGTCCGTACCGCCGACGCCCTGATGCGGCGTCACCCCCGGTGTGCTCGCGGGCTTGCCCGAACGGGTGAGGCCGGGGACGCGGATGTCACCACCGGCTCACGACGGTAATCTCGGCACCATGGCCTCACGTACGTCCGGCAAGGGTTCCCAGAGCACTGCGGGCACCTCGAAGCAGCGCGCCGGACGGTCCGGAAGCACCGTCAAGAAGGCGCCTGCGAAGAAGGCGCCGCCCCGCCCCGCGGGCAAGGGGACCGCCAGAAAGGCGGCCCCCGCCCGCAGGCCGCCCGCCAGGAAGGCCGCCGCCAAGGCCGCGCCCAAGCGGGCCCCTTCGGCGGCCGGCGGCGTCTACCGCGCCGTGCGCGCCCTGTGGCTCGGGCTCGCGCGCGCCGTCGCGGCGCTGTTCCGGGGCGTCGGACGCGGCGCGAAGAACCTCGACCCCGCGCACCGCAAGGACGGGCTGGCGCTGCTGCTGCTCGCCCTCGCGCTCGTCGTCGCGGCCGGCACCTGGTCCAGCCTCCAGGGGCCGGTGGGCGAGCTGGTGCAGATGCTCGTCACCGGCGCCTTCGGCAGGCTCGACCTGCTCGTGCCGATACTCCTGGCCGCCATCGCGATCCGGCTGATCCGCCACCCCGAGCGGCCCGAAGCGAACGGACGGATCGTCATCGGCCTCTCGGCGCTCGTCGTCGGCGTCCTCGGCCAGGTCCATGTGGCCTGCGGAGCGCCGGGCCGGGCCGCGGGCGAGCACGCCATGCGCAACGCGGGCGGCCTCATCGGCTGGGCCGCCGCCAAACCCCTGGTCTTCACGGTCGGCGAGGTACTGGCCGTACCGCTGCTGGTGCTGCTGACGGTCTTCGGGCTGCTCGTGGTCACTGCCACGCCCGTCAACGCCGTCCCGCGCCGGCTGCGGCAGCTGGGCGTCCGGCTCGGCGTGATCGAACCGCTGCCGGGCGAGTACGAGCCGCGGGAGTACGCCGACGAGTGGCGCGAGGGCCCCGCAGGACGGCCCCGGCGCCCCGCCGCCCGTACCGGTGACGGACTCGACCCCGCCGAGGAGGAGACGCCCGGCAGGCGGCGCCGGACGCGGTCCACGCCGCCCGCCGGACGGCCGCTGGACGCCGTGGACGTCGCCGCCGCGGCGGCGGCCTCCCTGGACGGCGCGGTGCTGCACGGCGTGCAGCCCTCCCCGCTCGTCGCCGACCTCAGCAGCGGCATCTCCGGCGAGTGCGACCGGGCCGCCGGGGACGGCACCGAGCCCACGACCGTGCTGCCGTCCGCGCGCGGCGGCAGGAAGACGGCCGGGGAGCGCCCCGCGTCCGTACCGGACCTCACCAAGGCCGCGCCCGAGCCGCAGGGCCTGCCCGCGCGCGCCGAGCAGCTGCAGCTCGCGGGCGGCGCCACCTACGCGCTGCCCTCGCTGGACCTGCTCCAGCGGGGCGGCCCGGGCAAGGCCCGCAGTGCCGCGAACGACGCCATAGTGGCGGCGCTGACCACCGTCTTCGCCGAGTTCAAGGTCGACGCCAAGGTCACCGGCTTCACCCGGGGCCCGACGGTCACCCGCTACGAGGTCGAACTGGGCCCGGCCGTCAAGGTCGAGCGGATCACCGCGCTGGCCAAGAACATCGCCTACGCCGTCGCCAGCCCCGACGTGCGCATCATCAGCCCCATCCCGGGCAAGTCCGCCGTCGGCATCGAGATCCCCAACACCGACCGCGAGATGGTCAACCTCGGCGACGTGCTGCGCCTCGCGGCCGCCGACGGCGACGACCACCCGATGCTCGTCGGCCTGGGCAAGGACGTCGAGGGCGGCTACGAGATGGCCAACCTCACGAAGATGCCGCACATCCTGGTCGCCGGTGCCACCGGCTCCGGCAAGTCGTCCTGCATCAACTGCCTGATCACCTCACTGCTGATGCGGGCGACGCCCGACGACGTACGGCTGGTGCTGGTCGACCCCAAGCGTGTGGAGCTGACCGCCTACGAGGGCATCCCGCACCTGATCACCCCGATCATCACCAACCCCAAGCGGGCCGCCGAGGCCCTGCAATGGGTCGTGCGCGAGATGGACCTGCGCTACGACGACCTGGCGGCGTACGGTTTCCGGCACATCGACGACTTCAACGAGGCCGTGCGGGGCGGCCGGATAAGCCCGCCGCAGGGCAGCGAACGGGAGCTGAAGCCGTACCCGTATCTGCTGGTCATCGTCGACGAGTTGGCGGACCTGATGATGGTCGCTCCGCGGGACGTCGAGGACTCCATCGTGCGGATCACGCAGCTCGCCCGCGCGGCGGGCATCCACCTCGTGCTCGCCACCCAGCGGCCGTCCGTCGATGTCGTCACGGGTCTGATCAAGGCGAACGTGCCCTCCCGGCTCGCCTTCGCGACCTCCTCGCTCGCCGACAGCCGCGTCATCCTCGACCAGCCGGGCGCCGAGAAACTCATCGGCAAGGGCGACAGCCTCTATCTGCCGATGGGCGCGGGCAAACCGCTGCGTATGCAGGGTGCGTTCGTCACCGAGGCCGAGGTCGCGGCCGTCGTCAAGCACTGCAAGGACCAGATGGCGCCGGTCTTCCGCGACGACGTGACCGTGGGGACGGCGAAGAAGAAGGAGATCGACGAGGAGATCGGCGACGATCTCGATCTGCTGTGCCAGGCCGCCGAGTTGGTGGTCTCCACCCAGTTCGGTTCGACGTCGATGCTCCAGCGGAAGCTGCGTGTGGGATTCGCGAAGGCGGGCAGACTCATGGACCTGATGGAGTCGCGCAGCATCGTGGGCCCCAGCGAGGGTTCCAAGGCCCGCGATGTGCTGGTCAAGCCCGAAGAACTGGATGCGGTGCTCGCGGTGATCCGCGGCGACGGCCCGGTGTAGCCGCACGGAAAACCCCACCGGAACGAGTGCTTCGGCCACGGCGCTTTCCGTCGCCGGAGTGCCCTGTCGAGGGATGCCTCGAAGGAACGTCGCGGGAGCAGCGGGAACGAGGGAAGGGGGACGGGGGCGGTGTACCACCGTCGGCGCGGCAGAACCCGGCCGCGGGCTACTGATGGCCTACAAAGTCCGGCTTTCCGCTTGCCGGACGCTTTCGGATCCCCCCTAGACTGAATCTCCAGCAGGTGGCTGCACGCTCGAAAGGCGCCCACGTGTCGATCGGCAACTCTCCCCCGGATTCCGCGGAGGACCGGCCTTCCATCGGCCGGGCCCTCCAACTGGCCCGTACCAACGCAGGACTGACGGTCGACGAGGTCAGTTCGACCACCCGCGTGCGCGTCCCGATCCTGCAGGCGATCGAGCAGGACGACTTCTCGCGCTGCGGGGGCCACGTCTACGCCCGAGGGCATATCCGCGTGCTCGCGCGGACCGTGGGCCTGGACCCGGCCGAGCTGATCGCGCAGTACGAGGCGGAGCACGGCGGACGGCCCTCCGCCACCCCCGCGCCCCCGCTGTTCGACACCGAGCGGATCCGCCCCGAACCGCGCCGGCCCAACTGGACCGCCGCCATGGTCGCGGCGATCGTCGCCGTCGTCGGCTTCGTCGGCTTCACGCTCTTCAACGGCGGCACCAAGGGGGTCGGCTCCACCACGGCCGACCCGCCCTCGACCAAGCCCTCCCCGCCCCCGAGCGCGCCGCCCGCGCCCGGCAAGCAGTCCGGGCAGCGCCCGGAGACGGGCGACAGCGCCATCGCCGCCGCCCCCGCCAACCAGGTCACCGTCAAGCTCACCGCCGAGAACGGGCAGACCTGGATGTCCGCCAAGGATCACAACGGCAGGCTGCTGGAGGAGGGCGTGCTCAAGCAGGGCACCTCCGCGACCTTCACCGACAGCAAACGCATCGACCTGATCCTCGGCAACGCCGGGGCGGTCCAGCTCTTCGTCAACGGCAAAGAGATCAAGAACGTGGGCGAGAGCGGGCAGGTGCAGCGCCTCAGCTACACGCGCGGCGACCCGGTGGCGGGCTGACCGGCGGTCCGGCCGGGGCGGCGGCCCGGGGACGCGCGAGCGGGCGGCGGGTGACCCTTCTCTCGGCGCCGGCCCGGCCGAGGTGTGCACTCGGCAACGGATGCGGGCCCGGGACAAAGTAGGCTGAGCCCTATGCCCGAACGCCGTACCGTCGCTCTTGTCACACTTGGCTGCGCCCGTAACGAGGTGGACTCGGAGGAGCTGGCAGGCCGCTTGGCGGCGGATGGCTGGGACCTCGTCGAGGACGCCGCCGACGCCGACGTCGCCGTCGTCAACACCTGTGGCTTCGTCGAGGCCGCCAAGAAGGACTCGGTCGACGCCCTGCTGGAGGCCAACGACCTCAAGGACCACGGCCGCACCCAGGCGGTCGTCGCCGTCGGCTGCATGGCCGAGCGGTACGGCAAGGAGCTCGCCGAGGCACTGCCCGAGGCCGACGGCGTGCTCGGCTTCGACGACTACACGCACATCTCCGACCGGCTCCAGACCATCCTCTCCGGCGGCATCCACGCCTCCCACACCCCGCGCGACCGGCGCAAGCTGCTGCCGGTCAGCCCCGCGGAGCGGCAGTCCGCCGCCGGGGTCGCCCTGCCGGGCCACGCGCAGGCGGAGCCGGTCGCCGAGGCCGCCGCGGCCCCGGCCGACCTGCCCGAGGGGCTGGCTCCCGCCTCCGGGCCCCGCGCGCCGCTGCGCCGCCGGCTCGGCTCCAGCCCGGTCGCCTCGGTCAAGCTCGCCTCCGGCTGCGACCGGCGGTGCTCCTTCTGTGCCATCCCCGCCTTCCGCGGCTCGTTCATCTCCCGCCGCCCCTCCGACGTGCTCGGCGAGACCCGCTGGCTCGCCGAGCAGGGGGTCAAGGAGATCATGCTGGTCTCCGAGAACAACACCTCCTACGGCAAGGACCTGGGCGACATCCGGCTCCTGGAGACGCTGCTGCCGGAACTGGCCGCCGTGGACGGGCTGGAGCGGATCCGCGTCAGCTACCTGCAGCCCGCCGAGCTGCGGCCGGGCCTGATCGACGTGCTCACCTCGACCGAGAAGGTCGCGCCCTACTTCGACCTGTCCTTCCAGCACTCGGCGCCCGGCGTGCTGCGCGCGATGCGGCGCTTCGGCGACACCGACCGCTTCCTCGAACTGCTGGAGACGATCCGCACCAAGGCGCCGCAGGCCGGCGCCCGCTCGAACTTCATCGTCGGCTTCCCCGGCGAGACCGAGGACGACGTCGCCGAGCTGGAACGTTTCCTGGTCGGGGCGCGGCTGGACGCCATCGGCGTCTTCGGCTACTCCGACGAGGACGGCACCGAGGCGGCCGGCTACGAGGACAAGAACGACCCGGAGATCGTCGCCGATCGGCTGGAGCGCGTCTCCCGGCTGGCCGAGGAACTGACCGCGCAGCGCGCCGAGGAGCGTATCGGCGAGACCGTCGAGGTGCTCGTCGACCGCGTGGACGAGGAGGACGGCATCGTCGGCCGGGCCGCCCACCAGGCGCCCGAGACCGACGGGCAGGTGCTGCTCGACACCGACGCGGACCTGCGGCCGGGCCGTATGGTCGTGGCCAAGGTGGTGGCGTCCGAGGGCGTGGACCTCGTCGCCGAGCCGCTGGGCCTGGGAAGCGAGGGGGCGGGCAGATGAGCGGAGTCCCGGCCTCCGCCGGGAGGGGCGCTCCGGCACCGGCCGCGCGGCCGGCCCGGTTGTGGAACATCGCCAACATCCTCACCATGGTGCGGCTGTTGCTCGTGCCCGCGTTCGTGCTGTTGATGCTCCATAACGGCGGCTACGACCCGGTCTGGCGCTCCTTCGCCTGGGCCGCGTTCGCGGTCGCGATGATCACCGACCTCTTCGACGGCCATCTGGCCCGGATGTACAACCTGGTCACCGACTTCGGCAAGATCGCCGACCCGATCGCCGACAAGGCGATCATGGGTGCCGCGCTGATCTGCCTCTCCGCGCTGGGCGATCTCCAGTGGTGGGTGACCGGGGTGATCCTCTTCCGCGAGATCGGCATCACGCTGATGCGGTTCTGGGTCATCAGGCACGGCGTCATCCCCGCCAGCCGGGGCGGCAAGCTCAAGACCCTCGCCCAGGGCGTGGGCGTGGGCATGTACATCCTGGCCCTGACCGGGCCCCTCGCCACCCTGCGCGCCTGGGTCATGGCCGTCGCGGTCGTCCTGACCGTGGTCACCGGCCTCGACTACGTCCGGCAGGCCTTCGTGCTGCGCCGGGCCGGCCGGGGCGCGGCCCGGTGAGCGCCCGGCGGGCGGGGCCGGCCGGGGACTCCCCGGCCGCCGGGGTGCTCGCGGCGCTGACCGGGCGGGGACAGACCGTGGCCGTCGCCGAGTCGCTCACGGGCGGCCTGGTCGCGGCCGGGCTCACGGCGGTGCCGGGGGCCTCCAAGGCGGTACGCGGCTCGGTCACCGCGTACGCCACCGACGTCAAGCGCGCGGTGCTGGGCGTGGACGCCGCCCTGCTCGCCGCGCGCGGGGCCGTCGACGCCGATGTGGCCCGGCAGATGGCGGGCGGCGTACGGGCGCTGCTGGGCGCCGACTGGGGGGTCGCCACCACCGGGGTGGCCGGGCCCGAACCGCAGGACGGCAAGGCCGTGGGCACGGTCTTCGTGGCCGTCGCGGGACCCGACGGACACACGTCCGTGAGAGAGCTCGCGCAGAGCGGGGACCGGGAGGCGGTCCGGACGGCGAGCGCACGGGCGGCACTGGAGCTGCTGATGAGCGAACTGACAGAAAACGTGGGCGCAAAGGATACGGAACACAACGGGGGGAATTGATGTTTGCAGCCCTGAGTGAACACGACATAGCTCCCCGCACGGCCGGAGCCCGAGGCGGTACGGTGGGGCGTGAAGGATCCGGATTCGCGGTCCAAGGAGGGAGCCACCGATGATTTTGCTCCGTCGCCTGCTGGGTGACGTGCTGCGTCGGCAGCGCCAGCGCCAGGGCCGCACTCTGCGCGAGGTCTCCTCGTCCGCGCGGGTCTCGCTCGGTTATCTCTCCGAGGTCGAGCGCGGGCAGAAAGAGGCGTCCTCCGAGCTTCTCTCCGCAATCTGCGACGCTCTGGACGTACGGATGTCCGAGGTCATGCGCGAGGTCAGCGATGAGCTGTCGCTCGCCGAGCTGGCGCAGTCGGCGGCGGCGAGCGAGCCGGTACCCGCGCCGATGCGGCCGATGTTCAACCCGGTGTCCGTGACGTCCGTGACCGGGGTGCCGGGGGAGCGAGTGACCATCAAGGCTCCCGCGGAGGCCGTGGACGTGGTCGCGGCCTGACAGCACGCGTGCGAGGGCCCTGGTCGGCTGCCGACCGGGGCCTCGGTGTTTTTCCCGTACGTGCCGCGGTGCCCCGGCCCGTCGACGCCCTTGGTTCCCCGGCGCGTTCGCCGCTGCTGTGTGATGGTGGTGTGGGGGAGCCCGAACGGGAGAAGGACGGGAGAAAACGGATGTCTGTCGTGAAGAGCCCGCTCTCCGAGCAGGACCGCAAGACCGTCGGCGACGCCCTCCAGGGCGCCCTGGTCGACCTGGTGGACCTCTCCCTCGTGGCCAAGCAGGTCCACTGGAACGTCGTGGGCCCGCGCTTCCGCTCGGTGCACCTGCAGCTCGACGAGGTCGTCGACAGCGCGCGCACGCACGCCGACACAGTCGCCGAACGGGCCGCGGCACTCGGTATCGCCCCGGACGGACGGGCCGGGACCGTCGCCCGGGCCAGCGGCATCACGGCGGTCGGCGACGGCTGGATCAAGGACACCGCCGCCGTGCAGACCCTCGTCGAGGCCCTGCACGCCGTGATCGCGCGCATGCGGCAGCGCATCGACGCCACCGGCGACCCCGACCCCGTCACCCAGGACATCCTCATCGGGCTCACCGGCGACCTGGAGAAACACCACTGGATGTTCCAGGCCGAGAACGCCTGAACCGCCCCGGGTGGCGCGCCCCGCGCGGCCGCGCTCTCCTGGGGGAATGGACGAGCACCCGGTGATCCGGTTCACCAGCCGGCTCATGGTCTGCACCGACCTCGACCAGACTGCCGCGGGCACCTTCGTCCGGCAGGTCTACCAGGCCGGTGTCCACGACGGGGAACAGCGGGTGATCGCCGAGCTGCACCGGCGCGACCAGCGCATCGAGGAGCTGGAGCGCGAACTGGCCCTGCTGCGCGGCGAACCACCGCGCTGAAGCGGCCGCTCGCCACGACGCGAGCGGCGCCCGGGGGCCGGTGACGGCCGAAGGAGGCAGGCAGCATGGACCGGCGCGACCGGGGGAGCCGCCTGCCGCACGGGCCTGCCGCACGGCTGCTCGCCTTCGCCCTCGGACTGGCCGTGCTGGGCTGGGCACTGCCGGGGCTCCCCGTGGCGTCCGGCGACGGCGGTCCGGTGACGGGTCTGATCGCCCTCGGCGGCTGGGGGCTGAGCCTGCTGCCCGTCCACTGCGCCCCCTGGCGGCGGCGCACGGCGGACGGCAGGGGGCGTACGGCGTCGCCCGCCCCGCGACGACGATGCCGGAACGGACGCTTCCGGCCCCGGCCGTGAACTTCGGGGCAGAGCTCGGCATCACCCGTTCGGAGGATGTGGCGGCGGTGGCCCGGTTCAACGCGGCCGCAGCCGCAGCCCACGGGGTGTGGCGTGGAAGCCCGCCGACTCCAGCAGCGCGCCCAGCTCCGAGGAGAGCGCGGCGGAGCCGTTGACCCGCTCCACGGTGACCGTGCCCAGGGCCCCGGCCAGGGCCGCCTCCGCGAGGGCCGTCACCGCGGCCCGCAGCCCCGGATCGTCACCGGCCGCACCGGTGTCCTCCTGCTGCGGCCAGGCGAGGACGGTCCGGCCGCCCCGCTCCACGTACAGGACGAGGGCGCCGTCGACGAGCACGACCAGCGAACCCGCCTTCCGGCCGGGCTTGTGCGCGGCACCGGCGGGCGGCTCGGGCCAGGGGAGCGCGGCCCCGTACGCGTTGGCCGGGTCGGCGGCGGCCAGGACGACCGCACGCCGGCCCTCGCCCCGGCCGGGGCCGCCCGGCTGCGCGCCGTACGCTCCGCCGCCCCCGCGCTCGCGGGCCTTGGCGACGGCGCGCAGCCGGTCGACCGCGCCGTCCATCGCGAACTGCGCGGCGCCCAGGCCCTCGACGACATAGCCGCGGCGGGCCTGCCCGCTGTCCTCGAAGGCGGACAGCACGCGGTACGCCGCGGAGAAGCCGCCCTCGACGCCCTCCGCGGCGACCGCGCCCCGGGTCACCACACCGTGCCGGTCCAGCAGCGTGCGGGCCAGGGCGTGGGCACGGCGGGTCGCCTCGCCCTCCCGCTCCGGCAGCAGCGACCAGCGGCCCGCGACCGTCGGCGGCCCGCCGCGCGAGGCGGTGGGGCGGCCCGCCAGGCCCGTCCGCGCGGTGAAGGAGCCGTAACGCCCGCGCGGGACCGCGCGCTTGGCGCGGTGCGCCGTGGAGCCGGCCGTACGGCCCGAGCCCAGCAGGGCGCGCAGGGGCGCGAGCGTGTCGTTGGTGAGCCGGCCCGACCAGGCCAGGTCCCAGACGGCGTCCGCGATCTGCGGGTCCGTGCACTCGGGCAGCAACTCCCGTACGCGGTCGGCGATCTGACGGAAGAACAGGCCGTAGCCGCCGGCGAGCGCCTCCAGCACGGCCTGATGCAGCGGGGAGAGCTCCAGCGGGTGCGGCGCGGGCAGCAGCAGCGGGGCGGCGTCCGCCAGGAGCAGGGAGATCCAGCCGTCCTTGCCCGGGAGGGCGCCCGCCCCCGCCCAGACGATCTCGCCCGCCGCGGTGAGCTCGTCGAGCATCGCCGGTGAGAAGTCCGTGACGCGCGCGGGCAGGACGAGCTTCTCCAGGGCGGAGGCCGGGACCGGCGCCCCCTGCAACTGCTCGACGGCGCGCACCAGTCCGTCGACGCCGCGCAGGCTGTGCGTGCCGACGTGCTGCCACTGCGGCAGGAACGCGGCCAGGGCCGTCGGCGGCACCGGCTCCAGCTCCTGCCGCAGCGCCGCGAGCGACCGGCGGCGCAGCCTGCGCAGCACCGTCGCGTCGCACCACTCCTGGCCCAGGGACACGGGAGGCGGTTTGCGCAGCGCGTCCTCGGAGGGGTGGTAGGCGACCGGCGGGCGGAACTCCCCCTGCGCGATACGGCCGCCCGCCGCCAGACGGTGCAGCGCCCCGTCGGTGACCGCCGTGCCCAGCCCGAACCGGGCCGCGGCCTCGGCCGAGGTGAACGGGCCGTGCGTACGGGCGAAGCGGGCCAGCAGGTCGCCGAGCGGATCCTTGACCGGCTCGGTGAACGCCTCGGGCACCCCGACCGGCAGCGCCGTGCCCAGGGCGTCACGGAGCCGGCCCGCGTCCTCGACGGCCGCCCAGTGGCCGGAGCCGGCGATCCGCACCCGGATGGCGCGGCGCGCGGCGGCCAGCTCGTCGAGCCAGGCCGGCTCGGCGCCGCGCGCGGCCAGTTCGGCGTCCGTGAGGGGGCCGAGGATCCGCAGCAGATCGGCGGCGCCCTCGGCGTCCTTCACCCGGCGGTCCTCGGTGAGCCACTGCAGCTCGCGCTCCAGCTCGGCGAGGACGTCGGCGTCCAGCAGCTCACGCAGCTCGGCCTGCCCGAGCAGCTCGGACAGCAGCCGCGAGTCCAGGGACAGGGCGGCCGCGCGGCGCTCGGCGAGCGGGGAGTCGCCCTCGTACAAGTACTGGGCGACATAGCCGAACAGCAAGGAGCGTGCGAACGGGGACGGTTCGCCGGTGGTCACCTCCACCAGGCGGACGCGCCGCGCCTCGATGTCGCCCATCAGCTCCGTCAGGCCCGGCACGTCGAAGACGTCCTGCAGGCACTCCCGGACGGCCTCCAGGATGATCGGGAAGGAGCCGAACTCCCCGGCGACCTGGAGCAGTTGGGAGGCCCGCTGGCGCTGCTGCCACAGCGGTGTGCGCTTGCCGGGGCTGCGCCGGGGCAGCAGCAGCGCGCGTGCGGCGCACTCGCGGAACCGGGAGGCGAACAGGGCCGAGCCGCCCACCTGGTCGGTCACCAGCCGGTCGACCTCGTCCTTGCCGAAGACGACGTCGGCGGCGGTGACCGGCGGCTGGTCGGCCTCGTACGCCCCCTGCGGGGCGGGAGCGGCATCCAGCAGCTCCAGGCCCATGAGGTCCGCGTCGGGCAGCCGCAGCACGATGCCGTCGTCGGCGTGCATCACCTGGGCGTCCAGGCCGAACCGCTCGGTGAGACGGGCCCCGAGGGCGAGCGCCCACGGGGCGTGCACCTGGGCCCCGAACGGCGAGTGCACCACGACGCGCCAGTCGCCCAGCTCGTCGCGGAACCGCTCGACGAGGATCGTCCTGTCGTCCGGCAGATGCCCGCACGCCTGCCGCTGCTCGTCCAGATAGGCCAGCACATTGCCCGCCGCCCACGCGTCGAGCCCGGCCGCCGTCAGCCGCTCCTGGGCGGCCTCGCGCGGCAGGGCGCCGATCTCGCGCAGGAACGCCCCCAGCGCGCGGCCGAGTTCGAGCGGGCGGCCCAGCTGGTCGCCCTTCCAGAACGGCAGCCGGCCGGGCACGCCCGGGGCCGGGGTGACCAGCACCCGGTCGCGGGTGATGTCCTCGATCCGCCACGACGTGGTGCCCAGGGTGAACACATCGCCCACCCGGGACTCGTAGACCATCTCCTCGTCGAGCTCCCCGACGCGGCCGCCGCCCTTCTTGGGGTCGGTGCCCGCCAGGAAGACCCCGAACAGGCCGCGGTCGGGGATCGTGCCGCCGGAGGTGACGGCCAGCCGCTGCGCGCCGGGGCGGCCGGTGACCGTACCGGCGACCCGGTCCCAGACCACACGCGGCCGCAACTCGGCGAAGGCGTCGGACGGATAGCGCCCGGCGAGCATGTCGAGCACCGCCGAGAAGGCGGACTCAGGAAGCGCGGCGAACGGGGCGGCCCGCCGCACCAGCGCCAGCAGCTCCGTCACCTCCCAGGTGTCGACGGCCGCCATGGCGACGATCTGCTGCGCCAGCACGTCCAGCGGATTGGCCGGCACGCGCAGCGACTCGATGGCCCCCGCGCGCATCCGCTCCGTCACCACGGCCGACTGCACCAGATCGCCCCGGTACTTGGGGAAGACCACGCCGCGGGAGACCGCGCCGACCTGATGGCCCGCGCGGCCCACGCGCTGCAGCCCGGAGGCCACCGACGGCGGCGACTCGACCTGGACGACCAGGTCCACCGCCCCCATGTCGATGCCCAGTTCCAGGCTGGAGGTGGCCACGACGGCCGGCAGCCGGCCCGCCTTGAGATCCTCCTCGACCTGGGCCCGCTGCTCCTTGGAGACCGAGCCGTGGTGGGCGCGGGCGAGCAGGGGCGGTGCCCCCCTGGCGGCACCCGACTCGGCCATGAGCTCGGCGGGGGAATGGTGCTCGGGCAGCGCCTCGCCCGTGGCGCGCTCGTAGGCGATCTCGTTGAGCCGGTTGCACAACCGCTCCGCGAGACGGCGGGAGTTGGCGAAGACGATCGTGGAGCGGTGCGCCTGGACGAGGTCGGCGATGCGCTCCTCCACGTGCGGCCAGATCGACGGCCGCTCCTTGTCCCCGCCCGCGTCCTGCACGGGGGAGGCGCCGAGCTCGCCGAGATCCTCCACCGGCACGACCACCGACAGCTTGAACTCCTTGGCGGAGGGCGGCTGGACGACCTCCACCCGGCGCTGCGGCGAGAGGAAGCGGGCCACCTCGTCGACCGGCCGCACCGTCGCGGACAGGCCGATGCGCCGGGCCGGGCGGGGCAGCAGGACGTCGAGGCGCTCCAGGGACAGCGCCAGATGCGCGCCCCGCTTGGTGCCGGCCACGGCGTGGACCTCGTCGAGGATGACGGTCTCCACCCCCGCGAGGGCCTCCCGCGCCGTCGAGGTCAGCATCAGGAACAGCGACTCGGGGGTGGTGATGAGGATGTCCGGCGGGCGGTTCGCCAGCGCCCGGCGCTCGGCGGGCGGGGTGTCGCCGGAGCGGATGCCCACCCGGACGTCCGGCTCGGGCAGACCCAGCCGCACGGCCTCCTGACGGATGCCGGTGAGCGGGCTGCGCAGATTGCGCTCCACGTCCACGGCGAGGGCCTTGAGCGGCGAGACGTACAGCACGCGGCAGCGCTTGCGGGCCTCCGCCGGCGGCGGGGTGCTCGCCAGCCGGTCCAGGGAGGCGAGGAAGGCGGCCAGCGTCTTGCCGGACCCGGTCGGCGCGACGACCAGCACGTCCGATCCCTCGCCGATCGCCCGCCAGGCCCCGGCCTGGGCGGCCGTGGGCGCGCTGAAGGCGCCCGTGAACCAGGCGCGGGTCGCCGGGGAGAACCCGGCGAGGGCCTCCTCGGCCGCCGTCTCGTCGTCCACCATGCCCCCATCGTGCACCGCGCCACTGACATTGCCCCGGGGCGGTGGGGGCGGGGGCGCCGGGACCGGCCCCCGGCTACAGGTCGTGCCCGTGGGCGCGCAGGGTCAGCAGAGCGGCGATGGTGGCGATCGGCCTGCGCTCCGCGGCCGTGCCCGGGGCCCACGCCCGGCGGTCGTGGTCCGGGTAGCGGGGGCCGTACGGGCGGGCCGGCCAGCCGCCGTCCTCCTCCTGCGAGCCGGCCAGGAAGTCCAGCGAGCGCTCCAGCTCGGCGTCGGTGAACCAGCCGCGGGCCAGTGAGGCCGGGGTGCGCGCGAAGTCGTGCGGGAAGTGGGGGCCGCCCGCCGTCGGCCCGTCCGCCCGGTGCCGCGCCGCACCCGCCGCCGGGGCCGGGGCCGCGATGCCCTGCTCCCGCACGACGCGGCCCAGCCGCTCGGCGGCGGCCTCGGCACGCGGCCGGTCGGGAACGCCGTCGAGGAAGTCGACTGCGGCGCGGACCTCGTAGGGGTGGATGCGCGTCCCGGCGCACAGCGACTCGACCGCTTCCCAGCAGAAGTCGGTGGCCCGGAACAGCCACGCGTGCCACACCTCGTTGCGGTGCAGCAGCCCCACCACGGGGCCGGTGGTCAGCAGCGAACCGGTGGCCTCCCCGACGGGCGGCGCCGGGGCGGGCAGCGGCTCGTCCGGGACCGGCAGCCAGGGGGCGGGCGCGCAGTCGCGCGGCGCGGGGTGCAGTGCGGGAAGCGCGCCGTCCGGAGTGGAGACAGCCGTCAGATAGCGGCACACGCGCTCCACGCCGCGGTCGCCGCAGCGGCCGATCTCGTCGAGCACGCGCAGCGCGTGGGCGGTGTGCAGCGGCTGGCTGACCGGGCCGCGCAGATCGGGTTCCAGGGCGTGCCCGTACCCGCCGTCGTCCCCCCGGTAGGCGGTGAGGGCGGCCTCGACGGCGTCGGCGCTGCCGCCCAGGAAGTGGAAGGCGAATCTGCGCTGTTCGAGGACGCGCGCGGTCAGCCAGACGAATCGCTCGGCACGGGCTGCGGGGGATGCTCCGGATCGGGCCATGCACCGACCGTAGGGCGGAAAACGCTGCCGGTCAGCGGCTCATGACCGGCAGCACTCTCAGGGGCGGGATACTGGGCGCATGCGGTTGACGAGCTTCTGGCAGCGAATGGCGGATCACTTCGGGGCGGCGTACGCCGACTCCTTCGCCCGCGACCACGTGATGTCCGAGCTCGGCGGGAGGACCGTGCACGAGGCGCTCGACGCGGGCTGGGACGCCAAGGACGTGTGGCGCGGGGTGTGCCGGGCGCTGGAGATCCCGGACGACAGGCGCTGACGCGCGGCCCCGCAGAGCGGACCGGACCCCTGCCGTCCGGGCGGCGTGGTGCGCTTGACACGAAAATCGAACGTCTATTCTCATTGGTTGCCCGGGCCGCCCGGAGACCGCGTTTTCCACAGGCCGCGACGGCGCCCGGCCCCATTGTCAGTGGCAGGCGTTAGCGTCGTTGACGTGAAGCGATCGACTCAAGCAAACCGGGTGGAACCCATGGCAGGAACCGACCGCGAGAAGGCTCTCGACGCCGCGCTCGCGCAGATTGAACGGCAATTCGGCAAGGGCGCGGTCATGCGCCTCGGCGAGCGGCCGAACGAGCCCGTCGAGGTCATCCCCACCGGGTCGACCGCTCTCGACGTCGCCCTCGGCGTCGGCGGCCTGCCGCGCGGCCGCGTGGTGGAGGTCTACGGTCCGGAGTCCTCCGGCAAGACGACCCTGACCCTGCACGCGGTGGCCAACGCCCAGCGCGCCGGCGGCACGGTGGCCTTCGTCGACGCCGAGCACGCGCTGGACCCGGAGTACGCCAAGAAGCTCGGCGTCGACATCGACAACCTCATCCTGTCCCAGCCGGACAACGGCGAGCAGGCTCTGGAGATCGTCGACATGCTGGTCCGCTCCGGCGCCCTCGACCTGATCGTCATCGACTCCGTGGCGGCCCTGGTGCCCCGTGCGGAGATCGAGGGCGAGATGGGCGACTCGCACGTGGGTCTCCAGGCCCGGCTGATGAGCCAGGCGCTCCGGAAGATCACCAGCGCGCTGAACCAGTCCAAGACCACCGCGATCTTCATCAACCAGCTCCGCGAGAAGATCGGCGTGATGTTCGGCTCCCCGGAGACCACGACCGGTGGCCGCGCGCTCAAGTTCTACGCCTCGGTGCGCATCGACATCCGCCGTATCGAGACCCTCAAGGACGGCACCGAGGCCGTCGGCAACCGCACCCGCGTCAAGGTCGTCAAGAACAAGGTCGCGCCGCCCTTCAAGCAGGCCGAGTTCGACATCCTCTACGGCCAGGGCATCAGCCGCGAGGGCGGCCTGATCGACATGGGTGTCGAGCACGGCTTCATCCGCAAGGCCGGCGCCTGGTACACGTACGAGGGCGACCAGCTCGGCCAGGGCAAGGAGAACGCCCGCAACTTCCTGAAGGACAACCCCGACCTCGCCAACGAGATCGAGAAGAAGATCAAGGAGAAGCTGGGCGTGGGCGGCCGGGCCGAGGCCCCCGCGGGTGAGCCCGGCGCCGACGCCGCGTCCGCCGCCGCGCCCGCCAAGTCCGTGCCGGCCCCGGCCAAGTCGGCCGGCAAGGCGTCCAAGGCCGCTGCCGCCAAGAGCTGATCGCCATGACACGGCGGTCGGAGTACCCCTGGCCCGAGGCCGGGGGAGCCCGGTCCCGCCCGGGTGACGCGGGCGGGGGCGAGCGGACGGGCGGTGTCTCCTCCCCGCCGGGGGCCGGGGAGGAGACACCGCAGCGGCCGGAGGAGCGGGCGCGGGCGATCTGCCTGCGGCTGCTCACCGGTTCGCCGCGCACGCGCAAGCAGCTCGCGGACGCGCTGGCGAAGCGCGGCATCCCCGACGAGGCGGCGCGGGAGGTGCTGGCCCGCTTCGAGGACGTCGGGCTGATCGACGACGCGGCCTTCGCCGGGGCGTGGGTGGAGTCCCGGCACCACAGCCGCGGCCTGGCCCGCCGCGCCCTCGCGCGGGAACTGCGCACCAAGGGCGTGGCGGCCTCCGTCATCGACGAGGCCGTGGGAGCGCTGGACCCCGAGCAGGAGGAGCGCACGGCCCGCGAGCTCGTCGAGCGCAAGCTCCGCTCCACCCGGGGCCTGGACCGCGACAAGCGCGTCCGCCGCCTCGCCGGGATGCTGGCCCGCAAGGGCTACTCCGAGGGCCTGGCGCTGCGCGTGGTGCGCCGGGCCCTGGAGGAGGAGGGGGAGGAGAGCGAGTTGCCGGACCTGTATCCGCCGTGACGCCGCCGTCTGCCGCTGAGGGGGCGGGACCGGTGCCAGGGCGGGTGTTCTGCCGGGGTCCCGGTCCCCGGGCGTGGCTCCGGCGCGGGCCGGTGCCGTTGTGCGCACCGTCGTCGCCACCGCTCTCATCACGTGTCCGGTGCCAGGGCGGGTGTTCTGCCCGGGGTCCCGGCCCCCGGCGCGGCTCCGGCGCGGGCCGGTGCCGTTGTGCGCACCGTCGTCGCCCCCTCTCGTCACGTCCCTGCTGCCCGCGTGCCGCCCTCCACCGGCAGGCCCGCCGCGCGCCAGGCGCGGAAGCCGCCTGCCAGGTCGGTCGCGTGGCGCAGGCCCAGGCGGCGCAGGGAGAGCGCGGCCAGGCTGGAGGCGTAGCCCTCGTCGCAGACCACCACCACGCGCAGGTCGTGGCCGGTGGCCTCGGCCGCCCGGTGCTCGCACGCCGGGTCCAGCCGCCACTCCAGCTCGTTGCGCTCCACGACGAGCGCTCCGGGAATCGTCCCGTCGCGCTCGCGCAGCGCCGCGTAGCGGATGTCGACGAGCAGACCGCCCGCGGCCCGCACCGCCGCGGCCTGTGCCGGGCCGACACGGTCCAGTTCCGCGCGGGCGGCCGCCAGCAGCCCCGCGACGCCGGGCGCCCCGGGATCCCGCGCGGTCACGCCCACTCCTGCGGCCACTCGACCTGTTCGAGCCGCAGGATCCGCCCGTCCCTGCTGTAACGCCGCATCAGCGGCAGCGGCGGGTGGTAGACGTGCACGGACACGGCGTGCCGGTCCGGCGACGGATTGAAGACCTGGTGCACGTGGTGCGGCCCGAAGGCGCGCCCCCGGCCGTCGGTGAGCAGGCGTTCGCGGTCGATCCCGTCCGCGAGTTCCAGCATCGTCCAGCCCTCCGTGGGCAGCCGGGCGGCGAGCGACTGCTCGGTGAGCCGGCCCGCGGCCGCCGCGAACGCGCCGTGCGAGCCGCCGTGGTCGTGCCAGCCGGTGCCGGTGCCCGGCGGCCAGCCGATGAGCCAGGCCTCGCTGCCGGACGGCCCGTCGAGCCGGATCCAGGTCCGGCCCTCGGGGTCGAGGGGGAGCGAGGCCACCAGCCGCGTGTCGGCGGCCGTGCGGCACGCGAAGCGCAGGAGCTCCGCCCGGGACGGGGCGTCGCGCCCAACGCCGGGAAGAGCAGGGGAAGTTGAGGGCAGGGGTGCAGAGGAAGACACAGACGACCGTCCTGAGTGATCGCGCAGAAGCTGACGAAAGCCGGTGAAAGCCCGTGAAAGCTCGCGCAAGCCGGCGAGGAAGCGCGCGGAGGAGCACGCGGCGGCCGGCACGGCCGGGGGCTCCGGGCGCCCGGCCGCAACGGCAGGGGCACAGCCCGCGAAAAGGGCGCGGGCGCGAACGGTTCAGCAGGACGGACAACAGACGCAGCCCGCGTAGCGGACCAGGTCCAGATGGACCCTCCGCCAGAAACGCGCGCCGCCGTCCTTCATGGCGTGCAGTTCACCACGGCCGCGCGCGCCGGTCAACGCTTGGCCGCAGCCTCACCGTTGGCTCCGTCAGGAGCGCTCTCGCGTTCCGTGCCCGCCTCGGCATGCCCGCTGTCGGCCTCTTCCGCGGGGGCGCCCGCCGCGCCGCCGCGTACCGCGTCGGCGCACGCGTACAGCTCCGCCGGCCGTACCCCGGCCAGGGCCACGGCCAGGTGCCCGTCCGGGCGCACCAGGAGCACCGTGTGGGCCGCCGCCCCGGGGTACGCCTCGGCGACCAGCAGTTCCGCCGGTGTCGGCAGGGCCCCCACGGCCGCCGCCAGGGCGGGCATGAGCCCGGCGCCGAGCCAGTGCCGCCGCTCCCACACCCCGGTGCCGGGCGCGACGAGCACCACGAGCAGCGCGCCGCCCAGCCGCTCCCGCAGCCGTACCTGCGCGCCGTCGGGCGCGGTCACCGGTACGTCCGCGACCTGCTCCCCGGGTGCCGTGCCCACCGTGACGGTGCTCGCGGGCGGCGCCGCCGGGGTCAGGGGCGTACGGGCGCACACGGTGGGCGCGCCGAGTATGCCGCGCCCCAAGTGCCCGTCGGTGAGCAGGATGTCGTGGCCCCGCCGCGACCCCGGCACCAGCCTGCGCGCCGCGTGCCAGCCGCCCGGGCCGCGGAGTGCGGGCAGCGCCCGGTCGGCGGCCCGCAGCCGGGCCCCGATCGCCGCGCGCCGCTCGGTCTGGTAGCTCTCCAGCAGGGTCTCCGAGGCGCCGTGGTGCCAGGCCAGGGCCAGTTTCCAGGCCAGGTTCGCGGCGTCCTGCAGCCCCTCGTCGAGCCCGTGCGTGCCCAGCGCCCCCAGCAGGTGCGCGGCGTCCCCGGCGAGAAAGGCACGCCCGGTGCGCATCCGGCGCGCGAGCCGGTGGTGCACGGCGTGCACACCGGTGTCCAGGAGCTCGTACGGCGGTACGTCCCCGCACCAGGCGCTCAGCGAATCCTGCACGCGGGTCAACAGCGCCTCGGGGGTGACCAGTTCACCGCCGTCCGGCAGCGGCCAGTCGAGCCGCCACACCCCGTCGGGCAGCGGTCGGGCCGTCACCTCGCCCCCGCGCGGCGGTGAACGGTGCAGCACCGCCTCGCCCGGCCAGGGCAGTTCGGCGCGCAGCGCGGCGACCGCGTACCGTTCGACGGCCGTACGGCCCGGGAAGCGCGTGCCGAGCATCTTGCGCACGGTCGAGCGGGCGCCGTCACAGCCGACGAGGTAACTCCCGTGCCACGACGACTTCCTGACGCCGTCCCGGTCGTCGGTGTCGCGCGTGTGCACCACGACGCCCGCCGCGTCCTGCTCCAGGCCGTCCACGCGGCTGCCGGGGACCAGGACCGCGCCGCTCTCGCCCTCCAGCGCGGCCCGCAGCCGGCGCACGAGGGCGTGCTGCGGTACGTGCAGCGGTGAGGATCCGCCGTCGGACTCCGGCAACTCCGGCTGCTTCCCGGGGGGTTCGTCCGCTCCGGCGTCCTCCTCCCCGAGAGGGATGCCCGCCTCCGCCGCACCGGCGAAGGCCACCTGCGCGACCACCGTACGGCGGCGCACCGTGCGCCAGCCCGTCCACCGCGCCCCGCCCGTCGCGGTGCACCCCAGCCGCTCCAGCAGCGCGGCGGTCTCCGGCCGCAGCACGGCCGTACGCGCCGGACGCGGCTCCTCGCGCCCGGCGTCCGTGCCCTCGTCGAGGACGACCACGGGCACCTCGCGGCGGGCCAGGGCGAGCGCGAGCGCGAGGCCCACCGGCCCGGCCCCGACGACGATCACGGGGTCGTGCGCCGTGCGGTCGGTACGGAGGCCGAGAGGGGGAACGCGGTGCTCGATCACAGAACGTATGCAACCCATTGCGGGCGCGCGGCGTCAAGTGATCAGCGGCCGGCCCGCGGAGCTCCGGGGCGGATGCGCCCCACCGGGCACCGGGGCCGACGCAGCGTCAGGACGACAGTCCGGCCGCGGTACCGGCGGCCCGCGCGCCGGAGGAGCCCGGACGCGAGCGCTGCGTGCGGCGCTCGGCCCAGCGGGCCAGCCCGGACAGGGCCAGGCACAGCAGGATGTAGATCGAGCCGAAGACGATCACCATCGGGATGAAGGCGTAGACGCCGTGCACGGGCCTGCTCTGCTCGGCGAAGCTCTTGCCGACGAAGAGGAGTTCCTCGTAGAGGATGATGAAGCCGAGCGAGGTGTCCTTCAGGGTCACCACGAGCTGGCTGATGATGGACGGCAGCATCGTGCGGACGGCCTGCGGGACGAGGACGTTCGCCATCACCTGCGTCTTGCGCAGCCCCAGCGCGTACGCGGCCTCGCTCTGCCCCTTGGGCACGGCGTTGATGCCGGAGCGGAAGATCTCCGCCTGCACCGAACCGTTGTAGAGCGTCAGGCCGCACACCAGCGCCCACATCGGCTCGGTGGTGAACACCGCGGCCGACAGCAGGAAGATCATGATGAGCAGGGGCATGGCCCGGAAGAACTCCACGACCACGCTCGCCGCCCAGCGCACCGGCCGATGGTCCGAGAGCCGGCCCGCGGCCAGCAGCGCGCCGAGCACGAGGGAGAACGCCGCCGCGAGGGCGAAGGTCCGCAGGGTGGTGAGCAGCCCGTCGACGATGCGCTCGTGGGTCTGGGTGTACTCGTACGCCTCCCACAGCCCGCCCTGGAACTGCCCGGTGTCGTCCAGCCGGTAGAGGACGAAGGCGAGCAGCGCGAGGACCGCCAGGGCCGAGAGCACGCCGTAGACCCGGTTGCGGCGCCGCGCCCGGGGTCCGGGGACGTCGTACAGGACGCTCGCGGTCATCGGGCCACCGCCAGCCGGCTCTCCAGCAGCCGGAACAGGCCGCCGATCGCGAGGGTGAGGACGAGATAGCAGACCGCTATCCACAGGAAGATCACGAATATGTTGTAGCCGGAGTCGGAGTTGAGGGTCTTCTGCACGGCGCCGAGCTCGGTGACGTTGAAGCCCGAGGCGATCGCCGTGTTCTTGGCGAGGGCGATGAGCAGGCTGCCGATCGGCGGGACGGCGGTGCGTGTCGCCTGCGGCAGCACGATCTGGGCGAGGGTCTGGCCGAAGGTCATGCCGATGGAGCGAGCCGCCTCCGCCTGGCCCACCGGCACGGAGTTGATGCCCGAGCGCACCGCCTCGCAGATGAACGCCGAGGTGTAGCAGCCCAGGGCCATCACGGCGAGCCAGAAGGAGTCCCAGCCCTTGAGCCCCAGGGCGGGCAGGCCCAGGGTGACGGCGAGGAAGAGCAGCACCAGCGGGGTGTTGCGCAACAGCGTCACCCACGCGGTGCCGAAGGCGCGCAGCGCGGGCACCGGGGAGACGCGGAACGCCGCGATCAGCAGGCCCAGCGCGACGGCGAGCAGCGCGCTGAGCGCCGTCAGTTCGACGGTGCCGACGAAACCTTCGCGGAACATCGCGAAGTTGTCCGAGAGTACGTCCACGTCACCTCTCCGGCGTCTTCGGTGCTTTCAGTGCGTTCAGTCAGTGCGTTCAGTGCTTCGGTGTGTTCCGGCGGACCGACGGGGCGGGGCCGGATCAGGGGCCGGATCAGTAGCGGTCCACGGCCGGCGGGTCCGAGGCCGGGACGCCGGACAGGCCGAGCGTCGCGTCGTAGGCCTTCTTCCAGTCGCCGTTCTTCTCGTGCGCCTCGATCGCGTTGTCGACCGCGTCCCGCAGCGCCTTGTCGTCCTTGCGCAGACCGACCCCGTAGGGCTCCTTGGAGAACGGGCTGCCCACCACCTTCAGCGCGCCCTTGTTCTCCGCCGCGTACCCCTTGAGGATCGCGTCGTCCGTGGTGACCGCGTCGACCTGCCCGTTGACCAGGTCCTGGACGCACAGCTGGTAGCCCTGCTGCGCCTTGACCTCGCCGACGCCGTACTCGGGCTTCTTGATCCGTTGCAGGGGTGTGGAGCCGGTGACCGAGCAGACCTTCCTCCCCTTGAGGTCCTGCGCCCCCTTGATGCCGCTGTCGGCCTTGACCAGCAGGTCCTGTCCGGCGACGTAGTACGGCCCGGCGAAGCCCACCTGCTTCTTGCGCTCGTCGTTGATCGTGTACGTGCCGACGTACAGGTCGACGCCACCGCTGGCCAGTTGGGTCTCCCGGGCCTCGGAGGGCACGGTCTTGAACGTGATGTGACTCTCGTCGAAGCCGAGATCGGCCGCGATCATCCGGGCGATCTCCACGTCGAATCCGGAACGCTTCTTCGTACCGGGGTCCTCGAAGCCGAGGTTGGGCTGGTCCGCCTTGGTGCCGATGGTGATCTTCCCGCCCTTGATCTTCTCGAAGACCCGTGAACCCTTGACGTCGGCCGCGGTGTTCACCTTGTAGGCCGGCAGCGCGGAGGGGGAGGGGCCCTTGTCCGTGCCGCCGTCCTTGTCGCCGGGGCTGCCCGACTTGCCGCAGGCGGTCGCGGACGCGGTGAGCGCCAGCACAGCGGCGGCCGCGGCGGCGGTCTTGCGGAGCTTCATGCTGAACATCCTTTGCGTCTCAAGGGCGTTGGCCGTGCGCCCCGGGGCGGGGGCGTGCCGGTGGGCGGGGGAGCGGATGCGTCAGTGGTGCAGGATCTTCGACAGGAAGTCCTTGGCCCGGTCGCTGCGCGGATTGCTGAAGAACCGGTCCGGGCGCGCCTCCTCGACGATGCGGCCGTCGGCCATGAAGACGACCCGGTTCGCCGCCGAGCGGGCGAAGCCCATCTCGTGGGTGACGACGACCATCGTCATGCCCTCCCGGGCGAGCTGCTGCATGACCTCCAGCACCTCGTTGATCATCTCCGGGTCCAGGGCCGAGGTGGGCTCGTCGAACAGCATCACCTTCGGGTCCATGGCCAGGGCCCGGGCGATGGCCACGCGCTGCTGCTGGCCGCCGGAGAGCTGCGCGGGGTACTTGGCGGCCTGGGCGCCGACGCCGACCCGGTCGAGGAGCGCGTGCGCCTTCTGCTCGGCCGCCCTGCGGTCGGCCTTGCGGACCTTGATCTGGCCGAGGGTCACATTGTCCAGGACGGTCTTGTGCGCGAAGAGGTTGAAGGACTGGAAGACCATGCCCACGTCGGCGCGGAGCCGCGCGAGCTCCCTGCCCTCCTGGGGGAGCGGTCTGCCGTCGATGGTGATCGTGCCGGAGTCGATCGTCTCCAGCCGGTTGATGGTGCGGCACAGCGTCGACTTGCCGGACCCCGAGGGGCCGATGACGACGACCACCTCGCCGCGCGCGATGGTCAGATCGATGTCCTGGAGCACGTGCAGGGCGCCGAAGTGCTTGTTGACCCGCCGCAGTACGACCAGGGCGGTCGCGGGGGCCGCGGTGCCCGAGGCGTCGCCGGCCACGGATATCTCACTCATGGGCGTTCCTCGCTCCGTCCTCCTCGAATGGCAGGACCCTAATGAGCGGCAACGACCAGCGTCAGTACTTCTGAGCGGAAATTGAGCATAACGATCCAGCGGCGGAGCGGAAGTCCGCGTACGGGGGCGCGCGGGGTGCACACGGGTGGTGCGGGCGTACCGGGTGCGTAACGGAAGCAGGTTGACCTCGGGAACCCCCTTGACGCCACCGGCGTCCATCGGCATGGATGCGGTGGTCACCGCACCGCCGGTCCGGCCGCCGCGCCGGGCCGCCGGGTGCGCCGGGGCCGCAGGGAGGGGGCCGATGAGACTTCTGCTCGTGGAGGACGACGACCACGTCGCCGCCGCGCTGGCGGCGGTGCTCTCCCGGCACGGCTTCGACGTCGCCCACGCCCGCAGCGGTGAGGAGGCGCTGCGTGCCCTGCTGCCCGACACCGGACCGCCGTTCGCCGTCGTCCTGCTCGACCTCGGCCTGCCCGACCAGGACGGCTTCGAGGTGTGCGGCAGGATCCGCAGGTACTCCGCCACCCCCGTCATCATGGTCACCGCGCGCGCCGACACCCGCTCGAAGATCCACGGCCTGAACCTCGGCGCGGACGACTACGTCGTCAAGCCCTACGACACCGGTGAACTCCTCGCCCGGATCCACGCCGTGGCCCGGCGCACCCCCGTCGGCCGCGGCACCGGGACCGTCCCCGGCCCCGAGGGGCCGCCCGCGCTGCGGCTCGGTCCGCTGACCATCGAACTCCCCAACCGCCAGGTGTCCGTGGGCGGTACGGACATCCCGCTCACCCGCAAGGAGTTCGACCTGCTCGCGCTGCTCGCCCAGCGCCCGGGTGTCGTCTTCCGCCGGGAGCAGATCATCAGCGAGGTGTGGCGCACCAGCTGGGAGGGGACCGGACGCACCCTGGAGGTGCACATCGCCTCCCTGCGCGCCAAGCTGCGGATGCCCTCGCTCATCGAGACGGTCCGCGGCGTCGGCTACAAGATCGTCGTCCCGGCCGCGTGAGGGCCCGGCGAGGCACGTGCGCACCCGACTCCTGCCGCTGCTGATCGTCCTGCTGGCGGGCGTGCTGCTGGCTCTGGGCCTGCCGCTGGCCGTCAGCCTGGCCGCGGCCGAGCAGCAGCGCCTGGTCGTCGACCGCATCGACGACAGCGCCCGCTTCGCCGCCCTGGCCCAGTACGTCAGCAGCGACCCCGCCGGCCGGCAGGTGTCCTCCGACGAGCGGCTCAACACCCTGCGCTCCGAACTCGCGCGCTATCAGGACCTGTACGGCATCCGGGCCGGCGTCTTCCTGCGTGACGGCGGGCCCATGGCCGTCGCCCCGGGGGGCTGGTCGATGCCCGAGGGCGGCGAGGGGCGGCGGGCCTTCCAGGAGGCCCTAGCGGGCCGCCGCAGCCACGATCCCGCGCAGGTGTGGCCGCTGCAGGAGCGGCGGATAGCCGTGGCCTCGCCCGTCATCCGTGACGGGGACGTCGTCGCGGTGGTCGTCACCGACTCGCCCACCGCGGCGCTGCGTTCGCGCATCCTGCACTCCTGGCTGCTGCTCGCGGCGGGGGAGACCGCGGCGACGCTGGTGGCGGTGGGCGCCGCCTTCCGGCTCACCGGGTGGGTGCTGCGGCCCGTACGCACCCTGGACGCCGCCGCCCACGGCATAGCGACCGGACGGCTCAACTCGCGGGTCGCCGTCGACAGCGGGCCGCCCGAACTGCGCCGCCTGGCACGCTCGTTCAACGAGATGGCCGACAACGTCGAGAGCGTCCTGGAACAGCAGCGCGCCTTCGTCGCCGACGCCTCGCACCAACTGCGCAACCCCCTGGCCGCGTTGCTGCTGCGCATCGACCTGCTCGCCCTGGACCTGCCCGAGGGGCACGAGGAGGTCGCCTCCGTGCGCGGCGAGGGCAAGCGTCTGGCGCGTGTCCTGGACGATCTGCTGGACCTCGCGCTCGCCGAGCACGCGGCCGCCGACCCCCAGCTGACCGACATCGCCGCGCTCGTCGCGGACCGGGTGGACGCCTGGTCCCCGGTCGCCGACCGGGAGGAGATCGCCCTGTCCTACCGGGGACCGGCCGCCGTCACCGGGTGGGCCGACCCGGTGGCCCTCTCCAGCGCCCTGGACGCCGTCGTCGACAACGCCCTGAAGTTCACCCCCGCAGGCGCCGACGTCGAGGTGGACGTCGCGGCACGCGGCGACAGCGTCGCCGTCACCGTCGCCGACCACGGGCCGGGGCTGACCGAGGACGAACTGGCGCGTGTCGGCGACCGGTTCTGGCGCAGCGGCCGCCATCAGAACGTCTCCGGCTCCGGCCTGGGCCTGTCCATCTCCCGCGCGCTGCTCGCCGAGGGCGGCGCCACCCTCGCGTACGCCCCGAACACGCCGCACGGTCTGCGCGTGACCATCGAGGTGCCGCGCGACGGCGGGCATCACGCCGGGTGAGCCGCGCACTGTGTCACGGCTTGACCGACAGGTAGTACCGGCGGGCCCCGGTGTGCAGGGGCAGGGGGTCGGTGAAGATCGCCGACCGGAGGTCCACTTTCTGTGCCGCGTGAACCGTCCTGCCTATGCGGTCGCGGCTGTTGACCACGGTCCTGGTGACGCTTTCCGCCAGATCGGCATCGACGCGGTCCGTCGTGACGAGCAGATTCGCGACCGCGAGCGTCTTCACCGGCTGGTCGGCGGCGAGTTCCGGGTAGGCGTCCACCGGCATCACCGCCGCCCGGTAGTAGCGCGACTCCGGGCCGAGCGTGTGCAGGCTCCCGATGAGGTCGTCCAGTTGCACCAGGCGGATCGACAGCCTGCGCCCCAGCGACTGCACGGCGTTCGTCGGCAGTCCGCCGGACCAGAAGAACGCGTCCAGTTCCCCCCGTTCCAGCAGCCCCGGCATGAGGTCGATGCCGACGCGGACGGGCTCGATGTCCCGGTCGAGGTCCAGCCCCGCCGCCCGCAGCAGCCGTCGCGTGATCAGCTGCACCCCGGACCCGTCCGTACCGACCCCCACCCGCAGCCCCTTGAGCTCCCGCGCCGACCGCACGCGCGAGTGCTTCTGGACCACCAGCTGGATGTAGTCGTCGTACAGCCGCGCGCAGGCCCGCAGTTCCGCCGCCCCCGGCCGCCCGCGGTCCCGGTAGGTGGCCACGGCGTCCGCCGCGGCCAGGGTGAAGGCCGCCTCCCCGGAGGCGACCCGGCTCAGGTTGTCCAGCGAACCCTGGCTGCGCTGCAACCGCACGTCCAGGTGCGGCATCTCCCGGGCCAGCTCCTCCTTGAGCAGATCGCCGTACTTCGCGTACACCCCTGTCGGTACCCCGGTCGCGAACGTCATCCGCCCGCTCGGGGACGCCCCGCCGTGCAGCGACACCAGCCACCACACCAGCAGCGCGAACGCGACGGCGGCCGCGGCGCCCGCGCGCACGGCGCGGCGCCCGGCCGGGCGCGGGAACCGGAGGGCCATGAGCGGATCCTGCCAGTCCGGGTGCGGGCGTACCAGGGGCCGTCAACGGCGCGGTACGTGTGGTGGTCCGGGGGTGGAGGCACCGGAACGACCGTCAAATGAACCCCAAGCAGTGGCCAATAAAATCCCAAGTGACGTTCACCAAAAGGGGAGTCGAGAAGGAAACCGCTTGGTCAGTATGATGCTCGGGTGACAGTGTGCGGGACCAGCGCCCGCACGTGTAAGTGCAAGTCAGGCGGCACTCGCTGCGCATGCGCGGTGGTGGGCCTGTGTACTCGGGGGTGTCATGCGAATGCGGTTCACGTGGGCAGTGCGCAGAACGGTCAGGCCGGGACGGGTGCGGTGAGACCGGCGGGCGGTCCTCGACCGTGACGCGGGGCAGGGCCACGGCCGGCCGCTGACGCACCCGCGACAGCCTTCCGGTACCGGCGCCGCCGCATCGGCGGAGCGCGCGCTCCCGACGGCGTCCGCCGTGCCTCCGTCGGCCGCCCGGTGAACCGTCCCTCCCGGCCTCCTCGCCCCGGCAACACGCCCCGTCCGCTGACGGAATCCGGCGTTCCGCCGTGAAATCCGGCCACCGACAGACACGTTGCGGACCATCTGTCCACTGCGGCCCCTGGAGCCATGTGCGCGGGATCCCCGCTGCGGCACGCCGAACGAACCGTTCCGGAAGCCGCGTTCGAGGACGGCCGCCCGACAGGACGTCGCCGCGCGCGGACAGCCGTCCCGGTCGGACCGGAATCCCGTCACCCCTCTTCCCGACACCCACAGGCGTCCCACCGTCTCGGCCCCACACGACCCGAAGGGATGTGGCAGCATGAAGGTTTCGCTCACCACAGGCACGGATCTCGACGATCAGCTGACGCAGCTGACCGCGGCAGAAATAGCGTTGTACCGGCGTATCGTGACGGAAGGCCCCCTGGAGATCGCGACGTTGGCCTCGGACGGGCGGCCGGAAGAGACGGATCCGGCAGTCGACAAGCTGATCGCCCTCGGGCTGGTGCGCAGACTGGGAGCCGACCGGCTGGCCGCCGTCGATCCGGCCGACGTCTCGGACCGGCTGCTGCAGGGCTGGGAGGAGCGGGTGCAGTGCGCGCATCTGGACCTGCTGTGGGCCCGGGGCCAGCTCGCCGAACTGGGACTCATCTACGACACCCAGCAGCACCCCGCCCAGGGGGCGCAGTTCGAGCGGGTCGAGTCGTTCGAGGACGTGATGCGCACCATGGCGCGGCAGGTGGGCGAGAGCCGTGAGGAAGTGCTCTCCTCCCTGCCGGGCGGCCCCCGTTCGGCCATGGAGCTGCCCGGCTCCCGGGACTGGGAGCGGGATCTGCTCGGGCGCGGGGTCCGGCTGCGCACCCTGTACCAGCACGCGGCCCGTTTCCACCCGCCGACGGTGGCGTACGCCGAGGAGGTCACCGGGCTGGGCGCGGACGTCAGGACGATCACCGGCAATCTCGCCCGGTTCGTGGTCTTCGACCGCGAGGTGCTCGTCGTGCCGCTGCGCGGCACCCCGAAGGGCGTCGTGGTCGTCCGCAACGAGGCCGTGGTGACCTTCGCGGTCGAGATGTTCAACAGGCTCTGGGCCGTGGGCGAACCCATCACCAAGCCCAACGACAAGACGTTCGTCCAGGATCTGGCCAACCAGACCAAGCGGTCCATCCTGCAGTATCTGATCGACGGCGCGGACGACCGCGCGACCGCCCGCGCGCTGGGCATCTCGGTGCGGACCTGCCAGCGGCACGTCTCGGAGATCATGCGGTCGCTCGGCGCTTCCAGCCGTCTCCAACTGGGCTATCTGCTCCGGGAGAAGGGAATGCCGGAGGGCCTGTCGGCGGCGTGAGACCGGCTGCCCGACGCGCCTTCGCCGCAACCGGGGGCCGTGGCTCCCCCTGACGCCGCTCCGTTCCTGTGCGCAGGGGAGCCCGGCCGCCGGCATGCCCGGCCGGGCTCCCGCCGCCCGTCCGCTCGCACCGCGCCGGCGGGAGGTCCCCTCACGGCGCGCCGCGGGCGGCGGGTTCACGCGGACCTTTCGAGCTCCAGCTCGCCAGGGACCTCCACGGCGTGGCGCGGCCGGGGCCGCTCCCGGCACAGGGCGACCAGCACCGCGCCGAGTACGGCCAGGGCGCCCGCGACCACCCCGGCGTAGTTCATGCCGACGCTCATCTCGTGCGCGGGACCGCCGCCCCGGGGGGAGAGGGCCAGGATGGCGGCCATGAGCGCGACACCGATCGAGGACCCCAGGTAGCGCGAGGCGTTGCCGGCGGCCGATCCCATCGCCACGCGGTGGGCCGGGACGCTGCGCACGGCCAGACCGGCCAGGGCCGCGTTCACCACGCCGCTGCCGATACCGGCCAGGGCCATGCCGGGCACGAACTGCCACCACGGGGAGGCGCTGTCGATGCCGATGAGGGCGAGTTCGCCGACACCGCACACGGCCAGGCCCGCGGCCACCTGCTGACGGTCCCCGACCCGGCCGACCATGCGCCGGGCCTGGGGCGCGGCCACGAAGGACAGGCCCGACCAGATCGCGAGGACGAGGGCGCTCTGCAAGGGGCTCATGCCCAGCACCTTCTGCGCGGATATCGGGATGTACGTCATGAACCCGATGACGCCGATGCCGGTCACCAGGGCGCCGACCGCGGACGCGACGAAGGCGGGCCGCCGCAGCAGTTGCAGGTCGAGCATCGGGTCGGCGGCGCGCTTCTCGATCCACACGAAGCCGGCCAGCAGGACCAGCGCGGCCACCAGGAAGGCGAGGACGTGCGGCTGTGTCCAGCCGCCCCGCCCCTCGATGAGCGCGGCGATGAGGAGGGACACACCGGCGGCGACGGTCACCACGCCGCCCGCGTCGAACCTGCGCCGCTGCTCGGCGCGGGACTCCGTCAGGGACGCGAGCCCCCACAGGGTGACGAGGGCGGAGACCGCGGCGATGATCCAGTAGGCGGTCTGCCACGGCGCGACCTTGATCAGGAGTGCGGAGTACACCGGGCCGATCGCGATGCCGCCGCCCACCATCGCGCCCCACAGTCCCGTGGCGCGCGCGCGTTCCGGGCCGGGCGGGAAGGCGTGGCCCAGCAGTCCGAGGCTGGATGCGAGCAGGGCGGCGCTGGCGCCGCCCTGGACGACCCGGCCGACGACGAACACCGCGGTGGTCGGCGCGAGGGCGCACACGGCGCTGGCGAGGACGAGGAGCGTACCGCCGGCGGTGAAGATCCGCTTGCGGCCGTGGTCGTCGGCGAGGGTCCCCGCGACCATCAGGCACGCCGCGAGCCCGATGCTGATGCTGCCCAGGATCCAGGTCTGTCCCGAGGGCCCGGAGCCGAGCGCCTTCGCCAGGACCTGCACGGTCGGGATGGGGGTCGTGAAATTGATGAGTACGAGAAGGGTGGCCGCGCACGAGATCGCGAGCGTCGCGCGGGCTGGGGACCGGTGCTCGACCGGCTCGTTCGTCACTGCTGCTCCCGGGGTCGGTGGAGGAAATGCCGGAAGGAAGGAACGGCGTCACTGTAGCAGCGGTGATTCAATCATTGAACTACATGGTTCAGTCAATGCACTGCTACTCTGGGGTGCGTGGGACTGGGACGCGGCTATACAAAACAGGACTGTTCGCTGGCCCGTGCGCTGGAAGTGGTCGGCGAGCGCTGGACGTTGCTCGTCCTGCGCGACTGCTTCTACGGCGTGCGGCGCTTCGCCGACTTCCACGCCCATCTGGACATCCCGCGGGCGGTGCTCACCGACCGGCTCAAGGCCCTCGTGGCCGCGGGAGTCGTCGACCGCCGGCAGCACCCCACGGGGGTCGAGGTCGACTACGTGCTCACCGAGCAGGGGCTCGAACTGTGGCCCACCGTCTTCACGTTGGTGCAGTGGGGGGAGCGGTGGCTCGCCCCCGACGGGGCGCGGCGGGTGTTCGGCCACGCCCCGTGCGGTACGGACCTGTCCGCCGCCGGACAGTGCCCCCGTTGCGGGACCTGCCCGCCGCCCGGCGAGCTGACCATACGTCAGGGACCGGGAGCGGACGCGTCCCTGCGCGACGACCGCGTCAGCGTGGCGCTGCGGCGCGGCCCGCACCGGCTGCTGACCGAGCTCTTCCCGGCCCCCGGCACTTTCCCCGCCTGAGCCGGCCGCACCCGGCCGAAGACCGGGTGCGCGGCGGTCCGCACCCGCTCGTCCCTTTCCTTCCTTTCCTTGCTCTCCTCTTTGCGACAGTCGTGATCGTGACACCTGCCGAACCGGCCCGCGCGGCACGGGAAATGGCAGACTCCTGGTGAGGCGGACGGCCGGGGCCCGCAGGTGTCCGGCCGTCCTTCGAAAGGCGCGGAAAGCGCGCCTGAAAACCAGGGGGAATCAAGCGTGACCAGCTCGGAACGGGCATCCGGAGACGCGGTGCGGCGTGAAGTCCTGGGAGACGAGTACGTCGACGGGGTGTCCGACACCTGGGCCGGTGCGGCCCAGATGCAGGATCTGGTCGTGCGTTTCGCATGGGGCACCGTCTGGTCGAGGCCGGGATTCGACCGCACCACACGCAGTCTGCTCACCGTCGCCGTGCTCACGGCGCTGAACCGCAAGCACGAGCTGGAACTCCACATCGGTGGCGCGCTGCGCAACGGATGCACGGTCGACGATCTCGTCGAGGTCGCCCTGCACTGCGCGGTGTACTGCGGGATGCCCGCGGCGATCGACACCGTACGCCTGATCAAGCAGGTCAGCGACCGGCGGACGCCGGCCGGCACGGCAGCGGCCGCACCGCCCCGGAGCTGACGGGCACACCGCCACGGCGGACCCGGAAACGTACTTCGCGCTGCCGCGCCGAACCCGCGGAAATCCTTGAGGAAACACGGACGTTCGGCCTGCCGTGCCCGCGCCCGGCTCGCGCACTTCATACCACTGGGAGAACCCTACGGAGTCCCCCATGACATACACGACAGTGCATACCGTTGGAATAGTCGGCGTCGGCCCTCGTGGATTGTCCGTCCTGGAGCGAATAGTCGAGAACGCACGCGCCCGGACCGATATCCCCATCGTGGTCGACATATTTGAACCCGCCCGGTTCGGCTCGGGCGAGGTATGGCGGACGGACCAGTCCCCCGATCTGCTCATGAATATCGTCGCTTCCCAGATCACCGCGTACGCGGACGACACCGTGCGTATGGCGGGCCCGGTCCGGGAAGGGCCGAGCCTGTACGAATGGTCGGCCCTGCTCTCCGCCGGAAAGATCGACGGGGACTATCCGCGGCAGGTGCTCGCGGAAGCCGCCGCCATCCACGAGAACAGCTACAGCCGCAGGTCCTTCTACGGGCACTACCTGGAATGGGCCTACCGCGAGGTGCTGCGCAACCGTCCCGCGCACATCGACGTCCGTGAGCACCGCTGCAAGGTGGCCTCGGTCCTGGACACCGTCAAGGGCACCCAGATCGTCACCACCGAGCACGGCACGATCCACGAGGTCGACGAACTGGTCCTGGCCACCGGCCACGGAGCGGTGGACCCCTCCGCCGAGGAGCGTACCCTGCGGGACTTCGCCACCGCCGTGGGCGGCCGCTACTACCCGCCGGCCAACCCGGCCGACGTGGACCTCGACGCGATCGAGCCCGGCCAGCCCGTGCTCGTACGCGGTCTCGGCCTGTCCTTCTTCGACTACATGTCCCTGCTCACGCAGGGGCGGGGCGGCACGTACCGGCGCACGGAGAGCGGGCTCGTGTACCTGCCGTCCGGCAACGAGCCCCGCATCGTGTGCGGTTCACGCCGCGGCGTCCCCCTGCACGGCAGGGCGGACAACGAGAAGGGCGACCTGCGCTACGAGCCGATGTTCATCACCGAGTCACGGATCGGGCAACTGCGGGCCGCCGCGGGCCCCGACGGGGCGCTGGACTTCCGGCGCGCGTGCTGGCCACTGATCGCCAAGGAAGTCGAGACCGTCTACTACACCCGCCTCGTCGCCGACAGCCGGTCGGAGCCGGCGGCCCTGGAGTTCTGCGCGCGCTACGCCGCGGAGCCCTGGGGCGACGAGGGCGAACACCGCGTCCTGCGCGCCTTCGGCGTCCGGGAGGAGCAGTACTGGGACTGGGACCGCGTGGCCCAGCCGTGGACCGACGACGACATCCGCACCAAGGACGCGTGGCGGAGCTTCCTGCGCTCCTACCTGACCGCCGACGTCCGCGAGGCACGCCGGGGCAACATCACCAGCCCGCTCAAGGCCGCCGTGGACGTCCTGCGCGACATCCGCAACGAGATGCGCTACATGATGAACAACGGTGGCATCGAAGGCGATTCGTACAAGAGGGACGTCGACGGCTGGTTCAACTCCCTGCACGCCTTCCTCTCGCTCGGCCCGCCCTGGAGCCGCGTCGAGGAACTCGTCGCCCTGATGGACGCCGGGGTGGTCGACGTGGCCGGACCCCAGTTCTCGGTGGACTTCGACAGCGAGGACGCGGTGTTCGCCGGAGCCTCGCTGGTGCCCGGGGACCGCCACCGCAGCCTCGTCCTGATCGACGCGCGGCTGCCGAAGGTCGACCTGGCCAGGACCAGCAACCGGGTCCTCGCCCACCTGAAGAAGCAGGAACAGGTCAAGCGCTTCTCGGTGAAGACCGCTTCGGCCGGCGAGTACATCACCGGCGGAGTGGCGGTCACCGAGCGGCCGTTCCGGGTCGTCCGCAGCGACGGATCGGTCCACCCCCGCCGCTATGTGTTCGGCGTACCCACCGAGGGCGCCAACTGGGTCACCGAGACCGGCATCAGACCCAACGTCAACTCCATCACCGTGGGAGACAGCGACGCCATCGCGCGGGCCGTCCTCGGGCTGTCCACGGAAGAGACCGACCCGCGCACCGCGACACAAGGAGAAGACCCCGCATGAGCCCGCTGTCCGCCACTGTGCCGGACCCCGTGGACATCCTCGCCGTCGACGACGAACTCGACCCGACCGAACGGGACATCCGCGACACCGTACGGTCCTTCGCCAAGGCCGAACTCACCCCGTACATCACCGAGTGGTTCGAAGCCGGCGCGATGCCCCGCGACGTCGCCAAGCAGATCGGCGCGCTGGGCCTGCTCGGCATGCACCTGGAGGGCTACGGCTGCGCGGGCACCAGCGCCACCGCCTACGGCGTGGCCTGCCGCGAACTGGAGGCCGTCGACTCCGGGCTGCGCTCCTTCGTCTCGACCCAGGGATCGCTGGCGATGTACGCCATCCACCGCTACGGGTCGGACGAGCAGCGGCAGCGCTGGCTCCCGGCGATGGCCGCCGGCGAGGCGATCGGCTGTTTCGGGCTGACCGAACCCGACGCCGGCTCCGACCCCAGTGCGATGCGCACGCGGGCCCGGCGCGACGGCGGCGACTGGGTGCTCGACGGCACCAAACTGTGGATCACCAACAGCCCGATCGCCGACGTCGCCGTGGTCTGGGCACAGACCGACCCGGACCGGGGCGCCAAGGGCATCCGCGGCTTCGTGGTCCCGGCCGGCACCCCCGGCTTCACCGTGAACGAGGTCCGCGGCAAGCTCTCCCTGCGCGCCTCGGCGACCGGTGAACTCGTCCTGGAATCCGTGCGGTTGCCCAAGGACGCCGTCCTGCCGGGCAGCGGCGGGCTGTCCGCACCGCTGTCCTGCCTGAGCGAGGCCCGGTTCGGCATCGCCTGGGGCGCCGTCGGCGCCGCCCGCGCCTGCTACGAGGCGGCGCTCACCTACGCCGGCCAGCGCGAGCAGTTCGGCCGCCCGATCGCCGGATTCCAGCTCACCCAGCGCAAGCTGGCGGAGATGGCGGTGACGGTGGCCCAGGCGTCCCTGCTGGCCGCGCGGCTCGGCCGGCTCAAGGACGCCGGCCGGCTGGACCCGGCCCACATCAGCGTCGGCAAACTGGCCAACGTCCGTACGGCGCTGGAGGTCGCGCGCAGCGCGCGCACCGTCCTCGGCGGCAACGGCATCACCCTCGAATACCCGGTGTTCCGGCACATGGTCAATCTGGAGACCGTGCTGACCTACGAGGGCACCGAGGAAATGCACACCCTGTCCATCGGCAAGGCGGTGACCGGTGTCCAGGCCTTCCGCTGACCCGGCCGCCGAGCAGGCCGCCGCCCCGCACGGGGACCCGGCGCGCGACGGGACCGGCGCGGCCGGACTGCCCGGCTGCGACCCGGCGCGGGCAGGAGCCTTCGTCGCCGTCGCCGGACTGGTCGTCGACGAGGCGAGCGCCGCCCGCGTACGCGGCCACCTCGACCTCGGGGCGCACCACCACACCCCCTGGGGCATCGTCAACGGCGGCGTCTACACGACGGCCGTCGAGAGCGCGGCCGCCGTCGGCGCCTCGGCGGCCGTGGCCGACCGCGGCCAGTACGCCGTCGCCGTGCACGTCTCCACCGATCTGCTGCGGTCACGGACCGGGGGCCGGGCCGAGGTCGTCGCCGAACCGGTGCACCAGGGACGCTCCCAGCAGCTGTGGGCCGTGACGATCCACGACGGACGGCCCATCGCCCGCGGCCAGGTGCGGCTGCAGAACATCCCGCTCGGCCGGGGCCCCGCCTGATCAGCCGACAGCCCGTCACAGGAGAGAACATGGCCGCGATCCCCGACCCCTCCCCGGAGTCCTGCCCCGACCCCTTCCCGGACCTCGGCCTCGACGCGGCGAGCCGCTTCGCCGCGACGCTCGGCCTGATCTTCGACGTCGTGCGCGGCGACGGCGTCACGGGCCACCTCGAACTCGGCCCCCACCACCACAGCGCGTGGGGCACCGTCCACGGCGGCGTCTACAGCACGGTCGTCGAACGGGCCGCCAGCGTGGGCGCGTCACGCGCCGTCGCCGACAAGGGCCGCTTCGCCGTCGGCGTGCACAACGCCACCGACGTCTTCGTCACCGAGGTCCGGGGACCGGCCCTGGTGGAGGCCCGGCCGGTGTTCCAGGGGGAACTCCAGCAGCTGTGGTCCGTCGAGATCCGGGCCCTCCCCGGGAACACCCTGCTGGCCCGTGGCCAGCTGCGGCTGCAGAACGTCGCCGGACGGTCCACCGGTCACGACGGCTGACCGCCGCTCTCCGCGACCGCCGGAGAGCACGTGCACCCCGAAACGGGAACTCCGAAACCCCGAAACCCCGAAACTCCGAAACTCCGAAAGGAAACACCGCATGAACGAGTCCCCGGCCCGCCGGATACTGGACCTGATGATCGGCTACTGGGCGTCCCAGAGCGTCTACGTGGCGACGAAACTGAACCTCCCCGAGCACATCGAAGCCGGGCACACGACCAGCCGGCAGCTCGCCGAGGTCACCGGCTCCCACCAGCGCTCGCTCTACCAAGTGATGCGCTTCCTCAGCGGCCTGGGCGTACTGAGCGGGGACGACGAGACCGGCTTCTCGCTGACCCCCGCCGGTGAGCTCCTCAAGGAGGACGCGCCCGACTCCCTGCGGGACCTCACCCTGATGTACGGCGAGGAGTTCTACCAGACCTGGGGCAACCTGCTGCACAACGTCCGCACCGGCCAGCCGGCCTTCGAGCGCACCTTCGGCGCGCCGATGTACCCGTACTTCACCGCCAACCAGGAGTCGGCCCGCCGCTTCGACGGGACCATGGCCGGCGGCGCGTTCTTCGAGGACCTGCCGCGCGTCCTCGACTTCTCCAAGGACACGACGGTCGTCGACATCGCCGGCGGGACCGGCGGGCTGCTGAGCGAGGTGCTCAAGGCCAACCCGCACCTGCGGGGCGTGCTGTTCGACCAGTCGCACGTCATCGAGGCCGCCAAGGGCGCCATGGCCGACCGCGGGCTGACCGACCGCGTCTCCTACGCCGAGGGCGACTACACCCGCTCCGTTCCGGACGGCGGCGACGTCTACCTGCTGTCCCGCATCCTGCACAGCCGCACCGACGAGTCCTGTGTCGAACTGCTCGGCCGCTGCCGCGAGGGCATGAGCGAGGACGGCCGGGTCGTGGTGCTGGAGCGCACCGTCCCGCCGACCGGTGAGTCCTCCCTGGGGCTCTGGTTCGACGTGCAGATGATGGTCCTCGTCGGGGGAACCGAGCGCAGCGAGAAGGAGTACGCGGAGCTGTTCGAGGGCGCCGGCCTGGTCCTGGACTCGGTCCTCCCGCTCTCCCTCGACATGTACGCCATCGTCGCGAGGCGCGCGTGAACGCGGCGGATGCGACCGTGCCCGGCCATGTGTTCACCGAGCTGACCCCGGTCTCCTTCCTGCGCCGCGCCGCCGCCGTGTTCGCCGAACGGCCCGCTGTTATCGACGGTGAATTCCGCTGCACCTATGCGGAGTTGTGGGAGCGGGCGCAGCGCATGGCGGGCCTGCTGGCCCGCCACGGCGTGCGGCCCGGCGACCGGGTGTGCCTGCTCGCCCCGAACACGCACCTGGCGCTTGAGGCCCACTACGGGGTGCCGCTGGCGGGCGCGGTCCTGGTCGCGCTGAACACCAGGCTGTCCGCCCCCGAGATCGCCTACATCGTCGAGCACAGCGGCGCCCGCCTGGTGCTCGCCGACACCGAGCTCCTCCCGCTCCTGGACCAGGCCCTGGCGGGGCTCGGCGAACCGCCGGCGGTCATCGCCTCGGACCACTACGACGACGCCGTCCTCACGGCACCGCCGCTGTGCGTCGAGGTGACCGACGAGCGGGGGCTGCTGTCCGTCAACTACACCAGTGGCACCACCGGCCGCCCCAAGGGCGTCATGTACCACCACAGGGGGGCGTATCTGAACGCCCTCGCGATGGCCTTCCACACCACGATGGACACCACGTCGCACTATCTGTGGACGCTGCCGATGTTCCACACCAACGGCTGGTGCTTCCCCTGGGCGGTCACCGCGGCCGGCGGGGTGCACCACTGCCTGCGCAAGGTCGACCCGGAGACCGTCTGGCGGGCCCTGCGGTCCGAGGGCATCACGCACCTGTGCGCCGCCCCGACCGTGCTGGCGATGCTCGCCGACCACCCCGGTGCGGCTCCCCTCGCGCACCGGGTCCGGGTCTTCACCGGAGGCGCGCCGCCGTGGCCGGCCCTGCTGGCCCGGACGACCGAACTGGGCCTGCGGGTACAGCACTTCTACGGGCTCACCGAGACCTTCGGCTGTGCCCTGCTGTGCGAGCCGCAGCCGGAATGGGAGGACCTGCCGCACGACGCGTGGCTGGGCAAGGTCGTCCGGCAGGGCATCCCCACCGTCGTCGGCGAGGCCGTCCGCCTCGTCGGCCGGGACGGTGAGCAGGTCCCGGACGACGGCGTCTCGCTCGGCGAGATCGAACTGCGCGGCAACAACGTCATGTCCGGGTACTACCGGGACGACGAGGCCACCGCCGCGGCCTCGGACGGGCCCTGGTTCCGTACCGGGGACCTCGCCGTGCGCCACCCGGACGGCTATCTCGAAATCCGCGACCGTGCCAAGGACGTCATCATCTCGGGCGGCGAGAACATCACGTCGGTCGAGGTGGAGAACACCCTGACCGACCACCCCGGAGTCGCCCAGGCCGCCGTGGTGGCGGGCCCTCACGAGGTGTGGGGAGAGGTGCCGGTCGCGTTCGTGGCCCTCAGGCCCGGGGCCGGCGTCGGCGAGCGCGAGCTCATCGACTTCGTGCGCTCCCGGATCGCCCACTTCAAGGCCCCCCGCCGCGTCGTCTTCGGCCCGCTGCCCACCACGTCCACCGGCAAGCCCCGCAAGAAGCTCCTGCGGGAGCGGGCCGCCGCGGTCCTCACGGCACCCGTGCCGGTCCCGGAGCACGCCGGCGAACCGTCATAAACCCTTCACGTCAAAACCGTTCACGTCATGAACCTTGTGCGTCGTTGAACATTCATGCCGTGAGCCAGTCATGGAAAGGACACGGGGGAGATGTCCCGCCGCCTGTTCACGTCGGAGTCTGTGACCGAGGGTCACCCCGACAAGATCGCTGACCAGATCAGCGACACGATTCTCGATGCCCTCCTGCGGGAGGACCCGGCGTCCCGTGTCGCCGTCGAGACCCTGATCACCACCGGTCTGGTGCATGTCGCCGGTGAGGTCACCACCAAGGCGTTCGCGCCGATCGCGCAGCTGGTGCGCGAGAAGGTCCTGGAGATCGGTTACGACTCCTCCAGGAAGGGCTTCGACGGCGCCTCCTGCGGCGTGTCGGTGTCCATCGGCGCCCAGTCCCCGGACATCGCCCAGGGCGTCGACACGGCCTACGAGTCGCGGGTCGAGGGTGCCGCCCCGGGCGAGGGAGGTGACGAGCTCGACAAGCAGGGTGCGGGCGACCAGGGTCTGATGTTCGGTTATGCCTGTGACGAGACCCCGGAGCTGATGCCGCTGCCGATCAGTCTGGCGCACCGGCTGTCGCGGCGGCTGACGGAGG
>NZ_JBHSPB010000034.1:0-45391 GCF_042656465.1 Streptomyces gamaensis
CGACCTCGCCGGCATGCAGAAGTACGGCGTCGAGGCCGCCCGCCGCCCGCCGCCCGAAAAACAAGCCCGTCCGGCGCTTGAGGACGAGCGGCGCAGCCGCGATACGGGGTCTGGGGCGGAGCCCCAGTTTCGGGAAGGGGCGGGCAAGGGGAGAAAAACCCACCCACCCCCACCCGAACCCAACCACCCCCGCCACCCCACACGGCGCACCCCGATTCGCCTCCACCCCCACCCCCCGGAAAAGTGGGAACGGTATGCGCGGAACATCGGTTCAGGAGCAAGCGCGGTGACGGAGAGCACCGGCCCCCCGGGGTCCCCCGGGCGTACCCGGAAACAGGCATCCGGGCCCGCCCGGACACAGGGCTCCGGGCCCGCCCGGACACAGGGCTCCGGGCCCGCCCGGACACAGGGCTCCGGGCCCACCCGGACACAGGGCTCCGGGCCCACCCGGAACAAGGCCTCCGGGCCCACCCGGAAAAAGGGGTCCGGGCCCACCCGGAAAGCCCCCAGACCGCCAGGCCGATTCGCCCGCACCCTCCCCGCCACCCTCATAGCCACCGGCACCGCCTTCGACCTCGCCACCCCCGCCCACTACACCCCCGCCCCCTTCCTCTCCGCAGCCCCCCTGGTAGCAGCCCCCCTGTACTCACTGCGCGGCACCGTCCTCACAGCCCTCGCCTCCGTCGCAGCCGCCCTAGCCCTGACGTTCTTCAACCCGTCCGGAGACACGGGCGCCTCCCTCTCCGAGAACCTCACGATCGTGACGGTCGCCCTGATCGCGATCGGCATCAACCGCCTCGTGCACCGCACCGGCGAGCGCCTGGCCTCGGCTCGCGGTATCGCGGAGGCGGCTCAGCGGGCGGTGCTGCCCGCGCCTCCGGCCCGTATCGGGGGCCTGCGCGTGGCGGCGCGCTATGTGGCCGCGCTCGCCGACGCCCGTATCGGGGGCGACCTGTACGCGGTCCAGGACACCCCCTACGGGGTCCGCGTACTCGTAGGGGACGTGCGCGGCAAGGGCCTGGAGGCCGTGGAAGCGGTCGCGGTCGTCATCGGCGCGTTCCGTGAGGCGGCGGAGCAGGAGCGCACCCTGGAGGCGCTCGCCTGCCGCCTGGAGCGCGCACTGGAACGCGAGGGCGCCCGGCGCGCGAACCTGGACCAGGTGGAGGGCTTCACCACGGCCGTCCTCGCCGAGATCCCGCCGGGGGCCGCCGCCCTGCGTCTGGTGAACCGCGGCCATCCTCCGCCGCTCCTGCTCCACCCGGACGGCACCGTCGGCGAAGTGGAGCCCGCCGTTCCCGCGTTGCCGCTCGGTATGGGGGAGTTGGGGGAGTGGCCGGACCGCGCGGAGGAGTGGGAGTTCCCGCCGGGCTCGACGCTGCTGCTGTTCACGGACGGCGTCACGGAGGCGCGGGACGAGCGCGGCGCCTTCTACGACCCGCAAGTACGCCTGGCAGGCCGCCAGTTCCGCAACCCCGAAACGCTGCTGGACGCCCTCGTGACGGACGTCGGCCGGCACGCGGGTGGTCAGACGGCGGACGACATGGCCTTGTTGGCGATCCGCAGGCACGCATGACACCGCGTAGTGGATCTTGATCTCTCCGCATTCGGGCGGAAAACCCGGCTGACGGCCGATCAGGGCGATCAAGGCGATCAAGGCGGCGATCAAGACGGGGCCCGTGACCACCAACGTTTCGTCAACACCGCCACGAATCGGCGACATTCGCAACCGCCTGTCCGTCAAAGTCCTCGCCAAGGAAGCGGGCGGTTCCCCCTTTCGGCTTGGATTCGACGGTCCCGTCTATTAACGTTCGATAACGGAGCGCGGCCGTCGCGCCTGTTCGTCAGCGACGGCACCCGTGCGCCTTCGCCGAATCCCGCGGGAAAGGAGCCGCCTCAGTGGCGTCCAACGACCCTGCTCACGAAGGCAGTCCGCACGGCCCTTCGGCTGCGGATCGGTACGCGGCCGGATATGCGGCGCAGCCACCCGGATTTTTCCCCGAAGATCATTACGCGCGCCCGTACGAAACACCTGCGACGGCGCCCGGTGTTCCGTACGGGAGCCCGTACGAAACCTATGCGTCCGGTTACGCACCCGATCACGCACAGGTGACGACGACAGCGGGGTACGAAGACACCACCGCCCATGCCGCCGCCACGGCGGACGAGTTCCCGGTGGTCCCGCTGGTGCGCCCGTACGTCCCGCAGGCGGCCGACGCGATGCCGGAGCCGGCTGTACGGACCGACGTACGCGTCGACGTACGGACCACAGCGCCCGGAACCGCCGAGCCCGCCGAGCCCGCCGAGCTCGCCGAGGACCCGGGCGCTCCCGTCCGCGGCCGGCACCGCGTGCCCAAGCCGCGCGGCGGCACGATGGCGCGCAGCGGCGCGGTGCTCGGTGTCGGTGTGATCGCGGCGGTCGGCGCGGGCGGCATGGCGAGCGCGCAGGAGCGCCCGCAGGCCCCGATATCCGTGCCCGACCTGGTGCAGAACCTGCCGGGTGTCGGCGCGCTCATAGGCGGCGACCAGGCGGAGGACGGGACCAAGTCGCAGACGGAACAAGCGGATTCGCGGACTCAGTCGCAGGCGCAGCCGCTGACCCAGCTGGGCCTGACCGCCGAGGAGGTGGCGCAGGGCACCCCGAACGCGGGCGAGGCACTGCGCGCCCGCATCCTGCAGCAGGCCGAGTACCAGCAGAGCGCAGCCGAGCGCGAGGCCCGCGAGGCAGCGCACCAGGCGGCAGCCGAGGAGCAGAAGCAGGCGGCCGAGGAGAAGGCCGAGCAGGCGGAGGAAGAGGAAGAGGCGCAGGCGGAACAGGCGGAAGCGGAGCGCGAAGCGCAGGCCGCACGGGCCGAGGCCGAGCGCGAAGCGCAAGCCGCGCAGGCGAAGGCGCAGGCCGAGGCCGAGCGCAAGGCCGCCGAGGCGGAAGCACAGCGCAAGGCGGCGGCCGAGAAGGCCGAGCACAAGGCGCAGCCGACGCAGCCGGAAGTGCACAAGCACAAGCAGCAGCAGAAGCAGCAGCCCCACCAGCCCAAGCCGCAACAGCACGCTTCCAACACCGCCCCCGCCCCCAAGGGCACCGCCTCCGCCCCCAAGGGCGCCACCGCAACCCGCACTTACGTCCTCCCCGTCCGCTCCTACACCCTGACCGCCGGCTTCGGCCAGGCGGGCAACATGTGGTCCGCGCACCACACCGGCGAGGACTTCGCCGCCTCGCCGGGCACCCCCGTCAAGGCCGTCAGCGGCGGAACGATCACCTCCGCGGGCTGGGCGGGCGCGTACGGCTATCGCGTGGTGCTGACGCTCGACGACGGCACGCAATTGTGGTTCTGCCACCTGTCGTCGATGACCGTCACCTCCGGCAAGGTCAAGGCGGGCGACGTCATAGGCCGCGTCGGCGCGACCGGCAACGTCACGGGCCCGCACCTGCACCTAGAGGTGCGCCCGGGCGGCGGCACCCCGATAGACCCGCTGCCGTGGCTGCGGGGACGGGGCCTGCACCCGTAGGGGGCCCTGGGCCCCTGGCACCCCGCCCGCCTCCGCCGCGCCGACAACCGCCTCAATACCCCCCGCTCGCCCTCCCCTCCGGTACGCAAGGTACGTACGGGAATCGTGGTACGAGCACGGGAGTTGAGACAGTCATGACTGACACGTACGCCCAGATCGGCAAACTCAGCGTCCACCGCCTGGCCCTCGGCGGCAATGTCTTCGGCTGGACGGCGGACGAGGCCCAGTCCTTCGACGTCCTCGACGCGTACGCGGCCGCCGGCGGCAATTTCGTCGACACCGCCGACGTCTACTCGGCGTGGGTGCCGGGCAACAAGGGCGGCGAATCGGAGACGGTCATCGGCAACTGGCTGGCGTCACGCGGCAATCGCGACCGCATCGTCGTCGCGACGAAGGTCGGCGCGGGTGTCCCGGAGCCGGCCGGCCTGAAGGCGGACGTCATCCGCAGGGGCCTGGAGGACTCCCTCCGCCGTCTGCGCACCGACTATGTCGACCTCTACTACACCCACTACGACGACGAGTCCGTCCCGGTGGAGGAATTCCTCACCGCGCTCGACGAGTTGGTGAAGGAGGGCAAGGTCCGCGAGATCGGCGCGTCGAATATCAGCGCGGCGCGGTTCGCGGAGTCCCTGGAATTCTCGGAGAAGAACGGCCTCGCGAAGTACGTCGCCATCCAGCCGCACTACAACCTGGTCTCCCGCGACACCTACGAGGGCGAACTCGCCGACGTGGCCGCCCGCCACGGCGTGGCCGCCGTCCCCTACTACGCTCTCGCGTCCGGCTTCCTCACCGGCAAGTACCGCCCCGACACCCAGGTCGACAGCGCCCGCGCCGACAAGGCCGCCGAGTACCTGCGGACGGAGCGCGGCCGCCGCGTCCTGCGCGCCCTGGACGAGGTCGCCGAGGCCCACGGCACCCAGCAGGCGACGGTGGCCCTGTCCTGGCTGGCAGCCCGGCTGACTGTGGCGTCCCCGCTGGCGAGCGCCCGCACGGTGGCACAACTCCCGGCCCTGCTGGCCTCGGTGGAGCTCCACCTCACGGAAGAGGACCTGGCACGGCTGACGGAGGCGTCGGCGTAAGGGGCACGAGTACGGGCCGGGGTGCGCCGGGGTCCGTACGTACGGGCCGTACGGGCCGGGGCACCCCGAGCCGGTACGTACAAGGGGCACGGGGCGGCTGCATGGTGCGGCTCCGCCGCGCGCCCCGAAGGGGCGCGGGGAACTGCGCGACCATCCCCCAGAGGGGGGACCCCCAGACGCCACCCGCAGATGACGTACCGGACTTCGCGGAGCGCTAGCTCATCTCGGTCCCGTTGATGTAGTACACCTCGACGGTCGCGGTGCCGTGCAGGAACTGCTCGACCAGGGCCCCGGTACGGTCACCCCGGTCCCACGCGGCCTTGGCCTTCGGGCTGAGCTCCCGCAGCCCCAGCCCGGCACTGTTGGGCCGGATCAGCTGACTCGCCCATCCCGCATTGCGCAGGTACTTCTCCAGCGTGTCCCCGACACTCTTCTTCGACTCCAGGTACCGGTGCGGCGGCAGCCCGTCCCGGTTCCCGATCGGCTGCCCGTTGAGCGCCTTCGACAGCACGGACCGGGAGGCGGTGTTCCACCCGATGTTGGCGTGCTGCAGCACGGACCAGGTGGCCCCCTTACTGGTCGCGATGGCCAGGTCGGTGTTGTTGATGCTGCGGAGTATGAAGTGGCCTGCCATAGCTGCTCCTTGAGAGTGAGGAACGTTGCACCACGGAAGGCCACATGCTGACGCGACGCCCCTGCCGCCGGACAGAGCGCGATCCGGCCAGCGGGTTCAGTGGCGGGGGTACCGCCCGTACGGGAAGACCGGCTCGCCGTGCGGCGGGCGCGGACCGTGGAAGGCGTACGAGAGATCGTCCGCAAGCTCGGCCGTCACGGCCCGGCCCTCGATACGGGCGAGCCAGGACGGCGGCAGGGCGGCGTCACCGTGCCGGGCCCCGAGGAGGTTGCCGCACAGGGAGCCCGTCGAGTCGCTGTCCCCGGAGTGGTTGACGGACAGCAGCAGCCCCCCGGCGAGGGATCCGGCCCCGGTCGCCGCGCAGGCCGCGTAGACGGCAATGGCCAGCGCCTCCTCGGCGACCCAGCCACCCCCGAGCGACTCGACCTTCTCGGGCGTGGGCGCACCGTCGGCCGCCAGCGCGAGAGCGGCACGCAGAGCGGCGGACGTCTCCTCGTGACCGGGGTAACGGGCGAGCAGCTCCAGGGCGCACTGGACGGCGACCTCGACCGGCACACCGTCGAGAAGGCGGTGGACGATCACCGCGAACGCGCCCGCCGCGTACGCCCCGGTGGGATGCCCGTGCGTCAGCCGCGCACAGCGCGCGGCAAGCTCGAAGGCACGCCCGGCGCCCAGCCCGATCAGCCCGAACGGCGCCGAACGCATCACGGTGCCGCAGCCCTTGGACCCGGGGTTGACCGGCCCGGGCCTCTCGTCGAGGGGCGCCCGAGGATCGGGCACGCGCCCCTGACCCAGCCCCGACAGACAGGCATTCCCGGGCGCCCGCTGCGCGTACAGCCACGGCTGCGTCCGCAGCCAACCGGAACGGACCGGGTCGTCGGCGCTCACGGCCGGCGGGGGAGCGGGGTGGTTCTGGGTGTCCAGCCACCGCAGGTACGCGCGGTGTACGGCAGCGACCGCGTCATCGCCCAATTCCCCGTCGCCGGTGGCCGCTTGAGCCCGAAGGAGCCCTTCCGCCGTGAACAGGGTCATCTGCGTGTCGTCGGTGACCCGCCCGACGACCCCGTCACTGTCGGGGACGAGCCCGGTGACGCCTTCCGCCCCGTGCACGCGGCGGATTGCATCGAGCGAGAGGAACTCAACGGGGTTACCGAGGGCGTCCCCGATCGCCCCACCGAGCAGACAGCCGCGGATGCGGGCGCGGAGGGCGTCGGTGGACGGGGACGCTGGGGCGGCGGTCACGGGAGTTCCTCGTTTCGGCAGGGGTACGACGCCGACACGCTACCGGCGCCTCACGCGGAGAAGCGCTCCGCGTCCGGGCCGCCAACCGCGTTGATGAACCCTCCTTACTCCTCCCAGTTCACCGGTTCTGGCGGTGCCGGTGCCGCCATACCTGGTCCAGCTCCCAGTAGTACGGCGACGTCCGGTCGCTGCCGTCGAGGGCATCCAGCAGTGCGTCACCGCGGTGGTCGTCGCGCAGAGCAAGCTGTACCGCGGCGGTGATCCGTACGTTTTCCTCGGAGTCGGAGAGGCAGGCGGCCAAGGCATCGCAGGGGGCCGGGTCGTCGGCCGGGGCTTGCAGAAGGGCCTGGCAGGCGCGTGCCCGGACGCGGGCGTCCGTGTCCCGGGTGCGGGCCAGGACGGCGGCCAGGGCGTCGGGGTTCGCCTGCTGGACCTGCCAGTGTAGGCCGCCGACAGCCTTGGCCCGGACCCGGGCGTCGGGGTAACGGGTGAGGGTGGGCAGCGGCTTCTCGGCGCGGGGATCCTCGGCCTCGGCCAGTCCGGCGGTAAGGGGCCGCATCACGCGGGGGTCCTCCTCCTGCTCCGCCCAGGGGAGGAACAGGTCGACGAGCGGGGTGTCGAAGGGAGCCTCCTCGTCCTCACCGCTTTCGTCGAGGACGTTGATGCAGCGCATCACGTCCGCTCCGAAGTAGCGTGCCAGCGGATCGCGGTGGTGGCGAAGAGCGGCTGCGGCGTCCCATATGGGCGGCAGTTCTGGACCCTTTCGTCCGGCGAGCGCGACGACTGCCGCTCCCCACACCGGGTGGTCGACCTCGGGCTCGGCCATGGCACGGTCCAGCAGTTCATCGAAGGGCGTGGCAATTCCGTAGCACGATTCCAAGTAGGTGAGGATCGCGGTGTGGCCGTCGTGGACGGTCCGCCCGTCGATCAACAGCTCGCGGCAGAGCTCCTTGTTGCCGTCGCGCATGGTCCGTTGGTAGACCCCCGCTCCGGTGCCGGTCGTGTGCCAGTGCCGGGCCAGTGCGAGGGCGTCGCGACCCTCGCGGTCCGTGACCCGGGGGTCGGCCCCGGCGAAGTCCAGGGCGGTGGCGATGTCGTGCGCGCCCCGGTCGACGGCGCGCAGCAGCGGGGTGCGGCCGTCGGCGTCGATGCCGTTCAGGTCCAGCGCGTCGGGATCGCCCAGCATCAGCAGGGCATCGAGGACCCGGTAGTCGAGGGCATCCACGGCCAGACGCAGGGCAGTTGCGGCGTGCGGGCCGCGCGCATGAGTAGCGCCGTAGTCCTCCTGGAGCAGGGCGCCCACTGCCGTGGCGTCGCCGTTGCGGACGGCCGTGAGGAGCGGGTTTTCGGAGGGGGTCACGCGCATAGGGAGTAGAGGCGCCTTTCGCGGAGGATGGGGTACGGCTGCGTCGGCGGCAGCAGGTACAGAATGGGCGCTGCGGGTTGCCCTACAGAGACCCCGGATCGCCGTCAGCGACGAACCGTGTCAGGGATCGCTCCAGCAGTTCCAGGAACTGCCGCAGGTCGTCGGCCACCTTGTCGAGCTCCGGTTCGTCCAGCGACGCTGTCCGCGTCCGGTGAACCGACCCATCAGGACCCGCAACGTAGGACAGTCCGCCGCCGTTCGAGCCCATGACCAGACCGTGGACCTTCTGATCCGCGCCGACGTCGACAACGCCGTACTCCTGGAGTCGCAGAAGGACGTCACTTGCCGGGTCGAGAAAGTAGCCGTTGCCGACGTCCGCCCAGGTGACGTCGCCGATGCTGTCGTAGAAGGTGACCAAGTCAGCTGGGATGGGACTCGCTTGGGCAAGCATGCGAGCTGCGGCTCGATCGTCGGGGCTGGCCGTCCGGACCTCGTTGGTACCAGGGGGAAAGCCGTACCGGCGCTCGAACTCGCCTGTCATTGCCGTGAGAGTCCCGGAGACCCTGTCTGTCCATGAGGCCAGCCAGGCGGGTGAAAGTGAACGGTCATTCATGAGGCCGGAATCATGGCATGAGCTACGGACATCCACGAGACGCATAGAAGCGCTCCACGTCCGGGCCGGCAACCGCATTGATGAACCGGGAAAACATGTCGTGGGCGTCCATCCCCATGAAGTACTCACCGGTGTGATGCAGCTGAAAGTACCTCCCGAGCTCATCGACGATGACCAGTCCGTACTCCGACTCCTCGTACCCGACGGGAAACACCCGTTGCCCAAGACACCTCGCCAACTCGGCGATCTCAGCGGCATCCCCCTCGTACCCCACTGTCGGCTTCATCACCAGCGCCGGTCTCGACGCCGCAGAGCGGACGAGCCTCAGCAGCCCGTACTCACGGACAGCCCGCACCGCAGCAGGGAACGGTTCCATCGGAGCACCTTGCCGCTCCGAGTCGCGCACCCTCACATCGATCAGCTCATCCGCGCGACGGCCTATGTCCCGCCCTGCGAACCAGCTGTTCGCGACAAGCCAGTTGGACACGTCCGGTGCCTGTCGGTCAACGGCATGCAATTGTCACGCTCCCAGTTTCAGGACTGCACGAACAGCTTCTCCGGTGCCACACCGTCACGCACCGAGGCGCACGCACCGCTCATCCTCGACTCGTAAGCGGTGGTCTGGCCAACTCCCTGGACTAGAAGTCTTCTGGTGGCTCGGGTTGCTCAGGACGTCCTTCAAAGAGGAACGCGTACATGTCCTCCAGGTACTTGTACAAGGTGTCTTCATCGGGGAACTCGATGGCCGTCAGGCCCTCGTACTCACCGACAGTCAATGACCGGTCGCGCAAGATCTCTTCCAGCCCGGAACGAACGTTGTTCACAAAGTGTTCGTTGAATCCCAGCAAGGTCGGACGTAGCCAGCCCTTGGTGTCATACGCCATTTCAAGGTCGAGGTACGTTCTAACGAAGTTCCTGAGCTCACGGTTCATGGGTCTCCTCGGCTATCCCGAACGCCCGGCCTTTCCAATGGACACCACAGGGCCCAGGGCCTCTGCAGCCCTGCGAGCCTCACTCGCCGTCGAGTCGGTGGCTCAGTCCCAGAGTCGGTTCGGCGCTTGCCAGCATTCTTGTGATCTCGATGGGCGGATCTCTGAACTCGGCCAGAACGGCATCGGCAGGGTCGATCCTCCGTGTGCTGCCATCCAGTCCTTGGACTTCGATGACATACCGGAAGCCGAGAGGGCCCCTTGCGTCTTCTGCCACTTGCCACCTGGCTCCGTGGCTATGTACGAGGACATCAGCCACGTAGGACGTCAGGTCGGCATGCAACGTTGCCCAGTCCGACTGCTCGAACTGTCCCAGCGGAAGCCGTGACACATAGTTCTGGAGGGCAGGAGCCAGAGTCAACGGGTCACACGCATAGGCGTCCGTGGGGACGCCGAGCATGCCTGCGAGTTCAAGAGCGTTCCGATGCCCTTCCTCTGCCCACTGGAGAAGCTTCTCTCTGGGCTCTGGAGCGTCACCCACAATCTGCCTTCCTTGCTGTTCAGCTCGTAGTGATCACAGGCTGCCTCGCCTCCCACTTGAAAGAAGGGTGCAGCCCAGTCGGGGCACCTATTGGTCCAGCTCATCGGCTGCTGTGATGGCTTGACCGACGCCCCAGCCGTCGCCAGATGACGGCTGGGGCCCTGGGGTGGATGAGCGGATGACTGACGACCAGGACTAGAAGTCTTCAGGTGGCTCGGGCTGTTCCGGATGTCCTTCGAAGAGGTACGCGTACATGTCCTGCAGGTACTTGTACAAGGTGTCTTCGTCAGGGAACTCGATGTTCGTAAGCCCCGTGTAGTCGTCCACTGTCAGTGAACGCGTCTGCAAAATTTCTTCGAGTCCGGTTCGAACGTTCCGGACAACACTTTCGTTGAATCCCAACAAGGTTGGTCGCAAGAAACCAGTGGTGTCGTAGGCGGTTTCGAGGCGCATGTAAGCCCTGATAAATGCGTGCAGGTCTTCGTTCATACCGTTTCAGATCCGTTCACGGGTGGCGGCCGGGGGCAGGGTCGGCGAACATCGTATGGAGTCTGTACGTGTCACCATGCTTTCTGTACACCGGCTGTATGGTTCCGCCCTCGAAGTCGACGGGCAAGAATTCGTCAAGCTTCTTGGGGTTTCTGTAGAAGCCGGTCAGGCGCTTGTGGCCATCCGGTCCCAGGATGTCCGCGATCGGAGTCTCCTTGGGAATGCCCCCGCGATCAATGATGTCACGGAAGTAGGCGTCTGCGCGAACCATGTCTTCTGCTTTATCGAAGCGGGTTGCGTAGGCGCCCACCTTGTGACGGTTTCCTGGTTTGACTCCGTCATCGGTTGTGCCGGTGAGCGGGTCAATGTTATCCGTCGACTTAGCGTGTCCGGGGTAGTTCGAAGCGTCGCTGTAGAACTTTGGATTTCCGTCCTTGTCGAGCAGCGGTTTCCCCAGGCGATCGCGCAAAGCCTGGTCATCAGGGTATTGGTGACGGCCTGGTGCATGGCCTTCACCGCCCTGCCGGTCATCCAGTTGCTTGATGCGGTCCTTGACGAAGTCCGGATCCAGCGGCTCGTGCCCTTGAGTGGCTTTCTCCGTCTCGGACGCCTCGTGGCCGCTTCCACCTTCTTCCGAAGAGCCTTCGGGACGGGAATGGTCCCCCGGACCATGAGCAGCATCGGCATCGGTACCGCCGTCGTGGTGCGAAGGCGTTCCGTTGTGCGTGTGACCGCCACCGCCTGGATGCGCGTGAGTAGGCCCAGAGCCATGGCCAGTTGACGGGCTGTCCCCGAGGTCTCGGGCACTGCCGCCAGTCTGACCGGATGCGTGCCCCGTCCTGCTCGCAGGCAGGTGCTCTGCAGCCTGGCCCGCAGATGCCGTCGCCTCCGTGCCTGTACGTGCACCCACGAGGGCAGGTTCCTTGGCGTGGAGCTCCTGCTGCGCGGATATGCGTTGTTGGGCGGGCAACTCGTGTTTGATGCTCTCCGAGGGCCTGACCGGCGTCCCGTCGGCATAGCTCAGCCTCCCGGATTCCTTCTCCATGAAGGCCGGCTTCCCCTGGTGGTCCCAGACCTGCACGAACCTCTCCGCCGGGAACGCCGCGCTCTCAACCCCCTTGAGCGCCCCCTCAGCCCCACGGACGCCGGAACCCATCCGCGTGGTGAAGTCGAAGTTCTTCAAACTCCCCATGAAGTCACCGACCTTGGTGACCCCGAACGTCCCGGCCTTACCGAGATACGTCATCGGGTCGATGGCCCTGCCCACCTTGCCCGTCGTGGAAAGGACCTTGACGACCGCACCACCCTTGGCGGCAGCCCCCGCCCCACCGGTCAAGACGGTCGTGACCACGTTGAAGGACACCGCACCGGCCGCCCGGGCGGGATTCTTGCCCCACTCGTCATAGGCGACCATCGCCTTCCCGGTCTCCTTGACGGCCTTCCGCGAATCACGCAGCCAAGAGGGCAGTTGGTCATCCCGAGCCATCCAGAACGCGGCACCCGCCGGGGTAGCAGTAATGATCACGCCCGTGGCGAGCTTGCCGAGGTTCGTCCACGCCTCGCCGGCCTTGTCCCAGCCGTCCACGCCGACGAGGGTGCCCAGGCCGCGGATGGTGCCCCAGATGCCGTCGACGACGACGCCGTCCCACACGAAGCTCTTGACCTGGTGCCACGCCCACTCCAGGCCCTCTAATTCACGCTCCGCGTGCTTGCCCCAGGGCAGCTCTTCCGCGTGCTGGACGGTCTCCAGTGTGTAGCCGTACATGTTGGGCTTGTGGCTGCCGTCGTCGGGTATGAGCGGGCCCTCACCGACCAGGGCCAGGATCTTGTTGGCGCAGGCCCGTTCGGCGTCCCAGAAGGCGACCTCCGCCGCGCCAACGGCGTCGATCAGACCGTTGTTGCGGTCGACCTTCTTCTGGTCCTTCTTCCAGTCGTCGTCGCCTTGCACGCTGGCGACGAACGCGTCCGCCTGTTCCCGTAGCGTCTGCAGCCGGTCCACCAGTGGTTTGACCTCTGCCGCATAGGCGTCCAGCGCCGCCGACACCTTCTCCACGTTGTCCGCGAAGTGCCCGGACTTCTCCTTCACGGGCGCAGTCGTCGCGAACAGCTGGTCCGCCTCGGGCGCGTGATAGCAGGAGGCCAAGCCCTGGAACTGCGAGTGCACACCGGCGCCAGCGTCCCGGAACTTCCCGGACTGCGTCTTCAGATCACCGGAAGCCTTCCCCAGCTCGCCTAGGTCCCCGGTGAAGACGGATATCTTCCAAGGCTTGATCAGCTCGTCGTCGCTCATCGGCCACCCCCGCCCGCCGTGCTGGCACCGTGCCCGCCGCCTTGGCCCGGAAGGTCCACCGGCGGCTCCTTGACCGCCTCGTGCTGCGCGTCGGCGGCCATCTTCAAGTCACCCTCGACATACGCGGTGGTGGCGTCGACGGCCCCGTCCAGTGACCGCTTGGTCCGATTGGCCACGTAGGCCAGGTCACCCACGGACTTGCCGAAGAAGACCTTCAACGCGGTACCGACCGGCCCCTCTACTCCGGCGGAGTGCTCGGCGATCGTGCCGGCCCAACTTCCGGCGTCCGTCACGGACTCCTGGATCTTTCCCCCGGCCTCGCCCATGTCCGCCGCTTCCTTGCCGCAGCGCTGGAGAACGCCCCTCACACCCGACGGAGATATGTCCCAAGCCGTCAACTACAGCCCCCTGACCTCGTTTCACCCGACCGGTAGGTTACGGACATCAGAGCCCGCCCAACACCGAATCCAGCGCCCCACTTCACACGCTCGCACCCGGACCGTCACATGCGTCGATCCGCGTGACACCCGGCCCAGCCGGACACCATGGCGCGCAGCCACAGCACACGCCCCCGTCGAACCCCTAGGTCTATCGAAAGCGTGTCGGGGGAGGCAATGTGATTCTGGGGCAACGCCCTATCTGTCCCGCTCTGTTACGGGATAAGGGCACACGGATCCGCCACCGCCCCAAAGGTAAACCAACGACCTCAAGGCCCGATCTCCAGCAGCACCCCACTGTCGACTCCCCGAAGGCCGGAAGTGAGACATTCCGTGGGCAGCTGACCGGGCACCCCGAACAGAGCCCGCTGTGCGGGCCGTCCTTCCCCGCGCCCCTCGGTGACCACGCCGGAGCGACTGACAACGACGATGCCGGCGATACGAGCAGTGGTGCTGCGGCCGAAGACGATGACCGACCGTGCTCCGTCGGCATAGTGAACGGTCTCGGTTGCCGCGGAACTCCCCACCTGCACACAGGACATCGTCGGCGACACGGAGTCGAAGGACCCGGTGGCCCCCACGCTGTGGCCGGGTGTGACGCCGCACGTGTACTGGTCCTTCGCGTGAATGCTGGTCTTGCGGGGGACGATGGTCAGAGGCGGATCGTAAGAGCTGTGGGAAGTGCCCGTACAGACCACACTTCTCTCCCTACCCCCGTGGGCCTGGCCGGCTGGGGCCCAGACCAGCGAACAGCCCACCAGGGCCAGGGAACTCAACGCCACTGTCACACCGCGCCCGCCGAACATCTGACCTCCAGGGAATCCTCAACCGCTGTCCCACCCTGGCTACCCCCGGCCCCTTCTGCTGCCCCCGGCTCCTCGCAGCGGCCGACCGCGCACGTCCCGTCCGCGCGCGGTGGTACGCGCGGTTGCTGCCCGCCCGTAGGGCGTGCCGTTGGGGTTCCCGGGCAAAGGCATGAAGACCATCTGCACATCCCCCGAAACGGGAATCCCGGCCCACGTCCGGATCACATCCGACGGGACCGGGGTAAGGACCGGATAACCGATCTTGGAGGTTGACATGGCTGGATTCCTCGACAGGGCCAAGGAGCAGGCGCAGCAAGCCCTCCAGCAGGGAAAGGAGAAAGTCGACGAGGTACAGGCGAACCGGGCCGGAAACGACCTGCTGAGGAAACTCGGCGCGGCCTACTACGCGGAGAAGCGCGGCTCCGGCACGGACCAGGCCACCCAGGACGCCCTCAGCGCACTCGAAGCCCACATCACCACACACGGAGACGGCTTCCTGCGCGGATAGCGGGTTCGCAGCTCACAGCAGACGGCGGCGTCCGCCGGGGGCACACGGCCACCCGGTCGACGCCGTCGTACTGCTCGGCCCACCGAGACGAACAGGCGCGTACGGGCGGACCGGCAGCCTCAGGGGACGAGCTGGGTCCTACCCCTGTGCCGGCACGGCCCGGAGCTGCGGCCGTGGCTGCTGGTCCAGCGAGAACCACACGCACTTGCCGACGACGTCGAGCCCGTCCCAGGTCAGCGCCACGCCGGACGCGTCGGACAGCCGCCGTACGAGCGCGAGCCCGCGCCCGGCCTCGTCCTCGGGGCGCGGCTCCCGCCGCCGGGGCCAGCGCCGGGTGTCCCCGTCCCGTACCCCGACGACCACGCCCTCCTCCCCTACGTTGACGTCGACGGCCATGGTGTTGACGCGGGCGTGCTGCACGACGTTGGAGACGACGTCGGACACGCACACGCAGGCGTCGTCGACGAGCGCGGGCATCCCTTCCGCTTCGAGGACGGCCGTCACGAAGGCGCGGGCTACGCGGGCGGTGGTACGGGTGGCGGGGGCGATCATCCGGTACGACTCGGCCGTGCCGTTGTCGCAGGTGATCGGGGGAGTGCTGAGCGTTGCGCTTGCGGTAGCCATGTCGTCTCCCTACGGGCCGTGGCCTCCTGAGTGGGGGCCTTCGGGTGCGCGAACCCGCTACCGTCCGTGGCGCGACCAACCATTTTTGTCCTGCCAACTGACATGCGGGAGGCTGCACTTCGGCTCTTCCCGGCGCGGTGCTGCGCGGTGTGGGCAAGGACCATAGGGTACAGATCTGCGACGGCGCAACACTGCGCCTTCAATCGATCACGGTGAGTGGACTGTGCAATCGTTGCGCGGGACACTCGAAGACACGGGACGGAGAGGTGCACCCATGCCGCCGAGGACCAACCCGACCGCACGCCAGGCCCGACTCGGCGCGGAACTACGGAAGTTGCGCGAGGCGTGCGGCATGTCCACGGGAGAGGCGGGCGCGCTGCTGGGCGGCGGCTCCGCCCAGATCTCCCACATCGAGGCCGGCAGGTGGGGCGTGAGCGCGGAACGGGTGCGACGGCTCGCCGTGCACTACAGGGCCGGTGACAAACGGTTGGTCGATGAGCTGTGCGCGATGGCCGAGGACAGAACTCGTGGCTGGTGGACGGCTTACCGTGGTGTCCTACTGCCGGGCTTCCTCGATGTCGCCGAGATGGAGCACCACGCGCGCGAGCTCCGAACTTTCCAAGTCGCCTACATTCCGGGCATTTTTCAGACCGAGAGCTACGCTCGGGCTGTGTTCGGTGGCGCCACCCCAAGCCTGTCCGAAGTCGAGCTGGACGCGCGTGTCGAGCACCGCATGGCTCGGCGTGCGATCTATGAACGGACGTCCCCGCCTCCGACGACAGTCATCGTCCATGAGGCAGCTCTGCGCATGCGTTACGGGAGCCGCCAAGTCCAGCGTGAACAGCTGAAGTTCCTTCGCGATGTGGCGGAGTGGCCTGCGGTGAAGCTGCACATCGTTCCGTTTGACACTGACAACCTGACTGGTTCGGCCCAGTCTGTCCTCTACGCCGGAGGACCCGTCCCTGAACTGGACACTGTCCAAATCGATCAGGCCAAGGGTATCCGCTTCGTTGGCGCGCCTGCTCTACTCTCCGTCTATCGCGAGATGCTCGATGCGGTGGAGAGCCTGGCTCTCTGCTCGGACGACTCGCGGAAGTTCATCCAGAGAGTGATCCAGGAGATGTGAGAGCCAAGGCAATGGTTACGCATATTGATTGGCAGAAGTCGTCGTATTCAGGTGGCGGAGACGAGAACAGCTGTGTGGAGGTGGGTTGGTTCGGCGACGGGATAGTGATACGCGAGAGCGACTATCCCGGGGTGGTCATCGCCACTAGCCGTGGTGGGCTGCGGGCACTCACAGCCAGCGTCAAGAGAGGCGTCCTGAATCACCCGGAAGGGTGATTTGGTAGATGTTGCGCCTCCCATCTGTGCAGGTGGGAGGCGTTTGGTCTGTCGGGGTTCAAATAGGTGCCGGCGCAGCATTGCGACGAGTCGTCGGAGCCGGCTAGCTTCGTGGCAGGAGACGGGAGGATCACCGGACGGCGGGGGCGAGGTATGTCGTGTGACAGCTGAACTCGCCGTATCCGTAATGGACATAGAGGTTGCGGAGTCATGTCCGGTGAGCTGCGTTCGTTGCTGCGCTCATTCCATTCCGCCTGCGACGATTGGAGGGCCGGTCACATGTGGCATTTGGCGTGAGGTGATCTCGGATGCGGCCCAACTCGGTGTGCACGGAGTCCAGTTTGTCTGTGCAGGGGGCAGTTCGAATTCGCACCTCCCACAGCTTGTGGACCACGCGCGTACATGCGGGCTGGACGTGGAGCTGTATCTGGACCTTTATAGGTCAAGCCGTGTGGAATGGCCGGCCCTCGCACGGCGGGTTGCTTTGGCTGTGGACTGCTGCGCTGATGCTCTGTGCGGCAGTGAGGGTGCTCGTTTGCCTATCGCTGAAGCCGTGCGTCGTGGAATTACCTTAAGAGTGAATCTCGTTGAGGCGGTGACGGAGGAACGGACCCTTCAGGCCGAGGTGTTGCTTCGAGCGCTGGGGGTCGGAGTCGTCCGGCGTGACAGAGGCTGCTGCGCGCGACCCCGTATCACTGTCACTCCAACGGGAAACGTCAACGCCTGTGCTGCGATTTCTCACTCGTTTGTGTTAGGTAACGTTAGAGACCAGAGAATCCAGACGATCGCGGCTACTGTGGTTGCTGGCCACCCGGGGTAGAGTCTGGTGCATTTTCGCGGTATCTTGGGCATGGCGAATCTTATGTGTCACGGCGGGCCGTGCAGCGGACGGCCGGTTGACCATTGGCTGCGTAGTGGCACCGGACCACTGAAGTTCACCGAGAATTCCGCGGGCTGAGCTGGTAGCTGCATACCAACTCAGCCCGCGGATGGGTGGCCCCGCCGCTCCAACGACGGGGCTGGCCGCTACGGGTGCCATCCCCCAAGTCGCAATTGGGGGATGGCACTACCGCTCAGTGAAGAGTTCCCACACGAGCAGGTAGATCCAGTAGACGGCCTTGAAGACTGATGCCCAATCCCGGGCACGCCTCCTTGCCCTCGTACAGGACCTCCGTGACGGCCTGTAGTGGCGGCACTCCATAGCGTCCTCTTTTCTTGTCGAGGGGCGCCGAGACGTTCCCGGGCCCCGACGTCGAGGGCCCGGTTCGTCTGCTCTGGAGCCGGAGCACCGGCCGAGGAAAAGATACTCCGATGGGTGAACTGCCGTCACCACCGGCCGAGTTCACATGTTCTGGCTCTTGTTTCGCATGCTCCTCCCTGCGGGCCCGGCGAACCGCTGTGGATCATTTGTCCCAAATGTCACGCTGATGCCAGTCGTGCCGTATCCGACGATACGTCAGTTCGGCTGCCTCAGCGGCCACATGAGACTCTACCCGGACCATGTCGGTTCGAACAGCAGGGCTGGGCGGTTGTTGCGCCAGGACTCGGCGCGGAGGAGGGGTGGGGAGCTCTTGCCGCCGACCATGGAGGCCCAGAAGTTGCGGGCGATGCTCGCCACCAGGCGCTCGTGCATCTCCTCCAGTTGCTCGGTGTCGCCGGAGCCGTCGTAGGCGCCGGGGGGCGGGTCGTCCCGTTCGAGGTGGAGGCTCTCCGCTGTGGAGGGGTCTCCCCACCAGGAGCGCGCGGCGTCCTCGTCGTTGTCCAGGGCGTGCCAGGGGAGTTCGAGTCGTCCGGCCATCCGTCGCTCGTGACGGCCGTCCTGGGCCCGGGACAGGGTGCTGTTCACCAGGACGAGCCCGAACCGGCTCGCCGCCCACAGGGCCGCCTTGCCCAGTCCGTAGGAACCGCCCTGGGTACCCGCCTTGCCGCTGTCCAACGTCCTGCGCGACCAAGTCCCGGGCGGGCGGCACTTCTCTACTGGCGTTTAGGGGTGTACGCACGTGAGGAATTGCGGCTATATGTCCGCTATGTGCTCCTTGAGTTCAGGTCTTTTATATTCGATCACCCTCGATTTAGTGCCTGCTTGCCGTCTACTGTTAAATGTTCTGGTGCCGATGGAGGGGAGTGTGACGCGTGCCGCAAGACTTCGCTGAGTGGCTCGTGGACATGTTGAAGCAACGGGGCATGTCCCAGAAGGCGTTGGCGGCCCGGATCGACGTGACGCCTGCGGCGGTCAACGCCTGGGTCTTCGGCCGGTCGATGCCGCGCTACGAGAAGATCGCCTCAATCGCCGAGGCTCTCGGCGTCAGTGTCGAGGACGCGGTCAACCGGCGACCGCCCGGTGCGTCTTCGTCGGAACTCTCGTGGATCTTCCGCAAGGCGCCTGCCGACGGAGGCCGGGAAGGCGGCAACGCCGCCGCGTTCGCCTTTGCCGCAAACCTGGAGGTCCTGGCCCGTGAGGCCACCCAGAACAGTCTCGATGAGCGCCTGTCGGCCGACGGACCTGTCGCGTCGCGTTTCGTGCTACATGAACTGACGGGGCATCACCTCGACCGCTTCCTGGAGGCGCTTCGGTGGAGCGAGATTGAGAAGCACCTTCACGCGGCAGCCGACCCGGGACAGAAAGTCGGCCGCGTACTCCGCGATGGATTGCAGGAGTTGGAGCGAACCCAACGCCTGGTTCTCCTGCGTGTCGATGATTTCAATGCCTCCGGTCTCACCGGACCGGAGTATGCCGACGGTCGCTTCGCCCGCGTGATGCGCAGGACGTTGGACAGCGGCAAGGCGGGTACCCAGGGCGGTTCCTACGGACTGGGCAAGGCGGCCCTGTGGGCGGCGAGCCGGTTCGGGCTCGTCCTGGTGAACAGCACCCTGTCCCGGGCCCAGGACGGCCGTCACGAGCGACGGATGGCCGGACGACTCGAACTCCCCTGGCACGCCCTCGGGAACGACGAGTTCGCCGGACCGGCCTGGTTCGGCGTCGCGGACCACGAACGCCAGGACTCCGCCCGCTCCTGGTGGGGAGACCCCTCCACGGCGGAGAGCCTCCACCTCGAACGGGACGACCCGTCCCCCGGCACCTCGTTCCTCGTCGTCGGCGCCTACGACGGCTCCGGCGACACCGAGCAACTGGAGGAGATGCACGAGCGCCTGGTGGCGAGCATCGCCCGCAACTTCTGGGCCTCCATGGTCGGCGGCAAGAGCTCCCCACCCCTCCTCCGCGCCTCGGTCGAGTCCTGGCGCAACAACCACCCCGTACAGCCGCGGGAGGACATCAATCCGCACCACCATGAGCCTGCGCGTTCGAGAGCGGTGGAGGCATTTCTCGACGGGCGCACTGTGACCGAGCTGACGGCGCGCGACGATGTGCTTGAACTGGGCGTGCCGCTCAAGCTGCCCAGGTTGAAGGGGCCGGCGATGCCGGGGGGCGAATCCCCCGACTCGCATGATGCGGTGCTTCTTGTCACCCCGGCCGGGGACGACGAGGCCAGGCCCGACCACATCTCGTACATGCGGTCCACGCGCATGGTCGTGAGGAGCAAGAGGGTCAGCGACCTGCCCTTGGGGCACCGAAGCTTCCAGGCAGTCCTGTTGGCGGGTGCCGCCACGGGAAGGGCGAGCGCGGACGCGGAAGCTGCGGAGCGTCTGCTTCGCGCCGCCGAACCGCCGGACCACAACGACTGGATTGGTACGGAAGACCTGACGGCCACCTACCAACGTGGTGCACGGCAGTGCGTGCTGAACTTCAAACGGGACGCGGAGCAGTGCGTCCGTGACGCTCTGCGAATGCAGGAGATCGACAAGAACGAGGACGAAGGGCCCGAAGTCCTCAAGGAGTTGCTCAGGCTCGACGCTCCGAAGGCCTCGCGAACCCAGGGATTCCCCACAGTGCACTCGGTGGAAGGGCATGTCGACGAGAGGTCGGCGTGGTTCGTCCGGGTAACCGTGAAGTTCCCCGAGTCCGAGAACCCATGGGTGCTGGCGCCGGTCGTTCGCTTCGTGGGCCGTGACGGGGGAGGCATACCTGTCGAATGGGATGGGAGCCTGGTCCCGGAGAGGAACTGCGAGTTGACCGAAGGGGGCAACCTCTTGCTCAGCGGGGGACGGAGAGCCGTTTTCAGCGGAGTGACCGATGCTGCCAGTCATCCGGTTCCGGCAGTCATGTCGTGCATTGAGGTGGATGTTCCCCGGGCGAAGGGGTCGAGGGCATGAAGAAGGTCTTTCCTTACCCCATACTGTCCGGCGCTGTCGTCCTGGACGTGGACGAGGTCGTTGTCGACAACAAACCGCGGCCTCTGGGTACCGTCTCCAACCGTGAGCGCGTGATCGCGCTGTACGACGTGAAAGCTGACTGGGACGAGATCCGTATCAAGGTCTCGGTCACTGCGGACGAGGTCGAACTGTCCCAGGGCCCGTGGAACTCACCGGTGTGCGTCGCTGTGGTGCGCAATACGAGGACGAAGGTGCGGCACACGTTCCCGCTGCGGTCGCTGGGTTCGGGCAGCTGGCGCGGCGAGGTCGAGCTGCGTCGCGGTGAGCAGATCGACTGGTGCGAGATCGATGCGTGGATCGTGGCCGAGGTCGATGGCGAGGTGGGCCGCAAGATCGGGGCAGCCGAAGGCCGTTGGCGAGCCGACTTCGAGGCGAAGCAGCCGACGAAGCAGCGGTCCATAAAGATGATGTGGAAAGACTTCACGGACGACACTAATCCGGAATTTGTCGAATTTCGTGATGACCCCTGGCTGTTGGATGCCCAATCCGACGAACCTGTGCTCTACCTGAACTCCTCGGTCGAAGGATTCAGGGCAATCCTGGAGAACGCCGCCACGCCGGAGCAGAAACTGGTCCGTGAACTGATGGCATCCCAAATAGCGGCGGAGGCATGGACTGCGATGTTCAACTCGGCCCTGTTCACATGTGACTTGGAGGATGGACAGGCCCAGTGGCCGGGCGGCTGGCACGAAGACGTCCTCAAGCGCATGTTGCCGGACCTCTTCACGGACCGATCCCTCGGGGAGGCACTTACCGAACTCGTGGAGCGACGGGCACAGGGCGAGAACGGCGGGGACCTGCAGAGGCGCCTCATGCATGCTGTGTCCCTCCAGTCCCGCAGGCCGAAGACCGTGGCAGGCACGCTCAAGACACTCGGCAGGACGACCAATGCGAAGGAGACGGTGTGAGAACCGGTGAGCCGGCCCCGGCGCTCGGCAGGATCGGCCGACTGTCCGACTCCTCCGCTGCGCGAGCGTTGACGTCAGGGGTGCTTCGAGGGTTCGAGCCGATCCCGCGACAGCGCCTCATGAAGAGCTCTGCTTTCCCCTCGGACGAGGAAAGGTGGGACGCGGAGCCGATCCTCCTGCTGTGCCAGGAAGCTGTCCAGCGCTTCGAGGGCGGTTCGCCCACAGCTGCCGACGCTTGGCTCGCGCCTCGGCTGCACTACGCGCTGAGGCTGACCAGGGCCGAGGCGGCCGACTCGACCCTGTGGAACTTTCTGGCGCTCTGCGTCGCACCCGAATTCGTGCAGTGGCGCTGGGGGAGGCCGAAGGAGGGAGGCCGCCTGGAGGTGGGCCAGGCCGCTCGTTTCGCCGGTCCTTGGCACACCCAGTGCTTCTCGCGCCTCTGGTGGGCTGCGGAGCTCTTTCGGGACGGTGATGCCTACGAGCCTGTCGTCGTCGCCTGTGGGAACCAGGACGTTCTGAACACCGTGCTTCGGCAGGAACTGGTTCTGCACCGGCCTGCCGCGCAGGCGTTGGCCCGTCTTCTGGAGACCAAGGTGTTGAACACGGGCCGTGAAGTCAACGGCCTCGCGAAGCTTGCCTACGCTGCTTCGAGCACGTTGATCTACGAGGTCCTGGCGCCGGACGAACCGCAGGATGCCGACGCCCTGCGGGACTGGATCGAATCGCTGGAAGATGCTGTGCCGGCACCTGGTGATCGGCTACCCGTCGGGCCGGACGACGGCAGAGTGGATCTGCGGTCCGTGGATGCATTGATGAAGTGGTTCGAGCGGCTTGCAGCAGTGGCCCCAGTTCGCGGGAAGAAGATGTTGGAGGGGGACAGCGAGGCGCAAGCCCGCGTCACTTTTGCGTAGTTGGTTGTGAACTGCCTGACTCTTCTGTGGAAGATCTTCGCCGGGAGCCTTTCCTGATCTTGGCGTGATGCATCCATGGAGAGCGGGCTGTGCATGAGCCACCGACCAGGGATGGGCGGTGGCTCATGCTGGCCCTGGAGAGCGTGCAGACTGACCGGTGACGTCAGGGTGGATTCTCGGCTGTGCCCCTCCACAGGGGCTTGATCACCGCATTCGGCAGTGCGGTCTCAGCAGGTGTGCACACCGCAACGACAGTGGCTCGCGGTACGCTGCATGGTCGCTGTGCAGCTGTCGCCGGTAGGTGTGACCGAGCGCACGAGACTCGCGGCAGCATCGGCCCCCGAAGACACACACTGGAGATCACGTGCAGCCTGCCAAGATCGTGGACTTGTTTGCTGGCCCTGGCGGACTGGACGTGGCAGCGGAGAAGCTCAATATCCCGACAGTGGGTGTGGAGTGGGACGCAGCGGCCTGCGCCACGCGCGAGGCGGCCGGCTTGGAGACGAAGCAAGGAGACGTCCGTCGTTTCGGCCCATCCGACTTCCCCGATGCGGATGTACTGGCCGGGGGGCCGCCGTGCCAGACCTTCACTGTCGCGGGCACCGGGGTGGGGCGTAAGGCATTGGACACCGTGCTCGGCTTCGTCGAGCGCATGGTCGCGCGAGAAAATCACGATGAAATCGCAGAAGATCTCGCGATGATGGAGGATGAGCGCACCGGCCTGGTGCTGGAGCCTCTGCGTTGGGCGTTGGAAGCGATCGACAGCGGTAACCCGTACCGAGCGATTGTGCTTGAGCAGGTCCCAGCGGTGCTGCCGGTGTGGAAGGCGTATGCCAAGGCTCTCCGGAAGGAAGGCTACTCCGCTGAGTGCGGCGTTCTACGGACCGAAGAGTACGGCGTTCCGCAGACTCGCAGGAGAGCGGTGCTCATTGCTCGCGTGATCCGCGAGGGCGAGGACGAAGTGACCTTGCCTCGACCTACCCATCGGATCTACCGAAAGGGTGTGGATCAGGAGGCCGGCGACACGCGATTCAAGCCGTGGAGGACCATGGCCGACGTGATCGATCGACCTTCTCCATTCCTTGTGATCTCGAACTACGGGACCGGAGGGAATCCCAAGGCTCGTGGTCGGCGTGGGTCCTGGGAGCCTTCGGCCACTGTCACCGGGAAGATTCGACGTAATCGCGTTGTCAGTGCGGACGGCGCAGAAACAGAACTGCGCCGTTTCAACCATTCGGAAGCGGGTCGCCTGCAAACCTTCCCCGGCGATTACCCGTGGAGTGGGCGCGACGTGGGGCAGCAAATCGGAAACGCTGTCCCGCCCCGTTTGGCGATGCACGTCCTCTGTGCTGCATTTGGTTTGGGTACGCCCACCGACGAGATGTTGCAAAGGCTCGAAACGTGGCGCTCCGGAGAAGTACCGGGGCCGAGCGTTGAGGCCGAGCTGCCGTCCAAGGAACTGCAATACGCCTGACGTGCTCGTGCGAGGCCTGGCCTCGGCCAGGATGCTGCCTGTGGTGCTCTCTGTACACGGGAGGCAAGGAGAGCACCACAAGGCGCAGTTTGTCAGTTGGGAGAGCCCGAACCGGCTACGAGCGCCGCTGCTATGGCTCGCCCTACCGCCTCCGCAACGGGCGGAGGGGCCGCATGGCCGATCTGCCGGTACGTGGACGTCTTCCGGCCGCAGACTGTCCAGTCGGCCGGGAACGCTTGCAGCTTCGCGACCTGCCGGACGGTGAGCTTCGGGAGCAGCGCCGGGTCGTTGGCGTCCGGCAACCAGGGGAAGTGCTTGTCGGGAACCTCATCCCCGATCGCCCCGCCGTTGACGCCCATAGTGGCCCACTTCTTCTTGGTGCCGGTCGGCCCGAGATCGCCCCCGCCACGGTTCTTGGAGCCACCCACGATGGTGGGAGCCGGCCGATCGGCTCGCTGAGCCCAGTCCGCAGCGTACGGCCAATCCCTCTCCGCCATGGATGACTTGAGTACTTCACCCACGGTCGGGGCGGGATCCTCATGGGGTGCCGGCCACTGGAATGGTCCGCAGTCCTGGCGCAGGGCCAGGAGATAGCCCTGCTTTCGATCCTGGGGGACCCCGAAGTTCACTGCGTTGAGGACATGCCAAGACAGTCTGTAACCCAAGAACTTCAGTTCCTCATCCATGAACGAGCGCAGATCCTCGAACTCTTCGGAGGTCACAAGGTCCGGGACGTTCTCGATCAGCAGCGCGCGTGGCTGGACGTTGTGGACGAGATAGATCGTCGCCTTGAGCAGCTCCCGCTCGTACTCGTCCTCCGGCCTCTTCACGGTGGCGCTGGATTTCACCCGGGGCAGGCCGGCCGCCAACAGGTCCACATCGCGGTGATCTTCGTCCGGTACGAAATCGCGCAGGTCTTTCTCCAGTACCCGCCACTGCGGCCGGTTCGTTCGAAGTGTGGCGCACGCATCCCGGTCGATCTCGACGAGGGACACAGGGTCGAACCCCGCTCGTTCCAGCCCAAGGGCCTGCCCGCCTACACCGGCGCAGATTTCCAGAGAAGTGAAACGGGGGAGTGGCACGGGGCGGACCTCCGGTAGAAACGGGATGACGTACGGGGACAGTGACGCACGCGATGGGCTGAGTCGGGACAGCTGCCTTGTTCGCACGTAAGGAGGCGATCCGATTCGGGTCGTCCGTGGCCGGGAAGACCCATCAACCAGCCGTGGTGCACGAGGAATGGACGGCGACGCCGTTCGCGCCGCGTCAAGTGATCAGTCGGCGATCTCGGCCAGAAGTGTCAAGGCCGTGGCCCTGGTTGCTCGGCGCCGCCGTACGGCAAGGGCACGGCAGAGCGGGAATGATCCCTGTGCTGTGGGCGTCGAGCTTCGAGTTGGTCATGTCCGGCCTTGGTCGCAGAGGCGGTTCACTCGCTGTCACGTGCTTCGTGCGGTCAAGCTGACCGTAGTGCACAGATCTGGCGGCGGGGCAGAATCCATACCACCAAGTTGGTTTTCGGGACAGGAGACTTCGAGTCAGCGCTTCGTGCGCGCCAGGGCAACAGCGGCGGCGACGTCGGACGCGACCTTTGCAGGGTCTTCGTGCTCCCAGAAACGCAGTACGGTCCAACCGGCGTCGACCAGGTGCTGGGTGGTCTCCCGGTCGCGGGCCATGTTGCGGTCCAGCTTCTGGCGCCACCATTCGGCGTTCGCCTTGGGGCTCGTGGCGTGCTGCGGGCAGCCGTGCCAGAAGCAACCGTCCAGGAAGACGGCGACCTTGGCGCCGGTGAAGGCGATGTCGATGGTCCGGCGGCGCATGCCGGGGACCGGGCGCTGCAACCGGTAGCGGTGACCGGAGCCGTACAGCAGGCGTCGGACGGCCAGTTCGGGGTTCGTGTCCTTGCTGGGCTGGCGGCTCATGCGGGCGGAAACGCCGGGCGATGAAGGCGTGACGGGCACATTGCCATTCTGCCGGCGTCCGCCGCGACGGGAGTGGGGTTACGCGTGGGGCGCGGGTGCGCCCCGGTCAGCGGCCCCCGTTGCCGGGCGGCATCTCGCCCGTACCCGGTACCGGGTTGCCCTGCCCCTGCGGTGAAGGGCGCCCGTACTGCCCGTACCCCGGCCCCGGTGCGTACCCGGGCCCGTACCCGGAACCCGGCGCGTACCCCGAACCCGGCGCCCCCGGCCCGTACGTCCCCGGACCCGGAACCGGACCCGCACCCGGCGGCGTACCCGGAACCGGCGGCGCACCCCAGCCCGCCCCCGCAACCGGCGGCGCACCCGGAGCCGTAGGCCCACCCCACCCCGGAACCGCCCCCGCCCCCACCCGCACAGGCGGAGTCACCGCGCCCGCCAGGGCGGGCTGCGCGGCCCCCCGTCGTTCCCACAGGTGGTGGAGGAGTTCCTGCTCGCGCGCGGAGAAGTCGGGGGCGGCGGCGCCGCGGTGGGCGCGTTGGCGGAGGAAGGCGAGGGAGGTCGCGAAGGAGATGTACTCGGAGACGGCGCGGGCCGCGGCGGGGCCGCCCCGGCGGCGGGCCAGGTCGCGGGCGATACCGCGGGCGCGCATCGAGGACAGGGCGAGCGGCTCGGGCGGGGTGAGCCAGCCGGCGGCCTGGTAGTAGGGCAGGAAGGCGCCGACGGTCCGCAGCTCGTCCTGCCGGGACCACACCGTCAGCCACGTCAGCACGCCGAAGATCGGCACCATGAAGAAGGCGTACACGGCGAGGAAACCCAGCGGGTGGAGCGTCGCCGAACCGTTCCAGATGCCGTGCAGGACCATCGCGGTCAGCAGGCCCGCCACCGGTATCAGCACGCGCACGACACGGCGGCGGCGCGGCGGCAGGCCGGCGGCTATGCCCAGGCCGATGCCCGTCATCGACGTGAACAAGGGATGCGCGAACGGCGAGACGACCACGCGCACGACGAACGTGCCCGCCGTCATCATCCCCAGCCCCTTGTGACCGATGCTCTGATCGGTGGCGAAAGCGGTGCCGAGATAGAGGATGTTCTCGGTGAACGCGAAACCCGTCGCGGTGATCCCCGCGAAGACGACACCGTCCACCACCGTGTTGAAGTCGCGGCGCCGGAAGAAGAACAGCAGCAGCACGGCCGCCGCCTTCGCGCTCTCCTCGACGACGGGCGCGACGAACGTGGCACCCCAGCTGCGCTCGTCCGCGTCCCCGGCCACATCGATGGTGTTCATCAGCCACTCGGTGGCGAAACCGTTCGCGAGGATCGCCACCAGCGTCGCCGCGCACGCGCCCCACGCGAACGCGAAGACCAGGTTGCGGCGCGGCTTCGGCTCGACCCGGTCCATCCAGCGGAAGACCGCTATCAGCAGCGGTACGGGCACCACGGCCAGCCCCAGACCCACCAGGAAGCCCGCCGTACCGGTCTGCTCGCGCACCATCGCCAGGATGACCAGCCCGCACAGCGCGAGCAGCAGGACGAGCGCGCCCGCGCGCACCGCCTTGCTCTCCCACAGGGCACGGCGCGGTTTGTAGCGCCAGCGCGAGGGCGCGGGCAGCGCCGGGAACTCCGGCCGCGGCCCCGCCCCTACGGGCGGTACGGGCGCCGACGCGCCCGGCGCCGACAGGCCCGGGCCCCCGGCACCGGGCTCGGGGACGGGCGGCTGGGGCGCGGAGCCCGTACCGGGAACGTACGGGGACGAACCGGCAGGCCCGGCACCGGGCCCGGCTTCGGGTACGGCGGGCCCGGACGCGGCGGAAGCGGGCGTCGCTCCGGCCGGCGGCTGCTGAGGGGACGGCGAGTCATGCACCTGACGACCCTAATCCGGCATACGGACAGGAGCGCGCCGATTCCGGGTGGAGATCACGGCAGGACCGGGGTACGGGCGCACCCCGGCCCGGCGGCAGCCCTCAGTGCGCCCTGCGGCGGAACAGCAGGTCGTGCACCACGTGCCCCTTGCGCAGCCCCTGCCCCTCGAAGCGGGTCAGCGGACGGAAGTCCGGGCGCGGCGCGTACCCGCCGTCCGGCTGCGTGTTCTCGAAGTCCGGCGCGGCGCTGAGGACTTCGAGCATCTGCTCCGCGTACGGCTCCCAGTCCGTCGCACAGTGCAGCAGGCCGCCCGGCGCGATCCTGCTCGCCGCCAGGGCCACGAACTCCGGCTGGATCAGCCGCCGCTTGTGGTGCCGCTTCTTCGGCCACGGGTCCGGGAAGAACACGCGGACACCCGCGAGGGAGTCCGGGGCGAGCATCTCGCGCAGCAGGATGATCGCGTCACCGTTGGCGACCCGGATGTTCGCCGAACCGTTCCGCTCGGCCAGCGCCAGCAGATGGCCCTGGCCCGGAGTGTGCACGTCGCACGCGAGAATGCCGGTCGCCGGGTCGGCGGCCGCCATCTGCGCCGTGGCCTCGCCCATGCCGAAGCCGATCTCCAGGACGACCGGCATGCCCGTCGCGGGCCTGCCGGGCTCGCCGAAGAGCTCGCCCAGGTCCAGGCGGCGCATACCGTCGATGTCCAGACCCCACTGCGGCCACAGGCGGCGCAGCGCGTCGGCCTGGCCCTGCGTGACACGGCTGCGGCGCGGCTGGAACGAGCGGATGCGGCGCTCGTGATGATCGCCGGCCGGGTCCGGGGCGGGGCCTTCGGGGAACATCGGCTCGCGGCGTGGGCGCGTGAGGCTTGCGCCTCGGGGCTCCGGGGCCGTGGCGGTCGCGGTCGTGGGGGTGGCGTTGTTCTCGGACACAGTGTGTCCAGTCTACGGGCGGGGTGGTGCGCGGGTTCAGGGGCGAAGGGCCCGGTTCGGGGTGGGTGGGGCCCACCCGGCGAGCTACCCCAAACCGGCCAGCACCCTCCTCGCCACCTCCCTCCCGATCGGCAGTGACGCCGTCGCCGCCGGAGACGGCGCGTTCAGGACATGCACCATCCGCTCCGACTCCTTGAAGAAGAAGTCGTCGACGAGCGTGCCGTCCGCGAGGACCGCCTGGGCGCGGACGCCCGCCGGGGCCGGTATCAGATCGTCCGCGGACACCTCCGGCAGCAGACGGCGCACCGCCTCCGTGAAGGCCCGCTTCGACAGGGAGCGGCGGATCTCGCCGGCGCCGTAGCGCCAGTGCTCGCGCGCCAGGCGCCAGGAGCCGGGCCAGGCGAGGGTGGCCGCGAGCTCGGCGGGGCGGAGCGTGCGGCCCGTATAGCCCTCGCGGGCCGTGGCCGGGACCGCGTTCGGGCCGATGTGGACGGAGCCGTCGACGCCCCGGGTGAGGTGGACGCCGAGCCAGGGGAACGCCGGATCCGGCACCGGATACACCAGGCCCCGCACCAGCTCCTCACGCCCCGGGGCCAGCCCGTAGAACTCGCCGCGGAACGGCACGATCCGCAGCCCCGGATCATCGCCCGCGAGGCGCGCGATCCGGTCGCTGTACAGGCCCGCGCAGTTCACGAGGGCGCGGGCCCGCAGCACCTCGCCGCGCGCCGTACGCACCGCGACCGCCGACGGGCGCCGGCCGATGACCTCGACCTTCGCCCCGTAGCGCACCTGGGCCCCGGCCTCCTCCGCCAGCCGGGCCAGGGTGCGGGCCACCGCGCCGAAGTCGCACACCCCCGTCGTACCGACGAAGACCGCCGCGCGGCCGCGCACATGCGGCTCGCACGCGGCTATCTGCGCGCGGCCCAGCTCCCGCACCGGGATGCCGTTCTCCCGGCCGCGCTGGACGAGCGCGTGCAGCCGGGGCAGCTCCTCGGCCTCCGTGGCCACGATCAGCTTGCCCGTGACCTCGTGCGGCAGGCCGTGCTCGGCGCAGAACTTCACCATCTCCTCGGCGCCGCGCACCGCGAACCGCGCCTTGAACGAACCCGGCCGGTAGTAGATCCCGCTGTGGATCACGCCGCTGTTGCGCCCCGACTGGTGACGGGCCGGCCCGTCCTCCTTCTCCAGCACCACGACCCGCGTGCCCGGCGCGGCGCGCGTGATCGCCCAGGCCGTCGACAGGCCCACGATCCCGCCGCCGACCACCAGCACATCGCAGTCGTACGCCTTCACCACCGTCACCTCCCCGCACCTTCCGGGCACCCGCGACCGGGCCGCCGGCACCCTCGGCGCCTCACCCACGCCCCCATCATGACCTGCGCCACTGACAACGGACCGAAACCCAGGTCAGGCGCGGTACCCCAGCCAAATGATCACAGCCGGCGGGGGAGATGACGAGATGCGGTACGGCAAACAGTGCCGGAACTCGCTTCCGCGCGGGCGCGATGCGCTTCCGGCGTCACCGGTTCCGGTTACCCGGACGCCGGGTCCGCACCCCGCGCCCGTACCGCCGCCGTCCCGCGAACCTGCGGGCACGCGCGCGTACCCGCACCCCGCCGTCCGTACACCCGCTTCCTACGCCGGCGCCATCAGCAACGGCCGCGCCCGCTCCCGCAGTTCTGCCACGCGCGGCTCGTCCCCGTACGCCTCCAGCCGGTGCAGCAGGTCACGCACGTACTCGGTGGTGCGCGCCGAGGAGATGCGGCCCGCGACCTCCACCGCCCGCACCCCGGCCGCGCACGCCGCGTCCAGATTCCCCGACTCCAGTTCGGCGACGGCGGAGACCACCAGGCGCAGCCCGTGCGAGCGCACGAACTCCTCCGTCGGCCGGGACAGCGCCTGCTCGGTGAAGCGCTGCACCTGCCGGGGCATGCGCAGGTCCCGGTAGCACTCGGCGGCGTCGGCGGCGAACCGCTCCTGGGTGTAGAAGTCGAGCCAGGACGGATCGGGGTCGCCGGCGCGGGCCCGCTCCAGCCATCCCTCGGCGGCCTTCAGGGCCGTACCGCAGGCGGGCGCGTCACCGGCCTTGGCGTGGGCGCGGGACTCGACCAGGCGGAAGAAACTCATCGTGCGGGCGGTGGCCAGGCCCCGGTTGCGCTCCAGCGCGGCCTGCGCGAGGTCGACGCCCTCGTCGGCGAAGCCCCGGTAGGTGGCCTGCAGGCTCATCGACGCCAGCACGTAACCGCCGAGGGGGACGTCGGCGGCCGCGCGCGCCAGCCGCAGCGCCTGGATGTAGTAGCGCTGCGCGGCCTCCTGCTGGCCTGTGTCGAAGGCCATCCATCCGGCCAGCCGCGTCAGTTCGGCGGTGGCGCCGAACAGCGCGCGGCCCACCTCGTCGCTGTACGAACCCAGCAGCAGCGGCGCCGCGTCGACCCGCAGGCACTCGGGCACCATGGACGAACGCCAGTCGCCGCCACCGTACTTGGAGTCCCAGCGGCGCGCGTCCTCCGCGGCCTCCCGCAGCTTGCCGACGTCGCTGTGGCCCACGCGCTGCGGGGAGGACTCCGCCGCGCCGCCCCCGCCCTCCGTACCGCTGTCGGTGCCCCGCTCCGCCTCCTGGGCCGCCTGCTCGGCGCCCCGGGCCACCGAGCTGTCGGCGGGGGTTATCAGCCAGCGGGACGCGGGCGTCGCGTACGCGGTGACCGAGAAGGAACCCGCCAGGCTCTGCCACAGGCCCCCGCTGCCGCGCCGACCGGCGACATCCAGCCGGTACAACTCCGTCGCGACGCGCACCGCCTGGCCGACATCGCGCGGAAAGGACAGCCCCACCTCCGGGGCGGGATCGGCGTCGGCGAGCCCGATCTCGTGCAACGGCACCGGCCGGCCGAGCTTCCCGGCGATCGCCGCGGCGATCAGATGGGGGGCCGCGCCCTGCGGCACCATGCCCTTGGAGACCCAGCGCGCCACCGAGGTCTTGTCGTAACGAAGGGTCAGTCCGCGCTGAGCGCCGAGGTCGTTGACCCTGCGAGCGAGACCGGCGTTGCTGATCCCCGCGAGGACGAGGACGTTGCCGAGCTTCTCGTTCGGCCCGCGTGGCTCCCTGGACATGCGCACCCCTCGCAACGGCGACGCCCGCCCCGGCATAGGCACGGGGCATTCGTAAACCCAGCGTAGTTCCCCGCATCCCGACCGTTAAGAGGCGTTGTCCCGGATGGCGGGATTCTGGTCCGTGCGGACGTGCAGCGAGGGGCACGTGCTCCGGTTGTGTGTGGCTGTGCGCCCATCGTGCGCTCTGTCCGAGCCGGACCGAAGTACGGTTCCCTGGGGCATGCGTGGGTCGGCCCGCTGCCTGGATCCAGTGGGCTGGGGGAGCCGTCGCCTCATTCCCCGCGGGCGGCGGAACAGTCCGGGAGGCGGTCATCCGCCTCCCGGACTGTGGTGTCAGGGGTGTGGTCCGTCGAAGCACTCGCGAAGTGCGCCCCTTGCCGTCAACTCCCCTGATTTTGGCCGAATTTCGCCGCAGTGCCGGGATCTTGCGCGGGCAGGAGGCGTGGCGTACGCGACCTGCGGTGACCACTGCCGCGGGCGTGTCCCGCTGTACGACGTCACGCCGCTTCACCCCGGACGTAACCCCACTTCACCCCGCTTTCAGGTGAGTTGAGGGAAAAGGCGCGACCAAAGCGCCGCCTCTTTCGTTGTCGCATCCGGTGGCCGAGTGTGCATGATGACTGCACCTGACGGTCGACTGGTCGGCCGGCCGGTCGGCCCTTGGTTGTCCACAGCCTGTGGAGGCGGCAATGCGCTGGTGTGTGGGGTGGAGCAGCACCACCTCGGGGCCCCGTCCCCGCGCCGCCCCCGACTCCCCCGTTACCTCCGCTTCCTCCGCTTCTTCCAATTCCTCCGTCTCTTCCAACGGCGGCCGCCCGCACGACGGTTACGACGGCCCCACCGTCCACCCCGTCGGCGCGCAGCTGCTGTGGGGCGACCCGGCCCCGCTGTGGGCCGTGGGCGACTGGCGCCCCGACGAGGTGCGCGTCGTCCAGCTCGACCCCCTCACCCGCCTCGCCGTCCTCGGCTGCTGCGGCGCGAGCGACGACGCGCTGCGCGCCGGCCTCGTCTCCGCGCGCGGCGGCGCCCTGCGCCACCTGACGTCCTGGCCCGGCAGCTACACCGCCGTCGCCCAAGTGGGCCGCCGCATCACGGTCGTCGGCGACCTCGCCGGGGCCCGCCCCGTCTTCCACACCCCCTGGGCCGGCGGCACCGCCTACGCCACCGCCGCCCTCCCGCTCGCCGACCTCATCGAGGCCCAGCTCGACGTCGGCCACCTCGCCGCCCTCCTCGCCTGCCCCGACTCCCCCGAGGCCCTCGGGGACGGCACCCCCTACAAGGGAGTACGCAGAGTGCCCCCCGGGCACGCCCTCGTCCTGCGCGACGGGGCCCGCGACATCACCGGCTACGAACCCGTCGCCTCCCTCGCCGTCTCCGGCCCCCAACTCGCCCCGGAAGCAGCCGTCGACGCCATAAGGGACGCCCTCGTCGAAGCCGTACGGGCCCGGCTGGCCGCCCCCCGCCACCGCCCCGCCCACGCCTTCGGCGGCGGCCCCCTCGACCCCGGGCCCGTCCCCGGCATGGGGCCCGCGCAGCGCCGCGCCGCACGCGGCGGCGGACCGGCCCCCGGCATCGGCGCCGACCTCTCCGGCGGCAGCGCCTCGGCGACCCTCGCCCTCCTCGCCGCCGGACTCCCCGGCGTCCCCGGCACCCCCTACGGGCACGGCACCGGCGCCGGCGAACGCCTCCTCGCCGTCACCTTCAACGACCTCGCCGCCGGCACCAGCCGCGCCCGCGAGGCCGAACTCGAACGCGCCCGCGCCATCGCCGCCGACCCCCGCCTCCACCACGTCGTCGTCGCCGCCGGCGAAGAAGCCCTGCCCTACGCCGGCCTGCACATCGGCCCCCTCACCGACGAACCCGGCCCCGCCCTCGTCACCGCTCAGCGCCACCGCCGCCGCCTCGCCGCCGGCTGCTCCGACCACCTCGTCGGCTGCGGCGCCCGCCAGGTCCTCGACGCCCACCCGGCACGCCTCGCCGACCTCCTCATGGAACGACGCCGCCGCCATCTCCTGCGCCCCGTCTCGGCGTTGGCCCGCGCGGAGGGCGCGATCGCGCAGGGCCTGTTCGTCCCGTTCACCGTCTACCGCGCCGCACGCCGCCTGGCCCGCACCTCCTACCGGGAAGGACTCGAAGCCGTCGCCGGACTGCTCCTGGACCCCCGCTTCCCGGCCGCCGCCGACCTCACGGGGCGCACGGCGCCGGGCGGGCCGGTCGCCGCCGCCGGCACGGGCAGCGCCGTGGACGCCTCACTGGCCGCGCTCACCTGGTGCCGCCCCGGACCGGCGGCCCGCTGGCTCACGGGTGAGGCTCTGGCCGAAGTATCGGTTCGGCTCCAGGCCGCCGCCGTACGCCCCCAGGGCCTGCACCAGCGCCCCGGCGAACGCCGCGCAGCCGCCGCCCTCGCCCGGCACGCCGCCGACCACCGCGTCCTGGAACAGGCCGCCGAGGTCCGCAGCCAGCGCCTGCACGCCCCCTTCTTCGACAACCAGGTCGTACGGGCCTGCCGCGCCCTCCCCGAAGCCGTCCGCGTCGCCCCCGGCGCCCGCGCCTCCGTCCTGCGCTCGGTCCTCGGCGCCGCCGGGGTACGCGAACTGCCCACCGGCTGGGGCGCCACCTCGCACGCCGCCCACGCGGCAGCGGTACGGGCCGGCCTGCGCGCCTTCGTCGGCCCGCTGCTGGAACTCTTCGAGGCACCCCTGCTGGCCGACGCGGGACTCGTGGAGGCCCGCGTCGTACGGGCCGCCCTGCACGAGGCGACAGAAGGCCGGCCCCTGCCACTGGACGGCCTGGCGGAACTGGTGTCCACGGAGGTGTGGCTGCGGCGGCTGCTGGCGCGCCGGGGCACGTGCTGGACGGGCATGGCGCCGCGGCAGCGGGCGGTGGCGGGCGGGGTGGTGCCGCGGCCGAGCTTGTGAGGGGGCTGTGGGGGGCTGGGGTCAGTACTCGGCGTGGGCGTACGGGTTGCAGTGGTGTCCGGAATGGCGCCAGGTGGCGACGGGGAGGGACTCGATGTCGGGGGAGTGGGCGGCGTCGGGGGAGTGGGTGGCGGGAGAGTGGGTCTCGGACGGTTCTTCCGACGGGGTCGGGGAGGGGCGGTCCGGGGGCTCGGGACTCGGCGACTTGGCAGGGGCGTCGGCTGACGGCCGCGCGGCGGGCGGGGCGGAGTCGGCCGGCGCCGACTTCACGGCGGGCGCCGGGGCGACGGTGGGCTTCTCCGTACGGTGCCCCGGCAGCGGAACCCGCACGGGAACCCGAAGCTGCCGCTCCTCCCGCCGAGGCACCCGCACCTCCGACTCCCACAGCCGCTTCCCACCCCTGCGCACGGAGACTCGCGCCGCCCCGGGCCCGAGCGGCCCCTTGTTGAACTCGATGTGCAGGGAGGTGGGGCTGGGCTGGACGCCCGCAGTGTCGTGGAGTTGGCTGTGGGGTTCGCCGTGGGTTTCGCTGCGGACCCGGTCGTGGGCGTGGGCGTGGGCGTGGGCGTGGGTTTCGCTGTGGCCTTCGCCGTGGACTCGGTCGTGCGCTGCGTCATGGGCGGCATCGTGGGCGGCGTCGTGGGTTCCGCCGTGGGTGCCCTTGCGGTGCGTCCGGCCGCCGAGCCGCAGCCCATGACTCTTGCCCAGCCGGTCCTTCGCGCTCAGCCGCACCTCCGGATCCAGATCCCTCCCGATCCCCATGTCGAACTCGACCTCATTGACCGGACAGTCCTCCGCCGACGGCTCCGGCAACACAGGCTTCACCGGCTTCGGCACCGTCGGCGTCTCCGGCGAACCAGGCGTCGGCACCAGGGGAGTTGGCGTCGGCGCCGGTGTCGACATGTGCGGGACGCTCGGCCGCGGTGTCGGCGTCGACATGACGGGCGCCGGCACCGGCACGGCCCCAGTCGGCGCCCCCGCGCTCCGGCTCACCCGCGAACTCCCCTTCGGCGCCGACGGCCGCACCCCCGCCGGCTTCAACTTCGGCGGAACCGGCGCCGGGGAAGCGGCCGGCGTCCCTTTCGGCTCCGGCGCCGGTACGGGCACCACCGGCTTCGCCGTCCCCTCGGCCTGCGGCTCCCGCACCGCATCCGTCGAATTGCCCATCACGGCATAGGCGATGACGGCACCGGCGGCTACGGCTACACCGGCGGCGATGCCCAACTTCACGGGGCCACCGAGCCCTTCACCAACGGGGAGGGGGCCCCCTCCCCCTCCCCCACCCACCCCCGTGCCCCCACCGCTGGCCCCGGCCCCCGAGCCCGCAGCGCCCGACGTGCTCCCACCGGCCCCGGCTCCCGCACCGCTCCCGGCGCCCGCGCCCGCCCCGCCGCCGGTGCTGCCCGCAGCGCCCCCCGTGCCCATGCCGACACCCGCGCCGGACCCCGCCCCCGCGCTCGTACCGGCCGCCGCACCTCCCGCGCCCGCGCCGACCCCGGACGACGCCGCACCCGACGCACCGGCCCCAACACCCGTACCGGAAGCGGCCCCAGCACCTGCTGCACTGCCCGACACCCCTGTACCGGCCGCAGCGCCCGCCGCTCCCGACGCCCCGCCGGCCCCAGCACCGGCTGCACCGCCCGACACACCCGTGCCGGCCGCAACACCCGACGCCCCTACACCCGTCACCGCACCCGTGCCCGACGCCGCACCGGCCGCAGTCGCCGACGACACCGCGCCCGACCCAGCTACCGCACCCGCACCGGAGGCAACCCCAGCCCCGGCCCCTGCGCCGGCCCCCGCTCCCACAGCGGCCCCCGACGCACCGGCGCCCCCTACGCCCGCACTCGCCGAAGCAACACCGGTCGCCCCGGCCGACGCACCCGTCCCCCCAACTGCTCCCGCCCCGGAAGCCGCACTCGCCCCCGCCGCCCCCGCTGTACTCGCCGCGCCTGTCGCACCAGCCGCCCCGGAAGCCGCTCCCGCACCCCCCGTGCCGCCCGCACCGGCAACGGAACCCGACGCCCCCGCACCTCCCGCAGCAGCAGCCCCCGCACCCGAACTCGCTCCCGCAGCCCCTGAAACCGCCGCTCCCGCCGCGAACCCCATCGCCGCCTTCGCCGCGTACGACGTCGCGAACCAGCCGACGACCGCGACCGGCAGCAGCACCCGCAAGCGCTCGTTGACGTCCGCGACCTCCATGGCCGCCGTACGGCACCGCGCGCACTCCTCCAAGTGCTTGCGCAACCCCCGCTCCGCACGCATCCGCAGCCCGCCCCGGGCGTACGCCCCGAGCCGGTCCGCGTACCGGGCGCATTCCCCGCCCGAGGTCAGCGCGGCACTCACATGCGCCTGTAGATAAGCCTGTTTCAACCCCTCCCGTGCCCGATGAGCCAGCACCGCTGTCGCATTGGCCGTCAACCCCAGCAGAGGCGCCACCTCGCTGGGCGACTCCTCCTCCACCGTCGTGTGCCACAGCACTGTCTGCCACCGCTCCGGAAGACTCCGGAACGCCTGCATGGCCAACGAGTGCTCGGCCTCCCGCATCGCCAGCACCTCGGCGCCCGCGTCGACGGTCTCGTCCTCCCCGGCCCCCGAAGTACGCGCCGCCGCAGCCGCGAACACCGCGAAGTCCTCGACCAGTTGCTCCCGCTTGGTCGTCCTTCCCCACGCCGCCGCCACCCGGCGCACCGTCGTCAGCAGATACGCCCGCACCGCCGAATCCGGCCCGGCGCCGCCGCGCACCGCCTGCAGGGTGCTCGCGAAGACCTCGTTGGTCAGGTCCTCGGCGGTGTGGTCGTCACGGCAGCAGTTGCGGGCGTACCTCCGCACCGCCGGGGCGTGCCGCCGGTACAACTCCTCGTACGCGTCGCTGTCGCCACCGCGCATCCGCGAGATCAACTCGATGTCGGAGCGCTGTCCTTCCGACTCTCCCCGCGCCCGGGCATGGGCCCCCGACTTCCGGCCCGCCCGCTGCCTGGGCACCCACCGGTCCCCAACTCGCCCCCGGGGAGCCGACGGTGCGGACTCCGGCGACGGCACACCGTCCTCCGCCGGCCCGGAACGGGCGCCACCATCGGAAGCACCCCCGGCATCGGAAGCACCCCCGGCAACGGAAGCACCGTCGACATCGACGGCACCATCCGCATCAGGCGAGCAGCCATCGGAAGAGCCGTCGTCACCGGAAAAGCCGTCGTCAGCACCGGCGGAGAAGCCGTCGGCGCCGGGAGAGGCACCGGCCCCCGAAGGCCGCCGGCCCCCGGAACGCCCCCCGGCTCCGGGCGGCGCCGAAGGGAACGGCCCGCCGTCCGGCATGGGCAGCGTGGGCCACGGCTCCGCCCCCTCGTGGTGGCCGCGTGGTTCATCCCGCCCGTCAACAGCCATAGCGGAGGCCCCCGTACGTACCGGCACGTCCGAACACCGGGCCAGCGTGGCACAGCGTCGGGCGTCACCACCTCAGCACGGGCAGCAACCACTCATCCGGGGAGTTTTCCCGCAGTGAGGCACTGACTGTCACTCGTACGGGGAAAGGTTTTCCGAACGCGCCACACCATCAGGACCGTTGGGCACAGGTGAAGCCCCCTGACCGTGTGGCGCGCCCGCCACGGAAACCTCAGCGGTTCAGCGGTGACGAAACCCTCGGCACTGCTCGCAAGGGCTACTCGACCGGCTCGACGGGCCGCGAGCGCAGCCCCTCCAGCAGGATGTCCAGCAGCCGTGACGATGCCGCGGCCTGCTGCACCGCGTCCGGCAGCGACGGCGCCGCCGTGGCTATCACGAGCAGCACGTCCGCGACGGTCACATCCGGACGCAACTGCCCGGCCGCGCGCGCCCGGTCGACCAGACGCCCGACGACTTCGAGCAGGGCTGCCGCCCCCGAGTCGCCGCGCTCCTCGGCCCGGTCCGGCCGCTGCTCCACCAGCCGCAGCTCGTGCAGCTGCCCCACCGTGCTCCTGGGCTGCCGCTGCTGCGGCACCCGCGCTTCGATCTGCTCGGACTTGCCGTCGACGCCCACCCGCAGCACCTGCGGAGGCAGCAGCCGGCCCGCGCCCGAGGCGACCGACGTGCGCAGGAAGCGGGACAGCGCCGACCACGGCTCGTCCTCCTGCCCCAGCGCCGTGCGGGCCTGCTCGGTCAGCCGGGCGGTCTCCTCCTCCGCTATCCGCCGCACGAGGACGTCCTTGCTGGGGAAGCGGCGGTAGACCGTCCCCACCCCCACCCGGGCCCGGCGCGCCACGTCCTCCATCGGCGCCCCGTAGCCCAGCTCGCCGAAGACCTCGCGGGCCGCCCGCAGTACGTGCTCAAGATTGCGCTGGGCATCCACGCGCAACGGAGTGCTCCGGCCCCCGCTCGCCTCGGACGGCGCGACAGCGGTCGACCAATGAGAGCCCTGAATGTGCATATGTTCCCCCGGTTATGAACGTCTCCCCCCGGAGACTCCCCGCCCTGACTGCCGGGGTACGTCTCTGACACCCCGACGGACTACGAACATAGTTGAGCCCAGGTCAAGAAAGAAGGGGTAGTTCCGCACGGGCCGCCCCCGATTGGAGTACGGTCCCCTCCCGCCCTGCTTCCACACCACCTTGCGACCCCGCCACAACCGCCCTGACCTGGGCATCCGTGGCCGGGACCGGGGAGCGTGGGGCGGACGGATCAGCTCCGCGGCCAGTCATACATTTCGCCGGACCTGTGGACAAACACCGGCCGCCGGTGCCTCATGGGAAGGAGCTGTGCCCGGCGGAAGGGCCCCGCGCCCGGCCGGCGCGGCGCCCGGCACCCCGGCCGGACACCCCCGGGCCGGCCGACATCGCTGAGGAGGGACCTTGGTGAAGGAACCGGCGCGCGTTCTGGTCGTCGGCGGCGGCTGTGTCGGGATGAACACCGCCCTGCACCTGCAGCGGATCCTCAAACGGGACGAGGCCCGCGTCACCGTGGTCGACCCCGAGCCGTACATGACGTACCAGCCCTTCCTCCCCGAGGCCGCCGCCGGTTCCGTCTCCCCCCGCCACGTCGTGGTCCCGCTGCGCCGCACCCTTCCCGGCTGTCAGGTCGTCACCGGCGAGGTCCGCGCGATCGACCACGCCGGGCGGACCGCGACCGTCGCGACGCTCGCGACCCACGAGGAGGGCGCCGGCGCCGTCGAGATCCACTACGACGAACTGGTCCTCGCCCCCGGCTCCGTCTCCCGCACCCTCCCCGTTCCCGGTCTCGCCGACCACGGCATCGGCTTCAAGACCGTCGAGGAGGCCATCGGCCTGCGCAACCATGTGCTCGAACAGATGGACATCGCCTCGTCCACCCGCGACCCGGGAATCCGCGACGCCGCGCTCAGGTTCGTCTTCGTCGGCGGCGGCTACGCGGGTGTCGAAGCGCTCGCCGAGCTGGAGGACATGGCCCGGTACGCCGCCCGCTACTACCACAACATCTCCCCCGACGACCTGCGGTTCGTCCTCGTCGAGGCAACAGGCCGGATCCTGCCCGAAGTCGGCGCCGACATGGGCCGCTACGCCCTGCGCGAGCTCCGCGGCCGCAACATCGACGTCCGCCTGGAGACCCGGCTGGAGTCCTGCGTGGACCGCGTCGCCGTGCTCAGTGACGGCTCCCGTTTTCCCACCCGCACGCTCGTGTGGACCGCCGGCGTCAAACCGCATCCGGTGCTCGCCGCCACCGGCCTGCCCCTCGACGAGCGCGGCCGCCTCAAGTGCGCCGCCACCCTGGCCGTGGACGGCGCCGAGCACGCCTGGGCCGGTGGCGACGCGGCGGCCGTACCCGACCTCACCGCGGAGGAGCCCGGCGCGCAGTGCGCCCCCAACGCCCAGCACGCCGTCCGCCAGGCCAAGGTCATCGCCCACAACGTCGCCGCCTGTCTGCGCGGCCGCCCGTTGCAGGACTACCGGCACCAGTACGCGGGTTCTGTCGCATCCCTGGGGCTGCACAAGGGCGTTGCGCAGGTCTACGGCAGGAAGCTCAAGGGCTACCCGGCCTGGTTCCTGCACCGCGCCTACCACCTCGGCAGAATCCCCACGTTCAACCGCAAAGCGCGTGTCCTTGCCGAATGGACCCTCACAGGGCTGTTCAAACGTGAGATCGTCTCGCTCGGCTCCCTGGAGCACCCCCGTGCCGAATTCGAGCTCGCCGCGGACACCGGCCGTTACCCGGAGGCGAGTTGAGGCAGGACACGGACGCAAGACCGGAGCAGGGAACTCCCCCACAGGAGGCCGACGTCTGACGGATGTCAGTCCGGTCGGCCACACTGGTCGTGTGACCATGGGTGGGCTCGTACCTGCGAAGAGTAACGACGGCGAGGGATCGGACGTTTGCTGCACTCCCCCGGGGACAGGCCCCCGCACCGCCGCCCACGGCCCCGTGCCGGGCGCGCGGCTCCGCCACGACACGTCGCCGAGCTGGTCCGGAACGACTCCGCGAGGTAATCCTCTGTGAACTTCACCCGCTGGAGCGCCCGGCTCCCCGGCACTCAGCGCCGAGCCGCAGCGCGCGCCGACCGCAAGGCCCGCCCCGCCGCGTCCGCGCAGCCCAAGGGCGGTGGTTCGGTGCCCGCCGCGCGCGACGGGGCGACGCCGTCCCCCGCCGGGCCCGACGGCCCCGTCCCCACCCTGGACGGGCTCTCCGTCCCCGACATCCTCGGCCAGCTCCCGGCCCCCGTCGCCGTCGTCCACGGCGCCGATCACCGCGTCGCGTACGTCAACGCCGCCTACGCCGCGCTCTTCGGCCCGCGCGCCCCGGGCGAGCCCGCGCGCGAGGCACTTCCGGAGCTGGCGGAGCTCGGTCTGCTTCCGCTCATGGACCAGGTTCTGCGCAGCGGCCGGTCCCGTACGGTCAAATCCCGCCGCGTCATGGCGGGCGCGCCCGCCGCGCACGCGGCGACCGGCAGCACGCACCGGCGCTCGTCCGCCCACGACGCGCTCTCCGGCGGCGGCCCCTCCGACCCCGACAGCCGCCCCCGGCACGGCTACTACACCTTCACCTGTTCCCCGATCGACCTCGGTACGGGCCGGAGGGACACCGGCGCCGTGAGTGAGGGCCTTCCCGGAGTCCTCGTCTTCGCCGCCGATGTCACCGACCAGGTCGAGGCCGCCGAGCGGCTGCGCGTCAGCGAGCGCAGGCAGCGCGAGGCCGCCGTCACACTGCAGCGCAGCCTCCTCCCTCAGGAACTGGAGCAGCCCGACGACCTGCGCGTCGCCGCCACCTACCAGCCCGGCGGCAAGGACACCGCGGTCGGCGGCGACTGGTACGACGTCATCACCCTCGGCGCCGGCCGCACCGCGCTCGTCATCGGCGACGTCATGGGCCGCGGCGTGCGGGCCGCCGCCGTCATGGGCCAGCTGCGCACGGCCGTACGGGCGTACGCGCGCCTGGACCTGCCGCCCCACGAGGTGCTCCAGCTCCTCGACGGCCTCGCCACCGAGATCGACAGCACCCAGATCGCCACCTGTGTCTACGCCGTCCACGACCCCAACGAGGGCCGTCTCGTCTACGCGTCGGCGGGCCATCTGCCCATCCTGGTCCGCGACCCCGACGGCACGGTCCGCCGCGCCTCCGAGGCCACCGGCCCGCCGCTCGGCACCGGCGGCTGGGTGCACACCTCCGGCAGTCTGCCCCTCGGCCCCGGCTCCAGCGCCGTCCTCTACACGGACGGTCTGGTCGAGCGGCGCAACGAGGACATCGACGATGGTGTCGCCGCCCTGGAGCGCGCCTTCGCCGGGGCCACCGGCTCGCCCCAGGTGATGTGCGACCGCCTCATCCGCGCCCTCGGGGTGACCGCGGAGCACGACGACGACGTCGCCGTGCTCGTCCTGCAGCACCCTGCCCGTACGGGCCATGACGCCGAGCTCTTCCACAACGCCGCGCTGGAACTCCTCGGAGGCGTCGAGGCCGCACCCCGTGCCCGCGCCTTCGCCTCCGGCGTCCTGGTCAGCTGGCGCTTCCCGACCGAGCTGCGCGATCTGGGCGTCCTGGCCGCGAGCGAGCTCGTCGCCAACTCCCTGCAGCACGGCACCCCGCCGATGCGGCTGCGCCTGCGCCGCACCGACCGGCGGCTGATCATCGAGGTGACCGACGGCGACGACCACCTGCCGCGCCGCCGCCGTGCCGAACCCGCCGACGAGGCCGGCCGGGGCATCTCGATCGTCGCCACCATCGCCTCGTCCTGGGGCTCACGCCGCACACCGGGCGGAGGCAAGGCCGTCTGGTGCGAATTCGCCCTCCCGGCAGGAGCGGCACGCTCGTAGCGACAAGTCTCGTGGCAACAAGTGAGGACGCATGAAAAATGCGCCTGTGGCCCGGAAACGATGCGTTTCCGGGCCACAGGCGCTCGTTTTCGTCGCGGTGGCAGTCCTACGGATCAGTGGGAGGCGGAGCAAGCGACGGGCGCCGGGGCCGCGGCCGAACCGGCGACCGGCTCGCTGCGCCGCGCGAGCAGCCGCGGATTGTCCTGCTCGGGCGTGAGCCGCCGACCCAGCCGCAGGGCCAGCGCCGTGATGCCCAGCGCGCACACGATCAGCAGCACGATGTACGCGCCGTACATCCCGCCACCGGCCATCAGACCGCCCACCGCCGGGCCGACCGCCATCGCCAGCTGCTTGACCAGAGCGAACGCGGAGTTGTACTGCCCGACGAGCCGCGCCGGCGCCAGGTCCGCCACCAGCGGCGCCACCGTCGGCGCCAGCATCGACTCGCCGATACCGAACAGCGCGTACGTGGAGATCAGCAGCGCGGTCGCCACTCCGTGCGCCCCCGGTACCAGCCCCGAGACCCCGGCGGCGATCCATGCGACCGTCCAGATCAGCCCGACCAGCGCGACGACCCGGCTGCGCCGCCGCCCGTCCACCAGCCTGAGCACGGCGAACTGCGTGAGCACGATGGCCGCCGTGTTCGCCGCGAGGGCGATGCCGAGCGTCGCCGGCGAGATCCGGGTGACCTCCACGGCGAAGGCCGCGAGGCCGGACTCGAACTGCCCGTAGCAGGCGAAGAACATCACGAAGCCCAGCACGCACAGCTGCACCATGGCCCGGTCCCCGAGCAGCGAACGCCACCCGCCCTTGGCCCCTTCACCGGCCGGGACCACGTCCCCGAGCCTGGGCGCCTTCGGCAGCCGTACGGTCGCGACGGCCACGCCCAGCACCAGGAACATCGCCGACTCGATCGCGAACAGCCGGACGAAGCTGGACGCGTTCGACGGGTCCACGAGCTGGCCGCCCAGCAGACCACCGATGCCCAGACCGAGGTTGTTCAGGAAGAACTGCATGGCGAAGGCCCGCGACCGCGTCGTCGGCGTCGAGCACCACACGATCATCGTGGCCAGCGCGGGCTGGATCACCGCGAAACCGGCACCGAGCGCCGCGGCCGCCGCGACGACGAGCACCTTCGAGTCCGCGAACCCGAGCCCCAGCGAACCCACGGCGGCGGAGACCGTACCGGCGATGGCGACGGGCAGCGGACCACGCCGGTCGATGACCCGACCGGTGAGGGGCAGCACGAGCAGCGCGGCAACGGCGAGCGTCGCGAGCACGACACCCGCCGTGCTCGCGCCGAGATTCCGTACCTGGGACACATAGACGAACAGGTACGGAATCGTGAAGCCGTTGCCGAACGCGCTCAGCGCGTTGCCCAGCTGGATCCGGCGCAGCGCGGCGCCCATCGCGGTGGTCACACTCACCTTCCTCGGTCGAGTAGCTACAGGAGTGCAGGTCAGAGACGTAGAGAGTCCAAGCCTGAAGACTTCAACAGTAAAGTTCGAAGCTAAAGAGTACACATCAAAGGGCTTTAGCGCCAATGAGTCATGCCATACTGCGGCTCATGCCTGACACCGCCGGCGCGCCCGAGCCGAGCCTCGAAGAACAGATCGCCGCCTACCAACGCGAGTTCCAGGAGCTGGACCCGCAGGTGGAGAAGGTCGTCTCGGCGCTCAGCCGCCTCAACCGGCGCATGAGCGTCGCCTACGGGCGCCAGACCGCCGAGCTCGGCATCAGCAACGCCGAGTGGGAGGTCCTCAAGGCCCTCGTCCTCGCCGGCGACCCCTACCGCATGGGCCCCGGCGAGCTCGCCAAGCGCCTCGGCCTCACACCGGCCGCGATGACCCACCGCATCGACCGCATGGTCGCCGAGGGCCTCGTCACGCGGGAGCGGGACGAGAGCAACCGCGTCCGCGTCATCGTCGGCATCACCGAAGAAGGCCGCCGCAAGTGGCTGGAGTCGATGCGCATGGCCACGGTCTTCGAGGAGGAGCTGCTCCAGGACCTCAACGGCGAGGAGCGCGGCCGGCTCGGCGAGATGCTGACCCGCCTGCTGCGCCGCGTCGAGGAGGCCCAGCCGGACGCCGGGGGCCGCCTCAAGGACCTCGACTGAGGGCCGAAGTGCCCCGCGTGACGGCGGGTTGACACGGCCCCCACCGCCCCGTAGTGTTCTCCGGGTTGCCACGGAGCCCCAGCGGTCCTGTGGCGGCCATTCTCGTCGCACTGGCGGCAATCATTACTGCACGGTCCTCGAACGGGGCGGTTTCCGGCGTGCCCGGAATTCGTTTCGGAGTCCCGATTGGGAATCGCCGGGGAAATCCGCTAAAGTAGTGATCACGCCGGGCCGCGAAAGCGGAAAGGCGAGAAAGACCCCGCTCCAGCAGGGGGCCAGGGCCGGAAATCGGATCTGGTAAGGTTGGAAACACCGAAGGGAAGC
>NZ_JBHSPB010000035.1:0-43873 GCF_042656465.1 Streptomyces gamaensis
GCCGGACGGGCTTGAAAATCAAGCCCGTCCGGCGATTGAGGACCGGGGTCTGGGGCGGAGCCCCAGTTTCGGGAAGGGGCGGGGCTGGGGGACAAGCCCGCCGCAGGCGCCACGGACCCGCACCCGACACCGCCCCCTGCCCCCGCCACCCGCTTCGCCACGGGAACCGACTCCCCCGTCAGCGAAGCCTCCCGCACCGTCAACCCCCGCGCCCGCAACAACCGCACATCAGCCGGCACAAGATCCCCCGGCGCAAGCAGCACAACGTCACCGGGAACGAGCTCCTCCACCGGAACCTCCCGGGGAGTCGCCGAGCCGCCCGGCGCCGGCCGCCGCCGCACCGTGGCCGTAGCCGGAATCAACTCCCGCAAAGCGGCCACGGCCCGGTCCGCCCGGTGCTCGCCCGTCGAGCGCAGTACGCAGCTGACGACGACCAGTACGGCGATCACGGCGGCCGTGCCCCAGGAGGCCAGTCCGGCGGAGACCAGGCCGAGTCCGGTGAGTACCACGGTGAACGGATCCCGCAGGCTGCGCGCGAAGCGGCGCGGCCAGGGCGTGGGCCGCCGCTGCGGCAGGACGTTCTCGCCGCAGCGCGCGAGCCGCTCCTCGGCCTCGGTTTCGGTCAGCCCGCCCGGCCCGCACTCCAGGGCGCGCAGGACCTCCAGGGCCGTGCGCGGCGTCTCCTGGCGCGGGGCGGGGCCCTCAGGCGCCCAGACCACGGAGGCGTCCGGGCGCGGCGGCCGTACGGGAACGGGTCCGTGCCCCGGCACGCGTGCCGGGGCCGGAGCTGCCGACGCCGGAGCCGCCGGCGGCGACCGTGGCCGTACGGGCCTCCGGGGCGCCCCCGGCCGCGCGGTCCGCGAGCTGACCGACCATCAGCCGGACGATCGTGACCACGTCGGGGTCGTCCACCAGGTACACCATGCGGCGCCCTTCGCGCCGGGACCGCACCAGCCCCGCGAGTTTCAGCTTGGCCAGGTGCTGGCTGATCGCGGGCAGCGCTCCGCCGACCCGCTCGGCGAGTCCGCTGACATCGCTCTCGCCCTGTGCGAGCGCCCACATCAGATGGAGCCGGGCCGGGGAGGCGAGCAGTCCGAAGGCGGCGGCCGCCTCGGCCAGTACCTCGGCCGAGGGGTCGTCGAAGTCCTCGCCGAAGCTCCCTGCGAAGCCGGCGAGTTTCTCCGCGTTCTCGACACCTGCGGCCACTGCGCTCTCCTGTCCCGCTCGGGCTTGCGTGCGCCCGGCACGACCAGTCTAGGCAACGCCCGCCGGGCGGCCCCGGGCTGACATGCACGGGGCGAACGGCTCGTGGCCGGTCCTTGCGCGGAGTGGAAGCGGAGGCATGCCCACCGGATCCCCGGGTAGGCGCGCGCGGAGGCCACCACGACCTGGGGAGGACGACGTGACGAGCGTGAGGGGTGCGGCTACCGCTGATGCGGTCGATATGGTCGATATGACTGAAATGTCGGGTATTGCCGATATATATGAGACCGTAGGGGAGGTGGAGGCCGGTCCCGGCCTGCCGCACATCGAGGACGCCTCCGCCGTGGCACCGCGCGACGCCCGCGAACTGTCCCGGCTCTTCTTCGACCGGCTCCGGGACCTGGAGGAGGGCACGCACGAGTACCAGTACGCGCGCAACACCCTCATCGAGATCAACCTCTCACTCGTGCGGTTCGCGGCCGGCCGCTTCCGGGGCCGCGCCGAACAGATGGAGGACATCGTCCAGGTCGGCACGATCGGGCTGATCAAGGCCATCGACCGGTTCGACCTCTCGCGCGAGGTCGAGTTCACGACCTTCGCCGTGCCGTACATCGTCGGCGAGATCAAACGGCACTTCCGGGACACCAGCTGGGCGGTGCACGTGCCCCGGCGGCTGCAGGAGCTGCGCGTCGAACTCGCCAAGGCCACCGCCGAACTCTCGCAGCGCCTCGACCACGCGCCCACCCCCGCCGAGCTCGCCGAGTACCTCGGCATCAGCCGGGAGGAAGTGATGGAGGGCATCGTCGCGGGCAACGGCTACACCGCCGGCTCGCTCGACGTGCCCGTCGACGAGGGCGACGAGTCGGGCGGCGCGAGCTACGCCGAGCGCATCGGCGAACTCGACCCGGCCCTGGAAGGCGTGGAGAACCTGCACGCGCTGCGCCCCCTGGTCGCCGAACTCAGCGAACGCGACCGGCAGATCCTGCGGATGCGCTTCGGGGGCGAGATGACACAGTCGGAGATCGGGGCGGCGCTGGGGGTCTCGCAGATGCATGTGTCACGCCTGCTGGCCAGGATCATCGCGCGACTGCGGGCGGGGCTGCTGGGGCACTCATGAGGGAGGGCGGTCACCGGGACGTTCACGACAGGAGCGACAGGGGTGCGCGCGTGCGCGGTGTTACGCGGTGACGCGGCCGGTGCCGGCGGGAGCCGTACGGCTGCTCCGGCGTCCTCGGTCGCTGGTCGCGGCGAGGCTCGTCCGGGTGGCGCGGTTGCGGGAAGCCGGTGCCGGCGGAGCCGTGCGGCTGGTCCGCCCTCCCCGGCTGCCCGGCGCGGATGCGCTGCCGCGCGGCGTTCCGGCGGTTCCGGCCGGTGACCGGACCGTCAGCTCGTCGGTACGAACGCCGGGCCCGGGCCCGTTGCCTCCGCTGCCGGCGGTCGCAGCCACGTGGCGCGTACCGTCTTGCCGCCCGGCCGCCGGTCGACCTCCAGCCGGCCCGCGAGCCGTTCGACCATGTGCCAGCCGAGCCCGCCGCCCCCGGTGAGGTCCGGTTCGCGTGGGGCGGGCGGCCGGGGGCTGGCGTCCGCGATCTCCACGACGAGCCGCCCCCGCGCGGCGCGTACGCACAGCCGCCACCAGCCGCCCGTATGCCGGACGGCATTGGTGACCAGCTCGGAGACCACGAGCACGACGGCGTCGAGATCGGCCCACGGGCAGTGCCGGGCCAGGAACTCCGCCGTCGCCCGGCGGGCCCGGGCGGCGTCCCCGTCGGGGGATTCGATGACGACCATGCCGCGCGCATACCCAGCGTCCGACGGCTCATGTCCGGAAAATCCCGGTGAGCCGTGAACGGCGGCGCGCTCAGGCGGCCGTCGTCATCTCCCGGACCCGGCCGAGCTGCCGGTGCGCGGCGACGAGCGCTTCGGCGATGTCCCGGGTGCCGGTCGTCACGCACAGCGTGTACGCGGTGTCCTCGGTCTGCCGCCGCACGAGGGCGTCGGAAGGATCGGCGGCGGCGAGCTCGGTGTACCGCTCCAGCAGGGAACGCAGCACGGAGGGGTGGGGCATGAGCATCGAAGGCTCCTCGGTGGGATGAGGTGAGGCGTGAGGGGTGGTTCGGGCGGTACCGTGCGGGGGGCTGCCCCATGGGACCACGACCGGGAGCCGGAGTGGGCGAACTGACGGGGTTGCTGGGGGAGTTCGTCACGTGTGGGGGTGAGGGTGTGTAGGCCGTACGGCTCGGGGGGCGCTACGCGCGGCGGCACGCGCACCCGCTCACGCCAGCCCGCGCCCCCGCCCCCCACGGCCCGCCGCGAGCGCCACCAGTGCGCCCAGTGCGAGCGCCCCGCCCAGCCACATCGCGCCCTCCAGCGACACCGAGTCCACCGCGCGCCCGCCCAGCAGCGAGCCCAGGGAGATCGCGGCGTTGAACGCCGAGACGTACAGCGCCGACGCCGCCTCGCGGGCCTGCGGGGCCGCTGCCATCAGCCAGTTCTGCGTACTGACCGACACACCCCCGTACGCGAGCCCCCACGCGAGCAGCAGCACCACCGCCCCCGTCGGGCCGCCCGCGAGCAGCGGTGCCGCCGGGATGATCACGGCCAGTGCCGCGCAGATCACCAGCAGCGTGCGGCGCGGGTCGCGCGCGGCGGCGCTGCCCGCGAGGAAGTTGCCGGCGACGCCCGCGGCCCCGTACCCGAGCAGCAGCGCGCTGATCGCGCCCGCGCCCAGGCCGGGCACCTGCTCCAGTACGGGCCGTACGAACGTGTAGCCCGTGAAGTGCCCGGTCACCAGCAACGCGATCACCACCAGCCCCACCCGTATCCGCGACCCGCGCAGCAACGAGCCGAGGTCGGCCAGGCGCACGGCGTGCTCGGCCCGCAGCGGCGGCAGCAGGAGCGCGAGCGCCACCGCCACGGCGAGCGCGACCGCGCTCATCGCCACGAACGCGGTGCGCCAACTGCCCAGCCCGCCCAGGAGCGTTCCGGCGGGTACGCCCACGACGGAGGCCACCGCGACCCCGCTGAAGATCAGCGACGTGGCGGCCCCGACGGACCGCGCCGCCACGAGCCGTACGGCCAGCCCGGCCGCGACCGCCCACACCCCACCGATGCACACCCCCACCAGCACCCGCAGCCCCACGAGCACCCCGATGTCCGTCGCGGCCGCAGCCCCCGCGTTGGCCGCCGCGAGCAGCACCATCAGCCCCACGAGCAGCTTCCGCCGGTCCAGCCGCCGGGCCGCCGCGGTGACGACGGGCGCCGCGACGGCCGCCACCACGCCCGGTACGGTCATCGTCAGCCCGGCCGTCCCGTCGGAGGCCCCGAGGTCGGCCCCGATGGGCGTGAGCAGTCCCACCGGCATCATTTCCGTCGTCACGACGGAGAACGTCCCGGCCGCGACGGCGACCACCGCGCCCCAACCCCTGCTGTCCCACTCCGATTTCGTCATGACCCCAGCCTTCGGGGCTTCGCGCCCGGGAACAACGACGGATCACTCAGCATTCGATAAGCAGGACTCATCGATCAGTGGGAGGGAAGAGCAGCGTGGACGGGGGACTCGACCTGCGGGAGCTGGAATGCTTCCTGGCCCTGGCCGAGGAACTGCACTTCGGCCGCACCGGGGACCGGCTGTACGTGTCGCAGAGCCGGGTCAGCCAGCTGCTGCGCTCGCTGGAGGGCCGGATCGGGGCACGGCTGGTCGACCGTACGAGCCGCCGGGTGGCCCTGACCCCGCTCGGCGAACGTTTCCTGACGCAACTACGGCCGTCCTACGCGGCGTTGGCGCAGGCGGTGGCGGACGCGCGGGACGCGGCCCGGGGCGTCGAAGGCGTGCTGCGCGTCGGCTTCCAGGGCACGGCGAACGGGGCCCTGATGCGCGCCGTCGACACGTTTCAGAGTGCGCATCCCGCGTGTGCCGTGGACCTCGTGGAGATCCCGCTGGGGGATCCGTTCGGCGCGGTGCGAGGTGGTGAAGTGGACGCGGCGGTGGTGCTGCTGCCGGTCCGCGAGCCGGACCTGGTCCTGGGGCCGGTCTTCTCACGGCAGCGGCAGACGCTGGCGGTGTCCGTACGCCATGTCCTCGCCAGGCGGGCGGAGTTGAGCGCCGAGGAGCTGGCTTCCTGTCCCCTGGTCGCACCGTCCGTGGAAGCCCCGCCCTACTGGCGCGAGGCCCAAGCCCCGACCCGCACCCCGGCCGGCCGCCCGGTCCCGCCCGGCCCGGTGGTGACCACCCTGCAAGAAGGCATCACCGCCACCGCCGCGAACCGGGCGGCCATGCTGCTGTGCCGTTCGACGGCCGACTACCACGCCGCCCGCCGGGACGTCGCGTTCGTCCCGGTGACCGGACTGCCGGACTCCGCGCTGGGGCTGGTGTGGCGGAGGGCGGGGGAGACGGAGCGGGTACGGGAGTTCGCCCGGGTGGTGGGGGAGGCCGTGGTGGTGTGAGGCCCGGGCCGGTCCGTTCGCTACGCGGCCGCCGCGTACGCCGACACTCCGTGGTGCAGCTCGGCGACGTCACCGTTGCGCAGGGCCGCGAGCGCGGCGCGGACTCGTCTCGCCTGGTGCGGCATGCAGTAGTCGTCGAGTTCGTCGACAACAACCCATTTGTAACTGAGGAGTTCCGCATTCCGCTCCGGGGCCGGGAGCGGCAGCTTGACCTCCGGTTCGCCGGGGAGCGGGGCGACCGCGTACACCAGGCTGATACCGGCGGGCGCGGTCCCGGTGGCCGGTACCCAGTCGTGTACGAGCATCCGCGCCGGAGCCACGTCCAGCCCCGTCTCCTCCCGGACTTCCCGCACCATCGCGTGCGACGGGGCCTCTCCCTCGCGCATCGCCCCGCCGGGCAGCCGGAAGTTCCGGCCGGTCTCCCCCGCGCAGTCGGGGCCCACCATGAGCACGTGCGGTTCGTGGGTGCCGTCGCCTTCGGCGGGGCGCAGGATCAGCGCCAGGGCGGTGGCGCGCAGCGGTGGGGGATTGATGGGGTCGACGTCCAACGGTGCTTCCTTTCCCAGGTGCAGCTTCTCGTAGTGATCGCGGATGTCGTACGCGGCCCGGAGCAGCAGCCGGCAGTAGTCCCGCGCACTCATCAGCCCACTGCCCGGGCCGTCCTGCTGCGCCGCCCGGTAGAACCCTCCGTCGGCGACGCGTCCGGCGAGCGCGCGACGCGGATCGTCCGCGCGCAGGGTTACTGCGAGGGCTTTCAGCGCGGGCGCGTACCTTCTGATATACCGGCGGAGAGCGTTCGTCGACTCGGTCAACTGCTCCGCCGTCGGCGCCGGATGGGCCATGAGGACGGCCTTTACGGACTCCAGGAACGCGGGCTCGTCCTCGGGAGAGCGGGCGTGCGGCGGCGGGATGGGGCCTCCTCCAAAGGTCATGGCGGTGCCGGGGCAGAGGACGGGCATGGTGGGTCGGTCTCCTTGGGGCAGGTGTGGAGCGCCGCGGATCGGGCATCAAACGGAATGTTCGAACGTAGCGTCACCCGAGCGGAGTTGACGCTTCTCGTTCCGGCAACCAGTATCTGACAACACCCCTATGCTCAGCCCCACCGAAAGGTTGCGGGACCACAGAGTCAACTGGGGGATACAACCATGCCTGCCCCAAAGCCGAATGACCCCTACCAGGCGCGTGTAGCCAAGCTCGGGTTGACCATCAAGGAGTACCGGGTCCGCAAGCGGTGGACGCAGGGCCAGCTGGGCAAGGCGGTTGCTCTGACGAAATTCGCGATCTCCCATTTCGAGAGTGGGGCGCATATTCCTTTGCGGGAGACCGCTGCTCTCATCGACGGTGCGCTGGGGGCGGGGGGGCGGATCCGGAGGATGCGGGAGGAGCTGGACGACAACCCTGACGCCCGGTTGATCCAGCGCGTATTCAAGATTGAGCAACGGGCGGTACGGATTCGCCACGTTGGCGGACTCGTTCCTGCCCTCCTACAGAATCCCGCGTATGAACGCGCGATCATCGAGCAGAACATTTCGTACCTCGGAGGGGACGTCGAGGAGAAGCTCAAGTATCGAGCGCTGCGACACGAAATCCTGAAGCGGCCGGATCCGCCTTCCTTGTCCGTGGTTCTCGGCGAGGCCGCCCTCCACGCTGTGATCGGTGGCCTGGCGGTCATGAGGAGCCAGCTGCTGGATTTGATCGATGCTTCGCGAAGGCCGGGGATCGACCTTCGGATCGCACCCTTCTCCAGGGATGCTCAACTCATCCAACAACTCGGCGAGTTCAGTCTCATGGATCGCCGGGGAGAGGGTCCTGCTGTGTACGTGTCCGCCGGGGTTCGCGGCATTCTTGTCACCAAGCCGCCGGCCGTGGACGAGTACGTCACCATCTATGATCTGCTGCACGCCAGAGCGTTGGATGCTGAGGCGTCAAGGGTCCTGATTCGCAAGGCCATTAGGGAGATGTACCCCGATGCTCACCACTGAGCCTGATCTGTCCAGGGCCTCCTGGCGCAAGAGCACCTACAGCCAGAGCAGCGGCGGCTGCGTCGAGATCACGGAGGAGTACCCCGACCGCATACCGGTCCGCGACTCCAAGGCCCACGACCGCATACCGGTCGTCGTACCGCGCCGAGCCTGGACCACGTTCGTCACGGCTGTTGCCGCCACCGACGGCCGTCTGCCTGCGTGAACGGCGCGAACTGCCGGTGGCCGCACCACGAATTCCTTGACCACCGGCAGTCCGTCGGCCGATTACCTCAGCTTCTGCTCGATCACCTCATAGACGGGACTGTTCGCGTCGAACTTGATGTCCCGTGTTATCAGGTTGTCGACGCGGTACCGGAAATTGCCGTCGGAGTTGACGTCGAGGTTGCCCGGCCCCACGACTCCCTTCATGGGCGTGGCGACGATCCTGACCTGAAGCGCGTACTCGGTGACATCCGGCACCTGATACACAGTGGAACGGGTGCCGGGGGCGACGGGATGGCGGACTTCCTTCGTCTTGGTGGTCTGCGTGACCTCCTGGTAGTTGAAGGCGGCGGTCAGCGCGGCCTTGACAGGGCTCGTCACGGCGTCGACGGGAGTCCCGGGCCAGGTCTTGTCGCCCGACAGACCGAAGGTGAAACCGAGCGTCCTGGAGTTCATCACGGATTCGTTGCTCACCACGGTGGACTCGGTGGAACCCCGGTTGGTCTGCTCGAAGAGCTTCCGCCACTGGTCCTTGACCACGAGCGGATTGAGCTTCTTGTTCCCGAGCACTTCGACCTCGCAGACGGCGCTGCGCATCGGGAACACGTTCGTGTCGAACTTCCGCGGGTTCGGCGTGATTTCCAGTGTCTTCCTGCCCCAGGTCTCACGAGGGCGGATGTCGAGTGCACCCGAGGGGTCGCAGAAGGACTTCATGAGCTCGCTGATCTTGGCGGCGTACTGCGGTGCCTGCGCGTTGAACACGATGGTCGGCGACGCCGCGGCGGCCGGAGAACTCGCCAGCAGCGGCAGAACGAACGCACCACCACCGACGGCGGCGAGCAACCTTGCGTTATGACGACGGAGCATGTCACACTCCTACTAGTTGAATTTGATGTTCACTAGCGAGTGCGGCCACAGCATCCCCATGAGTGGCCGCACTCGCACACTCAGCAGCTTCAGCGGCTTGTGAAGCCGATTCGGCCGCCTTGGCCGGACACTCTGCCATAAAGTTCCGACAAAGCAAAAGTAATATACGGATCAAGTTGGGCTGTCTGCCGCTGAATTCTGACGTCCTGTCACGGCCGTCCGTGGCGCACGGTCGCGCCCTCGTTACCGACAGGTGTTCCAGTCGTGGCTGGGGCGCCGACTGCCATGTGAGGAGCGGCAGGGTCCGCACCGCCACGGATTGCGCCAACTGCAAGACCTGCTACGGCACATGGGTCGGGCGCGGCTAATGGAGGTTCAAGGGCCTGTGGGACGCCCGCGCGTAGGCTCGTTGCCATGAGTGACGGGGTGTGCTTCCAGATCGTCTACACGCCTGACGAAGGTGGCTACAACGCACTGGAACCGGTAAGCGGCACAACAAGTTGGGGACAGACGCTCGACCAAGCCCGGGAAATGATCACGGAAGCGCTGGAACTGTACTTCGCCGAAGTCGCGGATGATGCGGACGCGCGCCACGCATCGACGCCGCAGCCCATGCCGTGACCGGTTCGGTCAGCGTGAAGGTCTTGTGAGGCCGCCACTTTCCCAGATCAGCAGTAGTGACTTCATCAAGGCCCTGTGCTTTGGCGCCCACCCCATCAGCCGAGTGGACTGTGCTGCGTGGCCATCACAGCAGCCAGACGCGGCTTGCTGGTGATCCACTCGGTATTGCCGACGAGGACGGCTTGCCGTACCGCGTGGATGGTGCCTATGTCCGGCGTGGAGGGGAGAGCGAGGGCTGCTCGTCGGAAGTACTTGAAGAGCGCGGGTAGCTGCTCAGGCTCTGTTCGGCCCTTTGCCTTGAGGGAGAAGAGCGGGAGGAACCATGTCTCGAACCTCTCCCTCATCAACTCGGTGGCTCTGAAGGCGTCATATGTCGCGCCGAGGCTCCCTGCCTGGTCGTAGGGGAGATGGCCATGCAGGGCGTACTGGAGCTTTACCCCCCGGTGCGCGCGGAAGTGCTGACCGTGTGCAGCGATGTGGCTGGCCGCGTTCTGGGTGATGGTTATGACGGCCCTGTCCGCCTGAAGCCTTCGGGCGGCAGTGATGACCGTGGCGTGGATTCCGGCGCGGGGGTCGAGGACCAGCCCACTGAGACCGAACGGCGAGAGATCAACACCGTGGTCGCGAGTCCGGGAAAGAATCAGCCGCCGCGGGACATTGCTCGCGGTGTTCCGCAGATGCTTGGGCTGCTGGTGGTGGCTGGCATGGATGTCGTCGCGGTCGAGGACGGGGCGGTCCTTCGCGAGCTCGGCGACGAGGTGGAGCCGCCGACGATCCCTGATGTCGGTGCCACCGCAGGAGTTGCAGGGGTGGCTGCCCCCGCCTGTTAGATGACCGCAGGTCTGGCAGGTGGGAACGGTCTCCTCGCTGATCACCAGCACGCCCGCGCGAAGATTCTCTTCGATCATGTCCAGCGCGAGGCCGGCCACTTCTGGGTCGGCGTCGGTCATGATGCCCGCCGGTGGTAACCGACGATCCGGGTACTTGTCCGCTATGAGGTCAGCCTCGAACCTCTCGCGGGCGACCCGATGATCGCGACCTTCGCGATGGCGCAGGTCTCCTGCGAGCGTGACGGTGTTCCAGAGGTGGGGGGCGGGCGGCGAGCCGATGATGGTGTTCAGGGCAGCGGCGAGGCGGATGCCGACAGCCTTGCCCGGTCGGCCTTCGAGGGTGAACGGCCCGTTTTGGACAGGTCCGTTGAGGAACAGGTACCGCAACGGCTGCCTCCTAGATCGGTGGGGTGGTCGTTCCTGTCCGTGTGAACCGGCCGTCTCGTAATGCGTAGTGAAGGATCGCGGCATTGGGCATCTTGCCCTTCCGTTCCTCGGCGAGGATTTCCGGAAGTGTTCTGTCTTCGAGCAGGGAGCGGAGTGCCACGGCAGTGGTCTGGTGGGTGAAGGCGATGACCGTGCGCGCTGCCTGGAGTTCAACCCGTGCCAGCTCGGCGAACTCGGCAGCACGTGTGCGAACGCCCTCAGCCAGCGACTCGCCACCGCCCGGCGCAGTCCAGATGTGCTTCCGCAGGCGACGATCCTCGGCGAGATCGGGATAGGTATGGAACAGCTCACGCTTCGTCATGTATGTGGCGTCACCGTAGTGCTGTTCGTCGAGGAGCGGGGTCTGCCGGGGCCAGCCGTCTGGAGGATTGGGCAGGGCGATCGCTGCGGTGTCGATCGCCCTTCGGTAGGTCGAGGTGTAGACGTGCGGCTCGGCCCCGGCTACCGCTGGGAGAGCCCCAGCGAGCCAGAGCGCCTGCCGGAATCCTCGCGGCGTCAGCCCGACGATGCTGCGGGAGATGAAGTGGGCGGCGGCTCCGCTGTAGGGGCGGGGGTCCTGGTAAAAGCCGTTGTACTTGTCGGCGTTCTCGATGGACTCGGCATGGCGGATGACGAGCAGGGCCATGGCGCGTTTCTACCCGGCCAAGTTGGCGACGTACGAACTGCTGACGGTCCACGGCGTGAGTTCGATGCCGAAGCCGCTGCGTTCGCCGTCCTGCGTGTGGACGAGCTTGCCGGACAGGTGCACGGTGTCTCCAGATCGGAACGCGCCCGTGTAGGCGCCGAGGTACGAGCGCATGTGGGTGATCCTGCGGGCGAAGGAGTCGGGCTCGTCGATCGTCGAGCTGAGGATGGTCTTCACCTTGATCCCGTACACCGCCGGAGTGGTGAGGCCCTCGGCATGGTCGGTGATCCTCGCGAGGAGCGAGACCTCTCCGATCTCCTTGGAGGAGACACGGGCGAAGGTCTTGTCGCGGTCGGAGCGGATGGGCTCGCAGTTGATGTGCGCGCCGGCGCTCGCGGTGAGTCCCTGGAGCTTACGGCGCTCCTGCTTGATGAGGGCGTCGAAAGAGCTGCCCTCCATGTACTTGGCTCGCCGGATGTACAGCCGGGTCAGGTCGTCTCCGTCGTAGGGCCGGATCAGACCGGTCTGCTTGAACAGTTCCTGGGCGGCCTCGTAACCCTCCGGGCCGTAGCAGACGAGGTCGATGTCCGAGCGTTCGTTGAAGCAGCCGACAAGGAAAGACCCCGTGATCCCGATCAGGCCCTGCGCGCCGTTCACGGTGATCCACTCGGTGATCGCCAGAAGGTCCTTTCCTGCCTGGTTGTCGGCCACGGTGCCGGGTTCTTCGTGTATGGCTATGAGAGCTTGGCGGCAGGAGTAGTGGACTGAGACATCCTCGCGCGGGATGCCGGTGATGACGCAGCCGAGAGTGTCGGAGTACACGTAGCACTCCGGCCTGTCGGCAAGGATGCCGAAGGACTTGGACACCACGCTGTTCTGCCGGTAGGTCCGGCCGAACAGCCGTCGGTCGCCCTTCACGTCGGGGTGGTACTTCACATAGCCGAGGAAGTGGCTGCCAGGGTGACTGTCACCGATGACCTTGAAGACGATTCCGTGGTGGTCCATCAGATAGTCGCGGTCACGAACGGTGGGAACGGGCCTACCCGTGTTCAGCGGCGAACCGTTCCAGAGTGGGGAAGGTACCGGTGTCGATCGTGTTGGACGACTCATACTGATCAAGTCCCATCGTGAAGATGGTGCGGCGGTACTGCCACTTGACGTGCTTGTCGTGCCGTGCGGTGTCCGTCGGACGCATGAGGGCGAGAAAGAAGAAGCACTTGACGAGCAGGAAGTCGCCCAGGTGCTCGCTCACCCTTTGTCCGATGAGGGACGCGGTGGTCTCGTCGAGTGCAGCGGTGTAGGCGGAACGCTGCTCGGCGCTGATGGTGTAGCCCTTGCCGCCGCCCTTGAAGGCCACGATGTCGAGGGCCGGGTAGACGTCGTAGCCGAGAGGGATCGGGCCGTGGTGCTGCCAATCGATGACTCCGGCGTCCAAGAGGTTGGGCAGGCCGTAGTCCAAGTGGCCGCGTACCAGGGGAAGCTGGGCCAGTCTGTCGAGGGCCTGCTTGACCGTGTCGTGTACTCGGGGAGTGTCGAAATCCGGGTTCTCCTCGAAGACGTTCTCGGCGAACGCCGCCTTCTCGAACCAGGGCGAGGCGGGCACGGGGTGGCGGGCCTGGGCTTGGAGAAGCCTTGACGAGACCGTTGCAGCAGTAGTGATCACTTGGTGGCTGACCTGGCCGTCCTGCTGGGCGTCAGCGAGTGCTTCCTCGTGCAGTGACACGGTGCCGAGGGAGCGCTCGACCACGTAGTAGTTGCTGTCCTCGGGTCCGCTCTCGACGATCTCCGGCACCGGGTAGCCAAGGCCGGCGACCAGTCGCTGAAAGTCGGCCTCCTCGCGCAGTTCGACTCCGCCGGTCCGCTTGTAGAGCAGGCCGTCGGCAGACCGCCAGACTGCTCCTTGGGCGGCCGTTCTGTTCTTCACGAATTCCCAGTCGCTCATTCACTCATCCTTTCGCACTGCCGAGTTCACGCGGTGCATGCGGGACCGTGGGCGGGACGTGCTGCGGTGGGTCGGCCGCTCCCGGGGGAAAGAGCGGCCAGCCCCGTCACTGTCCGGCTGGTGGGATCTGATCGCTCATCGGTGTCCGCGCGGGCGGGACCGCGTTGCCTGAGAACGCCGTCGACGGGTCGACCTTGAACCTGGCCATCGCACCTCTTCTCCAAGAGATGGGGCGGGGCGGCGTCTCTGGCAGACGCACCCTCCGAGGCCCGGACAGCAGCCCCGCTACGACCGTACTCGCAGAAAAATTACGAGTCCACTGATTCTGTGAGTAGTAGTACCTCTGTGTTTCTGCCAAGCTGAGTGCGAGTCCAAGGGGAGGCCCCAATGAGCAGCGGTTTTGGGCTGGTTGTCCGCTTCGAGTTGCGTGATGAGGCCGCAGCGGCCGGGTTCGACGAGCTGGTCGCTCGCACGCTGCCGGAGATCCGGGAGCGTGAAGCGGGCACGCTCGCCTACGTCGTCCACTCTGTCCCGGACCAGCCGAACGTCCGGGTGTTCTACGAGCTGTACGCTGATCGGGCGGCCTTCGACGCCCACGAACAGCAGCCGCACACCAAGCGATTTCTGGCCGAGCGGGAGCAGTACCTCAGCGGACTTGAGGTCACCTTCCTCGCCGCCGAGGCGGGGAAGGGGCCGGTGCCGATGTGAGCACCCCCGAGGAGCGCAAGGCGTTCGGAAGCCGAGTTGCCGAGCTGCGCAAGCAACGTGGGGTGAAGCAGGACGAGTTGGCGGCGGCCATCGGCCGTACGTCCAGTTGGATGTCCCAAGTCGAGCGCGGCGTCCAGCCGGTGAACCGCCTCGATGTGCTGCGACTGCTGGCAGACGGGCTTGGCGTCCCGCTCCGGACGTTACGGCCGGATGCGCCGGCGGAGCTGCCCACGCCTCGGTCGGAGTCGGCGGAGCATGCAAGCGACCTCGACCAGGCACGACTTGTGATCTCTGGGCATCCGGTGCCTGAGGTGCTGCTCGTCGACACGGCGGCGAGCAGGCCTGCCGACCTTCCAGAACTGCGAACGGCTGTCGACCGGGCGTGGGAGCTGACGCACGGGAATCGGTTTGCCGAACTCAGCGCTGCCCTCGGTCCCCTGGTCCCGCGCCTTGAGCGAGTAGTCCGTACCGCTCCTGACCGTGAGCGTCCGGAACTTTCGTTGCTCCTGAGCCGGACGTACCAAGCGCTGTCTGCCGCATTCGTCCGCCAGGACGAGCCCGACGCGGCCTGGATCGCCGCGGATCGCGCCATTCAGGCGGCAGAGAAGTCCGGCGAGCCCTTGCAGGTCTTCGCGAGTATCTTCCGCCTCGTGCAGGCCTTCGTGCGCCTGCGGCGTCTGGACCAGGCAGAACACGCGGCCACCACGGCTGTGAACGCCCTGCGTCAGCACACCGACGACAGCGCCGTTCCCAGCGCCGAGGCGCTGTCGCTCCTGGGCTCCCTGCATCTGGTCCTGGCACTCGTCCACGCCCGAGCCGGTAACCGTGCCGAAGCGCGAGGGGAGATCGGTCGCGCTCGTGAAACGGCGCAACGGGTCGCAGCCGACCGGAACGACTTCAACCTTGAGTTCGGCCCCACCAACACCGAGATCCAGGCCGTGTCCATCGCCGTGGATCTCGGTGACGCCGGTGAGGCCATCGAGGTCGGTCAGCAGATCGACGCATCGGCTCTGTCCGTCGAGCGACGAGCACGACTGGCCATGGACATGGGACGGGCCTACGCGCAACGGCGTCAGAGCGGTGAAGCTCTTGCGTATCTGCTCCAAGCCGAGGCGCTGTCCCCCGAGTTGATCCACACACACGTCGCCGCGCGGAACGCGATCAGGGAACTCGTCCTGGTCGCGGGACGCGCCGCCGGCCCGGAGCTGAAGGCTCTGGCAGAGCGCGCTGACGCTCTGCCGTGACCACTCCTGATCTGCACAGACTCTGGGAACGAGGGCGAGGTCGTGCTCCCCGCAGAGCAGTACCGCGCCGATCTGCCCGACTGGCACCACCCGACGTACGACGAGCTGCTGTGCCGGGCATCGGCCGTGCACCGCACGGGCCTGGACTCCTGGCCGTCTGGGACGGCCGGCCCGCCCGCGGTTACGGCGGGACGGCCGACGTCGTCGCCTACGCCGAGAACAAGGGCGTACCGGTGCGCGTCCTCTGGCCCGAAGGGGCGACGCGCGACTGACCCGCTGCCTTCGGTAGTCACGGAGGTCTCGGTGCCTTGCCGCAAGGCGCATGTTGATCGTTTGTAGATCGCCGGGTGCTGTACTGCGGGCCATCCACCCGACCGAGATCACGGAGGCGCCGTGCTCAGGCGCATCGCCGCTGCCGTCATCACTGCGGCGGCCTTCGCCGCAACCGCTGTGCGGCGTGATCGTCACGGCAGGGCGGGAGGCCGACGCCGGCCGCTTGGCGAACGCGGTGATCGAGCACGCCGCTCGTACGGACCGGCTCGCCTCCGTCGCAATTTCGCACGAATCCCACGGAGAACCGTGAACGCAAGAAGTTCCTTCCGGAGACATCTGGGCGCATTTCTGGCGCTCTGCATGTCGTTCGGCCTCGTCGCACTCGGAGCGCCCTCAGCGCAGGCCGATGCCGATTCATCATGGCTGAGTTTCACATCGGACAGCTCCCCTGATCTGTGCATGACCGCCGAGGGCTCCAAAGTCCGGCTGCGGACCTGCAACGGAACGGATCCGCAGGTCTGGTACTGGAACGGCGGAACCTTCCAGATCATCAACAAGGCCACGAGGCAATGCCTGGGCATCGAGGGCGGATCGGTGGCCGGTGAAAAACCTCTCGTGGCCGAGCTCTGCCAAACGAGACGCATCAGTGAATCGCAGCGGTGGTGGTACCACAACTACAAGGGAACCACCATTGACAACTATGACTCCGAGAAGGTTTGCGTAGACGTCCCGTCCTCGGATTTCAAGGACGGGAAGGAGCTTCAGGCGTACAACTGCAACGGAACTGACGCCCAGAAGTGGAACGCCGACTGGCCCAAGACCGTTGACGACAAGGAATGGCTGAGGGCCTGCGCCCAGGGGTACTACCCGGGCAACAGTGACAATACGGCTACCTGTGAGTACGTCAACACGTCCTACCAGCCCGACTCGTACCCGGCCACCCGGGTGTTCGTCGGCAACACCTGTGACGCGGACACCCCGTTGCCGCAAACTCCGACGTACACGTGGTCCAATTCGCGTACGGGGGAGGACAGTGTCTCCGTCACCACCGGTCTGACGGCGGAGACGGGAGCCGTGGCGAGCCTCTTCGCGAAGGTTTCCGTCAAGCTTGAGTCGTCCTATGGGCACAAGTGGACCCAGTCGCACACCTATGGCGGGTCCGTTCCTCTGAACATCAACAAGCACATGAAGCTGGCCGCCTACCACGTCGGCGCCCGGTACATGAATACGGACGGCTACTACAAGATCGTCCTGAAGTACCCCGTCTCTGGTGTGAACCAGCACAATGTCAGTACGAGGGTTCACATGGAGGACAGTGACGACGCGGGTGAGATCAGGTACAAGGCGTTCAACTGCAACGAGGAACCGCCGGCAACGCTCGTCCCCTCGATGACCAGCCGAGATCTCCCGATCGGGGTCACCGGCGGTGGCTCCAACAATGGCGGCGAAAGCAACGGCGGCAACAACGGCGGAAATTCCGACGGACAGCCCGGCCACGGCAAGACCGTGCGCTTCGTCTATGCCTTCGGCATGCGGGAGGCCGTCGACCAGTGGGGTGGCAACACCGCGAACGGCAGCCGTGTCTACTCCTCCGACTACGTCCAGGGGAATCAGAACCAGCAGTGGGTTCTCTGGGACAAGGGCAACGGCCAGTACCTCATCGAGAAGGACCCGCAGCGCGGCGGCCAGGTCCTGGACACCGACCTCGGCAACCACTCGGTCAACCTCTGGCACGTCAGCGGATCCAACGGTGCGGACAACCAGCGCTGGACCTTCACGCCGAGCAGGTACAGCTCCAGTGCCTTCACGATCTGCGCCGTCAACGGCGGATGCCTGCGGACCGATGGCCCCGCGCAACCGCTGAGGACGGTGCCGCGCGAGGAGGCCTCGCTGTGGTTGCTGTGGTGATGGGCCTGGGCTTGGAGAAGCTTTGACGAGACCGTTGCAGCAGTAGAAAAGCCGCACCCGGTACCGCGAACGACGCGGTACCGGGTGCGGCGTTACCCGGAAAGACCGGAAAGCCTGAAGGGCCCGGAAGAAGGGCTTACGCCTTCTTCGTCTCCCAGAAGATGCGGTCGATCTCGGCGATGAGCTCCAGCGCCTTCTCGCCCGTCTTCGGGTCGTTGGACGCCTTCGCGGCGCTCAGGGCCTTGAGGGTGTCGTTGACCAGCTGGTGCAGCTGCGGGTACTTCTCGAAGTGCGGGGCCTTGAAGTAGTCGCTCCACAGCACCGAGACGTGGTGCTTGGCCAGCTCCGCGCGCTGCTCCTTGATGATCAGGGCGCGGGTGCGGAAGTCGGTGTCCTCGTTGGCCTGGTACTTCTCCTGGACGGCCTTGACCGACTCGGCCTCGATCCGGGCCTGGGCCGGGTCGTAGACGCCGCAGGGCAGGTCGCAGTGGGCGCTGACCCGCACCTTGGGCGCGAACAGACGGGAGAGCATGAAGCTGTCCTTCCTCGTGATCGTCTTCTCAGGTGCGAGATTACTCGGTGTGGGAAGGCTTTTCCCGGGTGCCCCGGGGTGCTTAGGACAAAAGTCCGGTGTCAGGCTGGGACGTGTGGAGGAAAGGGACCAGGAGGTGCCGCAGTGCAGGAGCAAGTGGACGAACGCGGGCAGGAGCTGGACCGCGAGCGTCGCGGACTGCTGCGGATCGGGCTGGCCGAGGTCTACAACCCGTCGATGGTGCCGACGTTGAACCCGGGGGACCAGCTGGTCGTGCAGTACGGGGCGGCGGTGCGGCCCGGGGACGTGGTGGTGCTGCGGCACCCGTTCCGGCAGGACCTGCTGATCGTCAAGCGTGCCGTCGAGCGGCGGGCGGGCGGCTGGTGGGTGATGGGGGACAACCCGCTGGTGGAGAACGACAGCCGGGAGTTCGGCGCGGTGCCCGAGGACTTCGTGGTGGCCCGTGCGTGGGTGCGGCTGCGCAGGCCGCCGGAGGCGGGTCAGCGCTCTGTGGGCACGCTGCTGTCCTGGCTGGTCTCGGCGCTGCGTCCGGTGCGCTCGGGCTCGCCGACGGACACGCTCTCGCGGCTCTCGCGGCGTTTGCGGGCCCGGTAGGCGGCGACGTTGGCGCGGGTCGCGCAGCGGTCGGAGCAGTAGCGGCGCGAGCGGTTGGTGGAGGTGTCGACGTAGGCGTTGCGGCAGGGTGGCGCCTGGCAGATGCCGAGCCGGTCGATGCCGAGCTCGGTGAGGTGGAAGGCGAGCCCCATGCAGGCCGTCGCCGCGTAGCCGGCCCCGGCGTTGGCCGCGTGGTCGGCGATGTGCATGTGCCACTTGGGGCGGCCGTCCTCGTCGCGGTACTCGTGCCCGGAGATGCGCGGGCTGACCGGGAACTCCATCATCAGCGCGTTGAGCAGGTCCACGGCCCGTACCTCGTCGCCCTCGTCGGCGGCCTCGAAGACCGCGCGCAGCCGGGCCCGTACCGCGCGCAGCCGGGTCACGTCGGCGTCGGTGGCCCGGCGGGCGGTCTGCCGGTTCTCGCCGAACAGGGCGCGTACGGCCTCGACGGAGGTGAGCGCGTCGGTGCCGCGCCGGGGCTCCTCGCTGTTGACCAGCCGCACGGCGTAGTCCGAGTAGTAGGCGAGTTCCACGTGGGGTCCTTCTCCGGCCGGTCCTTGCGTCCTGTGTCCTGTGTTCTGGGTCCTGTGCCCGGCGTTCTGCGCCCTGGTAATGGACGGTCGTGAGACGAGGGTATTACGGCGCGGTGGATTCGCGGGAGGGCGCCCCTCGCGCCCTGCTGATCATGTTCATGCGGAGAATATCGTGAACCGGTGCCGTCGCAGACTTCAGGCAAGCCGTCGTCGCGTGCCCTGGTCCTGTGGGCCGTGCTCGCCGCCCTCCTCGCGCTCGTCGCCCCCTCGCCCTCGCCCTGGCCCTCCGCCCCCGGTCCGCCGGCCGGGCCCCGGGGTGAGGACGGCGGGCCCGCGCAGATCCGCCGGTTCGCCCTGGAGCCCGCGCGGGTGCGGCCCGGTGAGAAGGTGACGGTGATCCTCTCGGACGACCGCGCCGCACCGGACGAGGACACCCTCCCCCTGAAGTCGCCCCGCTTCGCGGCGAGTTCGCGGATGCGGCTCACCCCGCCCGGCAGCCCGGACGACCCCGGCTGCAAGTGCGACGACGGGGCCACGGTGTACGTCGGCCACGTCACCGTGCCCTACGGCACCGCGTCCGGTACGTACACCGTGACCGTCGTCAGCCATCACGGACAGCACACCAGCACCGCGCAGTTGACGGTCCACGGCGGCACCGGCGCCGGCTCCGACGCGTGGGTGCCCTGGGCCGCCGGCTGCGGCGGGGCCGCCGCGCTGGCGGTGGGGACCGTCCTCGTCGCGGGGCGCCGGCGGCGGCGTACCGCTCCGCCGCGGGTTCCCTAAAGCACCTTCGACAGGAACGACTTCGTCCGCTCGTGCCGCGGGCGCGTCAGCACCTGGCGCGGGTCGCCCGACTCGACCACGACCCCGTCGTCCATGAACACCAGCGAGTCCCCGACCTCGCGGGCGAAGCCCATCTCGTGCGTGACCACGATCATCGTCATGCCGTCCTCGGCGAGGGAACGCATGACGTCGAGGACGTCGCCGACGAGCTCGGGGTCCAGGGCGGAGGTCGGCTCGTCGAAGAGCATGAGCTTCGGCTCCATGGCCAGGGCCCGGGCGATGGCCACGCGCTGCTGCTGGCCGCCGGAGAGCTGGGAGGGATAGCCGGCGGCCTTGTCCGCCAGGCCCACCCGGTCCAGCAGGCGCACCGCCCGTTCGCGGGCGACGGACTTCGTCTCGCCCTTGACCTGGACCGGCGCCTCCATGACGTTCTCCAGCGCCGTCATGTGCGGGAAGAGATTGAAGCGCTGGAAGACCATGCCGATGTCGCGGCGCTGCTCGGCGACCTCGCGGTCCTTCAGCTCGTGGAGCCTGTTGCCCTGCTGGCGGTAGCCGACGAGCTGCCCGTCGACGTACAGCCGCCCGGCGTTGATCTTCTCCAGGTGGTTGATGCACCGCAGGAAGGTGGACTTGCCGGAGCCGGAGGGGCCGATGACGCAGAACACCTCGCGCGGGGCGACCTCCAGGTCGATGCCCTTGAGGACCTCGACGGCGCCGAAGGACTTGCGCACGCCCTCGGCCTTCACCATGGCCGTGGCCTTCTTCGCGGCGGATGTCGCGGTGGTCATCGCACCTCCTGGGGGCGGCGCAGGGAGAGCAGGTTGGCCCGCACCTTCTGCCACGGGGTGGGCGGGAGCTGGCGCTGCGCACCGCGCGCGAACCGCCGCTCCAGGTAGTACTGGCCGACGCTGAGCACGCTGGTGAGGACCAGGTACCAGGCGGCGGCGAGGAAGAGCATCTCGACGGTCGCGCCGGAGACCCGGCCGACGTTGGTGGCCGCCTGCAGCAGGTCGTAGTACTGCACGGCGATGACCAGCGAGGTGGTCTTGAGCATGTTGATGAACTCGTTGCCCGTCGGCGGCACGATGACCCGCATCGCCTGCGGCAGCACCACGCGCCGCAGCGTCTTCGCGTGGCTCATGCCCAGCGCGTGCGCGGCCTCGGTCTGCCCCTCGTCGACGGACTGGATGCCGGCCCGGCAGATCTCCGCCATGTACGCGGCCTCGTTCAGGCCGAGGCCGAGGAGCGCCGCGAGGAAGGGCGTCATGAACGAGGACCAGTAGTCCTTGTAGATGGGGCCGAGGTTGACGTACTCGAAGACCAGGCCCAGGTTGAACCAGACGAGCAGCTGTACGTAGACGGGCGTCCCGCGGAAGAACCAGATGTACGCCCACGCCACCGACGAGGTCACCGGGTTCTTCGACAGCCGCATCACGGCGAGCACGATGCCGAGGGCGACGCCCACGACCATGGAGGCGACGGTGATCCAGATGGTGTTGCGGACGCCCTTGAGGATGTCGGCGTCGAAGAAGTAGTCGGGGACGGCACCCCAGTTGAGCCTGCCCTGCGCGAACGCGTTGATCAGCAGGGCCAGGACGGCGAGCGCCACGGCGGCGGAGACCCACCGTCCGTAGTGGCGCACGGGAATCGCCTTGATCGTCCCGGCGCGGGCGGCGGCGGGCGGTGGCGGTTGCTCGGCGGGGGGCTCCGCCTTGTCGTTGTCTGTCGTCACGGGTGTGGCCTTTCGAGCTGCTGGCGGCGGTACACGGCGGTGCGCGGCGGCTGCGGCACCGTCACGAACCGCCGTTGACCCGGGCCTCCTTGAGCGCCCCGTCGGCCACTCCCCACTTGTTCAGGATCTTCTGGTACTCGCCGTTCTTGATGATCGCGTCGAGGGCTTCCTTGAGTGCGTCGCGCAGCTGCGTCTGTTCCTTGGGCAGCGCGATCCCGTACGGGGCCGCCTGCACCTGGTCGCCGACGAGCTCGAAGTCGTTGCCGCCGCCGGAGGTCTTGACCGCGTACGCGGCGACGGGGAAGTCGGAGGCGCCCGCGTCGGCGCCGCCGCCGCGCAGCCGGGTCTGCGCCTGGATGTCGTCCTCGAACGCCTCGATGGAGATCTTGTTGTCGCCGCACTTCTCGGACTGCTTCTTGGTCAGGTCGTCGGAGACGGTGCCGCGCTGCACCACGACCTTCTTGCCGCACAGGTCCGGCCAGCCCTTGATGCCCTCGGACTTGCCCTTGACGGTGTAGATGGAGACACCGGCCTGGAAGTAGTCGACGAAGTCGACGCCCTCGCCGACCTTCTTGTTGGTGGACGGGTCGACGCCGTTCTGGCGGTCCTTGTTGTCGGTCATCGCCGACATCGCGACGTCGTAGCGCTTGGAACGCAGGCCCGCCAGCAGGCTGTCGAAGGTCGAGTTGTTGAACTCGAAGCGCACGCCCAGCTGCTTGCCCATCGCGTCGGCGAGGTCCGGGTCCAGGCCGATGACCTTGCCCTCCTTGCGGAACTCCACCGGCGGGTAGGCGATGTCCGAACCCACCTTGATCACCTTGGCGTCCTTGACCGCCTGCGGCAGCTTGTCGAACAGCGGGGCGGCGGAGGCCGCGGACCCCGGCTCCTTCCCGCCGGACTTCTTCGTCTGGTCGCCACAGGCCGACAGCAGCAGGGCGCCGGCGACCGCGATCGCGCCGGCGGCAGCCAGCCGGCTCCTGGCGGCAGCGGCCGGGCGATGGATGGTGCTTGCGGTCATTGCTGGTTCCTCCCGCGGGTGAGGGGACGGCCGACTCTTCGACTCTGCGTTCAGCACTGCACTGCAACTGCACAACTACGCAACGGGCACAACTGCCCACAACCCGGCGCACGGTGGCGCGCGCCGTGCGCACACGGGGGCGTGGGGCACCTGGCATCGGGTGCCGCGACCCCGTGTGGTCTGGGCATCTTGCCACCCGGACCGCACCGTTCGGGGGGCTCTCCGTGTCAAAATCGGATAACGGGCGATCCCCGTGCGGTACCGGGCCGGTCCGCGGCCGCCGAGAAGCCGGCGCGGATACCGGGCGGAAGGCGAATCGCCCACCCCCTTCGTCGAGTTCCCCGCCCGCCGTCTTTGCGCGCATGCTGTTACCCGTGCGTAGCTTCCTGGTTGTTACCGCCGCGTAGACCGGAGCCCGGGCACCGTGCCCCACCGACCCGCACCCCGGGGCGGCTACCCTCGACAGAAATCGACAAAGGGGTCAAACAAAGTGGCAGCGGAGATCGTGAATCCTCGGAGCGAGAGCGTCAACGAGGGCGGCAGTGGTCCCGAAGGGGCCCAGGACGGGTTCTTCGACCCGGCCTTCGCCCTGCACCGGGGCGGCAAGATGGCGATCCGGGCGACCGTGCCCGTGCGCGACAAGGACGACCTGTCCCTCGCCTACACGCCGGGCGTCGCCAAGGTGTGCAGCGCCATCGCCGAGCAGCCCGGGCTCGTCCACGACTACACCTGGAAGTCCCAGGTCGTGGCCGTGGTCACGGACGGCAGCGCGGTGCTCGGCCTCGGGGACATCGGCCCGGAGGCCTCCCTGCCCGTCATGGAGGGCAAGGCCATCCTCTTCAAGCAGTTCGGCGGCGTGGACGCGGTGCCGATCGCCCTGGACTGCCGGGAGGTCGACGAGCTCGTCGAGACGATCGCCCGCCTCGCGCCGTCCTTCGGCGGCATCAACCTGGAGGACATCTCCGCGCCCCGCTGCTTCGAGGTCGAGCGGCGGCTCCAGGAGCGCGTGGACATCCCCGTCTTCCACGACGACCAGCACGGCACCGCCGTCGTCACCCTCGCCGCGCTGCGCAACGCCGCCCGGCTCACCGGCCGTACGCTCGGCGAGCTGCGCGCCGTCATCTCCGGCGCGGGCGCGGCCGGGGTGGCCATCGCCCGGATCCTCACCGAGGCCGGCATCGGCGACGTCGTCGTGTGCGACCGCAAGGGCATCGTCTCCGCCGACCGTACGGACCTCACCGACGTCAAGCGCGAACTCGCCGGCTTCACCAACAAGGCGGGCCGCAGCGGGTCGTTGGAGTCCGCGCTCGACGGGGCCGACGTGTTCATCGGCGTCTCCGGCGGCACCGTGCCGGAAACGGCCGTCGCCACGATGGCCAAGGACGCGCTGATCTTCGCCATGGCGAACCCGACGCCGGAGATCCACCCCGACGTCGCCCGCAGGCACGCGGCCGTCGTCGCCACCGGCCGCAGCGACTACCCGAACCAGATCAACAACGTGCTCGCCTTCCCCGGCATCTTCGCGGGCGCCCTCCAGGTGCGGGCCTCCCGCATCACCGAGGGCATGAAGCTGGCCGCCGCCGACGCGCTGGCGGCCGTCGTCGCGGACGAGCTGAGCGCGGACTGCGTGATCCCCTCGCCGTTCGACGAGCGGGTCGCTCCCGCGGTGACGGCGGCCGTGGCCGCGGCGGCTCGGCGGGACGGGGTGGCGCGGCGTTGACGCCTCTCGGCGCCGGACGGGCTTGAAACAAGCCCGTCCGGCGCTTGAGGACCGGGGGTTCGGGGGCAGCGCCCCCGAACGGCGCCGCCGAAGGCATCAGCGGTGCGGGTCACACCCGCGGGCGGTTTCCCGAACCGGCCCACAGGGCTAGGTTCGGATCATGTTCGCCGCCTATGCCGCACATATCGACCGTGAGCAGCCCCTGCGCGGGCTGGAGTTGGGGGAGCGTCCCGAGCCCGAGGCGCCGCCCGGGTGGACGGTCGTCCACGTCAGGGCCGCCTCCCTCAACCACCACGACCTGTGGTCCCTGCGCGGGGTCGGCCTCGGTGAGGAGGTCCTGCCGATGATCCTCGGCTGCGACGCCGCCGGCGTCGACGAGGACGGCAACGAGGTCGTCCTCCACTCCGTCATCGGCCAGACCGGCCACGGCGTCGGCCCGCGCGAGCCGCGCTCCATCCTCACCGAGCGCTACCAGGGCACCTTCGCCGAACGCGTTGCCGTGCCCGCCTGGAACGTGCTGCCCAAGCCGAAGGAGCTCTCCTTCGAGGAGGCAGCCTGTCTGCCGACCGCCTGGCTGACCGCGTACCGCATGCTGTTCACCAACGCCGGGGTGCGCCCCGGCGAGAGCGTGCTCGTGCAGGGCGCCGGCGGCGGCGTCGCCACGGCCGCGATCGCCCTGGGCGCGGCGGCCGGGCTGCGGGTCTTCGCGACCAGCCGCGACGAGGCCAAGCGGCGCCGCGCCGTCGAACTCGGCGCGGAGGCCGCGTTCGAGCCCGGGGCGCGGCTGCCGCGTCGGGTGGACGCGGTCATCGAGACGGTCGGGGCGGCCACCTGGTCGCACTCGGTCAAGTCCCTCCGGCCCGGCGGCACTCTGGTGATCTCCGGGGCGACCAGCGGCCCCTCCCCGGCCTCCGCCGAACTCAACCGCATCTTCTTCCTGGAGCTGAAGATCGTCGGCTCGACCATGGGCACGAAGGAGGAGCTGGCGGACCTCCTCGCGTTCTGCGCCGCCACCGGGGTGCGGCCGGTCATCGACTCGGTCCTGCCGCTGGAGCGGGCGCGGGAGGGGTTCGAACGGATGGAGAGCGGGGGGTTGTTCGGGAAGGTCGTGCTGACGGTGTGACCTGCCGGTCGGGGCGGGGGGTACGGGGGCGCCGTTGCCGGGTGCGGGTGGGTGGCGCCTGCGGCGGGCTTGTTCCCCAGCCCCGCCCCTTCCCTCCCCCAGCTACCGCTGGGAGGTGCCCCCAGGGGGCTCCGCCCCGGACCCCGTATCGCGGCTGCGCCGCTCGTCCTCAAACGCCGGACGGGCTGGATATGCCCCCAAGCTCACCCCCGCAGCAGTGCCCCGATCCGTGCCGCCGCCTGAGCCAACTGCTCCCGCGCCTCCGCCAGTTGACCGGCGGTCACCCCATGGTCGCGCGCCGCGTCGCGGATGTCGTCGCGGAAGCGGTCCAGGAGGCGGTCCAGGTCGCGGGCCGGGTCGCCGGAGCGGGTGTCCTCGGCCGCCGCCCAGGCGGGCATCGGTGAAGCCGCCGTGCGGTCGGCCGGTGTCGCCATCGCCCCCATTTCCTGCGCGAAGGCGCTGATGCCCTCGACGACGGCGGTCGGCCAGTCGCCGTGCCGGGCATGCTCCCTGACCTGCTCCTGGACGCGGTCGCTGATGCGCCGCACCTCCTCGCGGGCGTGGTCGCGGGCCTGCCGGGCGGCCCGCCGGGCCGCCTGCGCGTCCTGGCGGGCGCGGCGGGACTCCTCCTTGGCGCGGCGCGCCTGCTCCTGCCACTGCTCCTTGGCGCGCTTGAGGTCCTCCTTCCACGCCTCGAACGCGTCGGCCCCCCCGTCCCCGCCGCCCGCGCGGGCCCGGCGTGCCTCCTCCTGCATCTCGCGGCGCAGATCACCGGCCGCGCCGCGCACGTCCTCCCGGATGTCGGCGGCGAGGGCGGCGACGGACTCGTGGATCTCCAGCTCCAGCTCGGCCAGCTCGCCCTGCCGGTCGGCGAGTTCGGCCCGGCCGGCCTCGGTGATGGAGTACACCTTGCGGCCGCCCTCGGTGGCGTACGTGACCAGGCCCTCGGCCTCCAGCTTGGCCAGCCGGGGGTAGACCGTGCCGGCCGAGGGCGCGTACAGCCCGCGGAAGCGCTCCTCCAGCAGGCGGATGATCTCGTAGCCGTGGCGCGGTGCCTCGTCGAGCAGTTTGAGCAGATACAGCCGCAGCCGGCCGTGCGCGAAGACGGGGGGCATCTACAGCACCTTTCCCAGGGCGACGGGCGCGTCGGGGGTCTCGTCGGGTCCCGGGCCGCGCAGCAGCGCCACCGAGCCGGAGACCGTGGTGGCCTTCAGCCGGCCCCGGCCCGCGCCCAGCCGGCCGGTGACCCGCTTGGCCATGAACTGGTTGCTCACGCGCAGCTCGTCGAAGGTGCACGAGAGCGCCCCGCTCGTGGTGCCCGCGTCGACCTCGGCGTCGGCGGGCCGCGGCAGCCGGATGGCGATCTCGCCGGAGACGGTGGTCAGGTCGAGGTCGGGGGCGGAGGCCGTGGGGGCGAGGCCGATGACGAAGTCGCCGCTGACGGAGTCGGCGTGGACGGCGCCGCCCGTGCTCTCGACGAGCGTGAGGCCGCCGCCGACGGACTTGAAGCGCAGGTCGCCGGCGAGGGCCTGGGCCTCCAGCCGGCCCGAGACGGTGTCGGCGTTCACCTCGCCGGTGAGCCCCAGGAGCGTGCTGTCGCCGGAGACGCCGCGCAGCCGCGTGGCCCCGCCGACGTGGGAGACGACCGTGCTCGCGGAGACGACGGAGACGTCGACCCCGGCGGCCTTCGGGACGGTGAGGGTCAGCTCGGCCCGGCGGTGCCAGTCCTTGGCACGCAGCCCCTTGGGCAGGCCCATCTTCTTCAGCGACTCCCAGCTCCAGGGCAGGTCGTCGTAAGTGACGGTGAGGACGCCGCCGTCGAGGGTCGCGGTCAGCGGCGGGCCGTCGATCAGCGTGAGCTCCAGGCCGGCGGGCGCGGAGTCGGTGCCGACGACATTGACCGCGCCGCCGACGAGACGCACGGCGACGGCCGTGACCGGCTCCTCGAAGGCGATCTTCTGCGGTGCGGGCAGTGACCATGACGACGGGTGGGACTGGACCGGCATCTCCGGGCCTCCTTGGCGGCGGGCGACGCAACCTATCGCGTCTTTCTGAAAACACGATATATCGCGGTCGGGTGAAGTCAAGGGCGGCCGGTGCTTTAGCTTTGACGCATGTCCGCAACCGATCACCGCCGCGCGGCCGGAGTCCTGCTGCTGTGCCGGGCAGAGCCCGCTCTCGTGCGCCCCTCCGCGCAGCTCCTGAACGAACCGCTGCTCCTGGCCCCGGCCGGGGACGGCTGGAGCGTGCTGATCCCCGGCGAGGACGCCTGGCGCGCCGGGAGCGACGGCCTGGCCGCCGCCACCGCCGGCTGGGCGCACGCCCTGGCCGTCGCCGAGTCCTGGCCCGTCGTCGGCCTGTGGTGGGACGAGGAGGGGGCGGGCTTCGCCGTCGCCGCCGGCTTCCGCCGCACCGTCGGCTACGCGTGGCTCGCGGACGGCACCCCCGACGGGCCGGAGGAGGCGATGACCGCGCTGCGCGCCCGCCTCGGCCTCGACCCCGTGCTGGACGGCGCCGCCCTCGACCGGCTCTGCGGCCCCGACCCGGACGCGAACGCCTACGCCCGCTCCCTCGGCCTGATCGCCGTCCTCTCCCGTACGGGCCTGACCCTGCCGCCGGGCCTCGCCCCGGGGGTGCACGCGGCCGGGCTGCGCGCCGCCGTGGGTGCCCTGCCGGCCACGGAGGCCGTGGACTGGCCGGGCTGGCGCGAGGCCGTGCGCGCCGGGCTGGACGCGGCCGAGCGCTCCCCGCTCGGCGCCTGGACCCGCGGCCCGCGTGCCCGCGCCCTGGGCGCCGCCGAGATCGCCGCCGGCCTGGCCCTGACCCTGTGGGCCCGCGAACCGGCCCGCCGCGCCCGCCGCACCTGGACGGCGGCCGGCTGCGCCCTCCTCGCGGACGGGGCGCTGACCCTGGCCTACGACTGGTGGCGGGCCCGGGAGGACGGCCGCGGCTGACCGCCCGGACCCCACCCGGCCGTGCCGTCCCGCACGCCCCGCCTATCCTGGGACCGACAGTCCCCGGCCCAGGTCACGGGCCCATGAACCTCTGACGGAGAGCACGTTGTACTTCACCGACCGCGGCATCGAGGAGCTGGAGAACCGGCGCGGCGAGGAGGAGGTCTCCCTCGGCTGGGTCGCCGAGCAGCTGCGGACGTTCGTCGACCTCAACCCGGACTTCGAGGTGCCGATCGAGCGGCTCGCGACGTGGCTGGCCCGGCTGGACGACGAGGACGACGAATAAGCGAGGGCCGGCAGGAGCACGGCGGCACCGGCCGGGAACAACCCCCGGCCGCTCCCCGGGTTCTGGCCATGGCCTCGCGCGCGCACTAGCCTGCTGCCCTCGAATTCTTGGGGAGCGGGGGAACGCGGGGGTGCGCGTGGCCGGCGGGATCACTCAAGTGCGGCTCGACGACGGCACGGTCGTCTGGGCACGCGTCTCACAGGCGCAGGAGAACGGACTCCTGCCACCGGGCCGGGGCGACACGGATTCCGGCCAATCCCCTTACGCCGACTCCTCGTTCGTACCCGCCGACGGCCCCTACACCGACTCCAGCGCCGCGCAGCGCGTCGCGGACCTCGCCGACGGCGTCGGTGACGTGGTGCGCGGCGTCGTCGGCTCCGTACGCCGCGGCCTGACCGGCGCCGCCCCCGACGAGGTCACCGTCGAGTTCGGCATCGAGCTGTCCGCCAAGGCCGGCAAGGTCGTCAGCCTCCTCGCGGACGGGGAGGGCAAGGCGTCCATCAAGGTCTCCCTGACCTGGTCCGAACGCGGCACGCACCCCGCCGCCGGCACCCCGGCGGCCCCGTGAACGCGCTGGACGCGCTCGTCCGCCGGGCCGTCGTGCGGATCTCCGCGCCGGGCGGCGCGCAGGACACCACCGGCGAGCGCTTCTGGGGCAGCGGCTTCTTCGTCGCCCCCGGCTGGCTGCTCACCTGTGCCCACGTCGTGGGCAACGGCGGCGGCGACGTCCTCGCCGGCCGTACGCCCGTCGACGTCACCGACTGGCGGGAGCACACGACCCCGGGCACCGTCGCCCTCGTGCTGCGGCCGCCCCGCGATCCCCAGGCCCCGCCCCGCAGCTGGCCGTTGCCCGACCTGGCCCTGGTCCGGGCCGAGGGCGCCGAGCACGCCGAGGGCACCGAGTGCCTGTGGCTGAGCGAGCGCTCGGTGGTCGTCCCCGCCCCCGTCGGCCTGTACGGCTGGTCCCGCGAGCTGGGCGAACCGGCGCTGCGCCACGGCCTGGGCGAGGCACGCGGCGAGGACGGACCGCGCGGCGCCGGCATGCTGCTGCGCGGCGAGATCCCCGTCGCCGGCTGCTCGGGCGGGCCCGTCGTGGACATGCGGCGCGGCACTGTGATCGGGGTCAGCAAGGGGCGCGGCCAGGGCGACGCCGGGCTCGCCGTGCCCATCACCGCGCTGCGGCAACTCGCCGACGACCGGCCCGGACTGACCCTGCTGCACGAACTGCTGCGCGCCCACGACGAGTACCACCTGGGCCGCTACCAGGCCGTCGGCGAGGGCGGCGGACTGGCCCGGCTCCAGCTGACCCTGCACCCCGCCGGCACCGGCGGCCTCACCCCCGACCTGCGCGCGCACCTGTTCGCCCGGCTCGCCGCGCTGCCGCCCCCGCGCACGGCAGGCGAGGTGATAGCCCCGGTCCAGGAGGCCCGCAAGCGCGTCATCCAGAGCCTGTACCAGCCGGGCGTCGTCCACGACCCGCGCCTGTGGCGCGAGGGCGTGGGCCTGCTGTACGAACTGCACGACGGGGGAGCGGCGGGAGCGGGCCGGGACCTGGAGCTGGAGGCCGTCCTGCTGTACGCGGCGCACGTCGCCGCCGCCGTCCGGGGCGCCTGCTCCGCCGAACACGACGCGCCCCTGCGCGAGTTGTGCGCCTGGGTGACCGCCGCCGCCGAACGCCTCCCGGACGTGCTGCGTGCCGAGATCCAGGCCCTGCTCTCCGGCCACCCGGCCGGCTCCGCGCGGGAGGGCCGGCAGCCCGCGGACGCCGCCCTGGCGGACGTCCGCGTCGAGATCGACGGCACGGTCTACGGCTCCCGCCACGCCTGGCGCGTCATCCTCCTGCGCCCCGACGGACCGCAGTACTTCGACGGCGACGAACAGGGCGCGCGGCGCGAGGAGTTGAGCGAGGCCCTGCGCGAGCCGATCGCCGCCGCCCTGCGGTGCAGTGACGTCGGCGAACACCTCGCGGCCCTCGAAGTGGCCGTCCCGCGCGAGCTGTTCGACGTCCCCTTCGACGACTGGCGGCTCTCCCCGCCCGGCGCCCCCGAGGACGACTTCGACCCGCACGCGCTGCCGCTCGGCCACCGCCGCGTCGTCGTACTGCGCGACCGCCGCCGCCACGACCTGGGCGCGACCCCCGAGTGGCGGCGCCGCTGGAAGGGCACCGCGCGCGGCCCGATGACCGCCGTGCCGCTGCGCCGCGAGGTCCCGCTGCGCGGCCACTCCGGGCCCGCCAGGGAGGGGCCGCACGCGGCGTACGCGCGGCTGTCCGACACCGAGGACAGCGCCGTCCCCGTCTACTGCGGCCCCGTCGCCAGCGGCCCCGGCGCCGCCGCCATGGCCGTCGCGCTCACCGCCGGCCACCCGGTGGTGATCTGGCGCGGGCGCACCCCGGAGCACAACGATTGCGCCGAATTCCACGAGCAGGTCGCCCGGCTGGTGGCCGAGGCGAAGACCGCCGACGGCCTGCACCGGCGCATCCGCAATCTGCGCATCCGCTGCGCCGACCCCGAACTGCCCGACCCCGAGGCGCACTGGGCCCGCTCGATCGCCCTGCTCCTCGACCCGCCGGAGCGCACGGGCCTGCCGGAGGGGCCGTTGCGCGCCCCCTCCCCGAGGCCCGCGCCGGGGCGATGACTATCCGTCAATTCGCCGCAAAGAGCCGACAGTCGGCAGAGGGAGGGCTCGGCATCGCGCGCGCCGACCGGTATTTTCGAGCGGGTACCTGTGGGAGCCCCACGGGGTCCGGGAGCCGACCGGCCAGCGACCAGCAGCGAGGAGCCCAGCGTGAACGATTGGCGCATCTACCGCGGAGCCGGTCTGCCGCACGACGGGATACGGCGCCTGCCGCCGCCCCCGCCCTGGCGCGACTTCGCCGCCTCCGGCCAGCACGCCGAGGAGGGCGCCGACGTCGACGCGAGCGCGGCCCGCAGACTCGGCGTCCAGCGCCGGCTCGTGGAGAACCACCACCCGCGCCCCGAGGAGGTCGAGGCCGTCAACGCGGCCCTGTACCTGCGCCGCCCCCTGCTCGTCACCGGAAATCCCGGCACCGGCAAGTCCACGCTCGCCCACGCCGTCGCCCACGAACTGGGGCTGGGCCGCGTGCTGCGCTGGCCCATCGTCAGCCGCACCACCCTGCGCGACGGCCTCTACCGCTACGACGCCATCGCCCGCCTCCAGGATGTGCAGCTGGAGCGGGCCGTCGGCGGCGACGCCGAGGGCACCGCCCGGCACTCGATCGGCTCGTACGTGCGCCTGGGCCCCCTCGGCACCGCCCTGCTGCCCGCCGGCACCCCGCGCGTCCTGCTCGTCGACGAGCTCGACAAGGGCGACCTCGACCTGCCCAACGACCTCCTCGGCGCCCTGGAGGAGGGCGAGTTCACCCTCCCCGAACTGGAGCGCATCGCCGACCGCGAACCCGAGGTCGAGGTCCTCACCGACGACGGCACCCGCGCGGTGATCCACGGCGGGCGGGTGCGCTGCACCACCTTCCCGCTGATCGTCCTCACCTCCAACGGCGAACGCGAGTTCCCCGCCGCCCTGTTGCGCCGCTGCATCCAGCTCGACCTCGAAGCGCCCGGCGAGGAACAGCTCACCGCCATGGTCCGCGCCCACCTCGGGGACGCCGCCGTGCGCGACGGCGGCGAACTCATCCAGCGCTTCCTCGACCGCGAGCCCGGCGAGGTCATCGCCGCCGACCAGCTCCTCAACGCCCTCTTCCTCACCCAGCACGCGCCGCGCGCCGAACGCGTCACCCGCGACCGGCTCGCCGACATGCTCATGCAGCCCCTGGACCGTCCGAGGTGATGCGGCCATGACCCCGCCCCCCGACCAGCGGCTGGGGCAACTGGTCACCCGCCTGCGGCAGGGCGGCCTGGAGCTGACCCCGCAGGAGATCGCGGACGCGCTGTGGCTGGCCCAGTGGGTCACACCGGCCGCCGGACCGCCGGGTACGGGCGAAGTCCCCTCCGGCAACGGCGACTTACCGGTGTTACGTCCGGCGGAGCCGTCGGCCGCCCCCGGAACGTCCGGCCGTGCACCCCGGGACCCGGCGCCGCGTACGGCCCGTACGGCCGGCGGTGAACGCGCGGAACGCTCCGGCCCCGTCGCCCTGTACGCGCACGGCCCCCGGCAACCCGCCCGCACCGAGCGGGCCTTCGGCGTCCGCGCGCCCACCGCCGCCTCCCTGCCCGGACTGCTCGACCTCCAGCGCGCCCTGCGCCCGCTGCGCGGCTACCGCCCGCTCGCCGCACCCCCGCCCGGCCCCCTCGACGAGTGCGTCACCGCCGACAGAGCCGCCCGTACGGGCGTCGTGCAGCCCGCCTACCGGCCCGGCGGCCGCCGCGCCACCAGCATGCAGCTGCTCATGGACGTCTCCCCGTCCATGGCTGTGTGGGAGCGGACCCTGGAGGAACTGCGCCAGACCTGCGCCCAGTTGGGCGTCTTCCGCGACGTACAGGTGCGCTATCTGCACCGCTCCGAGGACGGCGCCCCCGTCATCGCCACCGGCGCCACGCCCGGCGGCGCCCGCCGGCCGCGCCCCGCCGACCAGTTCCGCGACCCCAGCGGCCGCTGTCTGACCCTCGTCCTCAGCGACTGCGTCGGCCCCCTGTGGCGGGAGGGCACCGCCCAACGGCTGCTGCACCACTGGTCGCAGACCGCCCCGCTCGCCGTCGTCCAGCCCCTGCCGCCACGCCTGTGGCCGCGCACCGCGCTGCCCGCCGAGGCCGGGCTCCTCGTCCGCGATCCCGCCGCCGGCGGACGGCTGCGCTTCGAGCCCGGGGACTTCCCCGGCTACGCGCCGCCGCCCCCGCGCGGCGCGCTGCCCGTGCCCGTCCTGCTGCCGCACCGCGACGCGCTCGGCGCCTGGGCGCGGCTGCTGTCCGGCCCCGGCCGCACCACCGTGCGCGGCGCCGCCGGCTGGGTCCTGCCCCGCCACCCCGCCCAGCCGGAACCCCCGGGCGCCCCGGGCGCCGCCCCGCCCCCCGAGGACCTGCTGCGGGCCTTCCGGGCGAGCGCCACGCCGGGCGCGCTGCGGCTCGCCGTGCACCTCGCGGCCGTACCGCTCACCCTGCCCGTGATGCAGCTGGTGCAACGGGCGATGCTGCCCGACACCGGGCCCATGGAGCTCGCCGAGGTCCTGCTGAGCGGGCTGCTGTGGGAGCTGCCGGCACCCGACGGGACGGCCACGGCCGGTCCGGCCGGCCACTGGTACGAGTTCGCCGACGGCGTGCGGGAGTTGCTGCTGCAGTCCCTGGACCAGGGTGCCGCCGTCCTGGTGCTCAAGCACTGCTCCGACTACGTGGAGCGGCACTTCGGCAAAGGGGCACGGAACTTCCCGGCCATGGCGGTCGCCCAGCTGTCGGGAGCCGGGGCGGCGGGGACGGCGGAGGACACCGAGCCCGGTACGGGCCCCGCCGGGCCGGAACTGTTCGCGGAGGTGCCCGCGCGAGTGGTGCGGTGGTATCAGCCCGTCACAGCACGCGAGGAGAGCGATCCGGCCGACGAGGCGGAACGGCTGTTCGCCCTGTGGGAGTCGCAACCGGATCCGGCGACGCTCGACGCCGCCCAGGAACGGGCCCGCACGGCGGCCGCCGCGTACGGCCACGAGAGCCCGGCGGGGCAGCGGGCCCGGCTCCTCCTCGGCCGCGTCCTGGTGATCCGGTCCTGGAACGCGCACCGCGACGACCCGCAGACGGCACACACGGCCCTGCTGGAGGCCGAAGCCCTGCTCACCGACGTCCACGAGCAGACCGCACCCGGCACCGATCTGCACACCAGGGCCGGACTGAAACTCGCCGACGTGTGCACCACCCGCTGGCAGCGCGAGCAGGACCTCGGCCAACTGCTCACCGCGGAGCGGGTCCTGACCGCACTGCCCGCGGACGACCCCGTCCGCTGCCTGAAACTGGGCCTCGTCCTGCTCTCGCGCGCCGAAGCCACCTCCTACGACCGCGCCTCGGCCGAACTGGCCGCCCACGAACTGCGCTCCGCACACCGGCTGTTCGAGGCGGACGGCGCCGCACCCACCCTCCTGGGCACCGTCCTCCTGCACCTCGCCAGAGCGATGCGGCTGTCCGGCGCGCCCGCCGAGGAGATCCACACCGTCCTCGACCGCGCCGAACTCCCCGAGGACACACGGCTGCCGCTCCTGCGGCTCCTCGAACGCGCCCGGGTCGCCACCGACGCCCACGCCTGGACGGACGCCGACCAGGCCTACGAGGCCGCCGTCGCCCGCACCGACAGCAACAGCGCCGAACGCGCCGGACTCCTCGCGCAGTGGGGCGAGTCCGTCCTCGGCCGCCCACCGGGAGAGACCGGCACCGCGTCGGCCGAATCCGTCCTGCGCGAGGCGTACGTCGTGGTCCCCGGCCGCGACCCCGCCCGCCCCCGCATCCAACTGCTCCTCGCACGCGCCCTGTTGCAGCGGTTCGCCGGGCATGGCTTCCTGCCCGACCTGTACGAGAGTGTCCACCTGCTCGAACAGGCCGCCCGCCACGCCCCGGACCGCTCCGCCCGCGCCGAGGCCTGGCTGGAACTGGGCAGCGCCCGGATCACCCTCCACGAGCGCTCGGCCACCGTGCCGTTCCCCTCGGCCGCCGCCTTCTCCGACGCGGCACTGAAATCGGCGGCCGACGCCTTCGGCAAGGCCGCCGAGGAGGCCGAACCGGGCACCGCCGTACTCGCCCGCGCCCTGCACCACAAGGGGCGGATCCTGGAGCGTCTGGGCCGCCGCCGGGCCGCCCTGGACGCCTACCGCGCCGCCGCCCGCGAGTGGGCGGCCTGCGCCGCCCGCCCCGGCCGCATCTCCGGGGCCGAGACGCGCGCCACCCGGGAAGCCGTAGCCCGGCTGGAGGGCGGCCGACGGAGCTGACCCCACGACGACCCGACCGGACCCGACCAGACCCGAACAGGTTTCCGCTTCACGGCGGTTGGGAAGGAAACGTGCCGCCGCGGGGGCCGCTCACGGCGCACGGCCAGGGAGGAGAACGAGCGTGCCGAAGCACAGCACAGCCGCGGACACCGGCCCCGCGCAGCCCACCGACCGGAACCCGCCGCTCCCCGATCTCACGGGGCTCGACCTGCGCTCCCTGCGGCTGCTCGACCTCGACGAGGACGGCCTGACCGCCGCCGTGGACAGCGCGCTGCGACAGCCGGGCGAACTGGGGGAGACCTGGTACTCCGACGGATCGGTCGGCCACCCCTGAACCGCGGCGCCCACCCGGCCACGACGGAGCGCGTACGGCCGCAGACCCTGGCGCGACTGGCCCGCACCCGGCCCGCCGCCGCCGACCTCGCGCTGCTCGCGCGAGCACTCCACAGCCGGCGGCTCGTGCTGCTGAAGTCCCTGCTGACCCGCGTGGAACGAGAACCGGTCGCGGAACCGGTGCGGGAACGCTTCGGCCGGCACTGGCAGTTGCTGGAACAGGCCGAGGCGCACGACGCGCGGGCCGTCCGGGAGACCTTGGACTATCCGTCCGTGGGGGTGTGGCTGGCGGGGGCGCTGGCGGCTTGCGAGGGGGAGGAGTTCGCGGGGTGGCTGGAGCATTTCGGGGGGGTGGTGGGGGCGGCGGTTTTGCGGGCGGGGTTTCCGTGCGAGCTGGTGCTGCCTGTGTTTGGGGGGCGGTTGACGCTGCCGGGGGTGGGGGCGGTGCGTACGGGGGCGGGTGCGGTGCGGCTGCGGGTGGGGCCGCGTGTGGTTCGGCCGGCCCGTGTGGGTTCTTTCCCCTACCCGCCCCTTCCCGCAGCATCCATTTGCGGCTCCGCCGCGTGGGGGCTCCGCCCCAGGCCCTCCGGCCCAGCCGAGGCCGGGGGTTCGGGGGCGGAGCCCCCGATTTCGGGAAGGGGCGGGGAGGGGAAACAAACCCCCGGGGCACGCAACCCCCGCGGCACCGGCACCGATTGGCTCGCCCTGCGGCGCCTGCCCGGCAGCGGCGCGTACCTCGACGACCTCGACCCCTACCGCGCCCCCTCCACCGGCGTCGGCGCCGCCGCGCTGCCCGCCGCGCCCCGGGAGCGGGTGCGGAGCGAGCCGTGGGTGGGGCGCTGGCGGGAGGCGGTCGGGCTGTTGCGGGGCGTCGACGCGCGGCGGGCCGACGAGGTCACCGCGCTGCTGCGGGCCCTCGTCCCGCTCGACCAGCCGGCCCAGGGGGCGCCACGGGTCAGCGCGACCTTCCGGGCCGCCCCCGGCGCCGTGCTCGCCGCGCTCCCGGAGACCGCCGCCGACCTGGCGGCCGTCCTCGTCCACGAGACGCAGCACAGCAAGCTCTCCCTGCTGCACGACCTGCTGCCGCTGCACGCCGCCGGCCCGGAAGCCGTCCACCGTGTGGCCTGGCGGGCCGACCCGCGCCCCTTCGAGGGCGTCCTGCAGGGCACGTACGCCCACCTGGGGCTCGCCGACTTCTGGGCCAGGGCCGCCACCGGGCCCGCCCTGCCCGCAGGGGCCCGTGACGCCGCCCGTACGCGACGCGACTCATACTGCCGACAGGTCGCGGAAGCCCTGCGCATCCTGCTTGAATCCAATGAACTGACAGCGGCCGGGCGGGAGTTCGCCCTCGGTATGGCGGGGCACCTCGCGACCCTGGACGGGGCCGCCGGAGCGTGAGTGAGGGACGCGGATGAGCGAGCGGAACAGTCATCAGCAGCAGAGCAGAGCACACCGCGAAGAACACCGCGAAGAACGCTTCGCCGTCGTCTTCGCCGGCTACCAGCGGCCCTGGGCGACCTGGATCGCCCACCGCCTGGAGAGCCGCGGCCACCGGGCCGCCCTGCAGCGCTGGGACCCGCCCCGCGAAGTCCCCCTGGAACGCGCCATAGGGGACCTGCTGCTCGCTCCGGGCCGCATCCTGCTCGTCCTCAGCGACTGGTTCTTCGCCCTGGGCCCCCGGCCCGAGGAGGAGTGGAGCGAAGTCCTGCGCGGTGTCGTCGCCGAGAACGCCGACCGCTTCGCCGCCGTCAACCTCACCAACCGCGCCCTGCTGCCCGCCACCGCCGTCCTCGAACCCGTCGACCTGTGGGGCATCGGCGCCCAGGAGGCCGAGCGCCGGCTGCTGGCCCGCCTCGGGCTGCCCGCCGGCCGGCCCGCCCGGGAACTGCCCCCCGGGCCCGGCTCCCGCTACCCCAACGACCCGCCCGCCGTCTGGGGCGAAGTGCCGCGCCGCAACAGCCGCTTCACCGGCCGCGACGACCTGCTCAACGACATCCAGGACCTGCTCACCGACGCCGAGCCCGGCGCCGCCGTGTGCGCGCTGCTCGGCATGTCCGGCATCGGCAAGACCCAGATCGCCGCCGAGTACGCGCACCGCTTCGGCGCCGACTACGACGTGATCTGGTGGGTCAACTCCGACCTGCGCGGCACCCAGCGCGAACACTTCGGCGAACTCGCCCCCGCCCTCGGCCTGCCCGTCGGCTCCGAGCCCGGCGAACGCATCCGCGCCGTCCGCGACGCGCTGCGCCGCGGTGAACCGTACGGCCGCTGGCTGGTGGTCTTCGACGGCTGGGACGACCTGGAGGGAGCCGGCGAGCTGCTGCCCGAGGGGCCCGGCCACATCCTGATCACCTCCCGCAACCGGGCCTGGTCCACCGCCGGCGCCACCCCGCTGGACATCCCCGGCTTCCAGCGCCACGAGAGCACCGGCTACCTCATGCGCCGCGCCCCGCAGGTCACTTCCGCACAGGCCGACGAGGTCGCCGCCGAACTCGGGGACATCCCCCTCGCGCTCGTGCAGGCCGCCGCCTGGCTCGGCGAGTCGGGCATGGAGGCCGCCGAGTACCTGCGCATGGTGCGCGGCGGCGAACTCCCCGGCCCGGCCGGGCTCGACGGGACCACCGGGTACGGCGGCCACGACGGCGTGCCGCGCTCCTCCCTGACCTCCTGGTCGATCCTCATCAACCGGCTCCGCAACGACCAGCCGCACGCCGTGGAACTGCTGTCCCTGTGCACGGCGTTCGCGCCCGGCCGGATCCCCATCGGCCTCGTCCACACCCTGCCGGCCGCCGAACTGCCCGAGCACCTCGCGTGGCTCGCCGGCGACCTGCCCACCTGGACCCGCTCCCTCGACGTCCTCGTCAGCTACTCCGTCTTCACCGGCCGCGACACCCGCGCCACCATCCCGGGTGAACCCGGCCCCGGACAGGAGTCGGTGCACATGCACCGGCTCGTCCACGACATCGTCACCCGCCTGACCGCGCCCGAGGAACGCCGCCTCTACCGCAAGGTCGTGCGCCGCATGCTCGCCGCCGCCGACCCCGGCAACCCCCAGGACACCACCCTGTGGCCCCGCTACGCCGAACTCCTGCCCCACCTGGAGCCCTCCGGCGCCCTCGGCAGCCGCCAGGAGCGCGTCCAGGAGACCGTCCTGAACTGTCTGCGCTTCTGCCACGCCAGCGGCGAGTTCCGCACCGGCATCGCCCTCGCCGAGAAGGTCCGCGCCCGCTGGTCCGAACTCTTCGCCCCCGGCCACCGGCGCATGCTCGACCTCACCGCCCAGCAGGGCAACATCCTGCGCTCGTACGGGAGTTTCCGCACCGCCTACGAACTCGACCGCGCCATGCTGGAACAGCTTCAGGCCCCCGGACCCGACAGCAGCGGCTCCTTCGCGGCCACCACCCTGCTCGCGGCCACCAGCTGCCTGGCCGCCGACCAGCGCTACCTCGGCCAGTACGAGGAGGCCCTGCGTGCCCAGCGCCAGGTCCTCGACACCGCCCTGCGCCTCTTCGGCCCCGACGACCACATCACCCTCAACGCCCGGCACAACCTCGGCGTCGCCCTGCGCCTGCTGGGCCGCTACGCCGAGGGCTACGACAGCGACCTGGAGACCCTCCGCCGCCGCGAGGCCCTGCTGCGCGCCCGGCACCCCGCGACCCTCGTCTCCGGCATCTCCTGCGCCCGCGACCTGCGGCTGATGGGCCGCTACCAGGACGCCCTCGCCCGCCAGGAACTCTGCGCGCGCCTGCACGTACAGGTCCTCGGACCCCAGCACCCGCAGACCCTGCGCGCCCGCCACAACCTCGTCCTGTGCGAACGCCGGGCCGGCGTCCCCCAGGACATCGGCGCCGTCATGGCCGGACTGCTGGAGCACATGGAACAGGTCCACGGGCGCGGCCACCACGCGACCCTCGGCATCCTCGTCGACTACGGCAACCACGCCCGCGAACACGGCGACCTCGGCCACGCCAGGGACCTGATCGCCGAGGGCGAGGCCGGTTTCCGCAAGCTGCTCGGCCCGGCCCATCCGCTGACCATCGGCATGCTCACCAACATGGGCCTCGTCCTGCAGACCGCCGGCGAACGCGCCGAGGCCCTCACCATGTTCGAGTCCGCGTACGCGGGCCTGGCCGCGACCCTCGGCCCCGACCACCCCTCGGTGCTCGGCTGCGCCCTCAACGCCGCCACCGGCCGGAACTTCACCGGCCGCCTCGACTCCGCGCTCGCCCTCAGCCGCGACAACCTCACCCGTGCCCGCCGGGCCCTGGGCGCCGACCACCCCCTCACCCTCTCCTGCGAGGTGGCCCTCGCGGCGGACCTGCGCGCCCAGCGCGAGGACGAGGAGGCGGGCAAGGTGGAACAGGACGCCCTCCAACGCCTCACCCGCACCCTCGGCGCCCAGCACCCCCACACCCTCTCCGCCCGCCAACGCGTCCGCCCGTACTGGGACTTCGAGCCGTATCTGGGGTAAGCACGCCGAAGGGCCGGGCCCGTACCGCAACTGCGGTACGGGCCCGGCCCTTCGGCGAACTGCGCTCCGGACTACGCGTCGAACACCTCGGCGACCAGCGCCGCCTGCTCCGCCTGATGCCGCTTCGCGGACCCCACCGCCGGCGACGACGAGTGCGAACGGGACACCCGCCGCAGCCGCTCCCGCGCCGGGACGTCCGCGCCGACCGCCAGGTCGAGGTGGTCGATCAGGTTCAGCGCGATGAACGGCCACGCACCCTGGTTCGCCGGCTCCTCCTGCGCCCAGATGTACTTCTCGGCGTTCGGGAACTTCGCGATCTCCGCCTGGAGTTCCGCACCCGGCAGCGGGTACAGCCGCTCGATACGGACCAGGGCGGTGTCGAGGGCGCCCCGCTTCCGCCGCTCGGCCTCCAGGTCGTAGTAGACCTTGCCGGAGCAGAAGACCACCTTGCGCACGGCGGCCGCGTCCACGGTGTCGTCACCGATGACCGGACGGAAGGCGCCCGAGGTGAACTCCTCCGCCTTCGACGCCGCTGCCTTCAGCCGCAGCATCGACTTCGGGGTGAAGACGATCAGCGGCTTGTGGTGCGGGTTGTGGACCTGCCAGCGCAGCAGGTGGAAGTAGTTCGACGGCAGCGTCGGCATCGCGACCGTCATGTTGTTCTGCGCGCACAGCTGGAGGTAGCGCTCGATACGGGCCGAGGAGTGGTCCGGGCCCTGGCCCTCGTAGCCGTGCGGCAGCAGCAGCGTGACGCCGGAGGTCTGGCCCCACTTCTGCTCGGACGAGGAGATGAACTCGTCGACGATGTTCTGCGCGCCGTTGGCGAAGTCGCCGAACTGCGCCTCCCACATCACCAGCGCGTCCGGGCGGGCCAGCGAGTAGCCGTACTCGAAGCCCATCGCCGCGTACTCGCTCAGCAGCGAGTCGTAGACGGTGAAGCGCGCCTGGTTGTCGGACAGGTACAGCAGCGGGGTGTAGTCCTCGCCGCTCTCCCGGTCGACGAGCACCGCGTGCCGCTGGCCGAAGGTGCCGCGGCGGGAGTCCTGGCCGGCGAGCCGGACCGGGGTGCCCTCCATCAGCAGCGAGCCGAAGGCGAGGGTCTCGCCCATGCCCCAGTCGATGGTGCCGTCCTCGATGCTGGCGGCGCGGCGCTGCAACTGCGGCACCAGACGCGGGTGCACCGTGACGTGGTCGGGGACGGAGACCTGCGACTCGGCGATCCGCTTGAGGACCTCCTGGGAGATCGCGGTCGGCACCGTCACCGGGAAGTCGTCCTCCCGGGGCGGGGCCGTCTCGGCCGCGGGGGCGGCCGCGTCGGCGTCGCGGACCTCGACGAAGACCTTCTCCAGCTGGCCCTGGTAGTCCTGCAGCGCCTGCTCGGCCTCCTCCAGCGTGATGTCGCCCCGGCCGATCAGCGACTCGGTGTACAGCTTGCGCACCGAACGCTTCTTGTCGATCAGGTCGTACATCAGCGGCTGGGTGAACGAGGGGTTGTCCGACTCGTTGTGGCCCCGGCGGCGGTAGCAGATCAGGTCGATGACGACGTCCTTGTTGAACGCCTGGCGGAACTCGAAGGCGAGCCGCGCGACACGGACCACGGCCTCCGGGTCGTCACCGTTCACATGGAAGATCGGCGCCTCGATCATCCGCGCGACGTCGGTGCAGTACATCGACGAGCGGGAGGACTCCGGCGGCGCGGTGAAGCCGACCTGGTTGTTGATGACGATGTGCACGGTGCCGCCGGTGCGGTAGCCGCGCAACTGCGACATGTTGAGGGTCTCGGCCACGACGCCCTGGCCCGCGAAGGCCGCGTCGCCGTGCAGCTGGACCGGCAGGACGGTGAAGTCCGTGCCCGCCTTGCCGATGATGTCCTGCTTGGCGCGGGCGATGCCCTCGACGACCGGGTCGACGGTCTCCAGGTGCGAGGGGTTCGCGGCCAGCGAGACCTTGATCTGCTCGCCGTCCAGACCGGTGAAGGTGCCCTCGGCGCCCAGGTGGTACTTCACATCGCCGGAGCCGTGCATCGACTTCGGGTCGAGGTTGCCCTCGAACTCGCGGAAGATCTGCGCGTAGGACTTGCCGACGATGTTGGCGAGCACATTGAGCCGGCCGCGGTGGGCCATGCCGATCACGCACTCGTCGAGGCGGGCCTCGGCGGCCGCGTCCAGCACCGCGTCCAGCAGCGGGATGACGGACTCGCCGCCCTCCAGCGAGAACCGCTTCTGGCCCACGTACTTGGTCTGCAGGAAGGTCTCGAACGCCTCGGCCGCGTTGAGCCGGCGCAGGATCCGCAGCTGCTCCTCGCGCTCCGGCTTGGCGTGCGGGCGCTCGACCCGGTCCTGGATCCACTTGCGCTGCTTGGGGTCCTGGATGTGCATGAACTCGATGCCGGTGGTGCGGCAGTACGAGTCGCGCAGCACGCCCAGGATGTCGCGCAGCCTCATCATCGACTTGCCGGAGAAGCCGCCGACCGCGAACTCGCGCTCCAGGTCCCACAGCGTCAGCCCGTGCTCGGTGATGTCGAGGTCGGGGTGCTTGCGCTGGCGGTACTCCAGCGGGTCGGTGTCGGCCATGACATGGCCGCGCACCCGGTAGGAGTGGATCAGCTCGAAGACCCGGGCGGCCTTGGTGACGTCGTCGTCGTGCGAGGCGTCGATGTCCTTGAGCCAGCGCACCGGCTCGTAGGGGATGCGCAGCGCCTCGAAGATGTCGTCGTAGAAGCCGTTCTCGCCGAGCAGCAGCTGGCTCATGATGCGCAGGAACTCGCCCGAGGCCGCGCCCTGGATCACCCGGTGGTCGTAGGTGGAGGTCAGGGTCATGACCTTGGAGATGCCCAGCTTGTTCAGGGCGTCCTGCGAGGTGCCCTGGAACTCGGCCGGGTACTCCATGGCGCCCACGCCGATGATGACGCTCTGGCCGGGCATCAGCCGCGGCACGGAGTGCACGGTGCCGATGCCGCCGGGGTTGGTGAGCGAGCAGGTCACCCCGGTGAAGTCGTCCATCGTGAGCTTGTTGTTGCGGGCGCGGCGGACGATGTCCTCGTAGGCCTGCCAGAACTCGAAGAAGTTCATGGTCTCGGCCTTCTTGATGCCCGCGACCACGAGCTGGCGCTCACCGTTCGGCTTGACCAGGTCGATCGCCAGGCCGAGGTTGACGTGCTCGGGCTTGACGAGGGTCGGCTTGCCGTCCTTCTCGGTGAAGGAGTGGTTCATCGCCGGCATCAGCTTCATCGCCTGCACCATGGCGAAGCCGATGAGGTGGGTGAAGGAGACCTTCCCGCCCCGGGCGCGCTTGAGGTGGTTGTTGATGACGATGCGGTTGTCGAAGAGCAGCTTCACCGGGACGGCGCGGACGGACGTGGCCGTCGGCATCTCCAGCGAGGCGTTCATGTTCTTCGCGACGGCGGCGGACGGGCCGCGCAAGGTGACGAGCTCGGGTCCGACGGCCGGCTCAGCTGCCTTGCCGGCAGCAGCCGCCGGCTTGGCGGGCGCGCCTGCGGCGGGCTTGGCGGCGGCCGGCTTCGCCGGGGCGGCGGGCGCCGGCTTGGCCGCGGCGGGGGCCGCCGGAGCGGCGGGCGCGGCAGCGCGGGCCTGCGCGGC